>RGQD01000111.1 GCA_010030205.1 Betaproteobacteria bacterium
GCTGGTGCCAAATAACAGCGTCTGTGAATGCCGCGCGGCAGCAGCATCCCGTTGCGCTCGCGCCATGCGAAGCCGCCGTTGTTACAGGCCTAGCAGCGCCCGTCCGGGCCGAAGGCAGCGCCATTCGGGCCGCCAGCCAACTGCGCCATCACTTCGCGCTCGTCTTGCGCCGTGCTGCGAGTGAGGCAGCCTGCAGCGATCTCGACCACCGGCAGGCTGCCGTCGGGCGCAGCGATCGCGCCGCCAGGAAAGTGCAGGCCTTGCGCAATCACTCGCATGCGTGTCCTCCTTGGATTCGAGGCTCGGCTGCGTCCGAGTGCTTGCGGGACCGAGGCAAGCGACCCGCGGGCAAGCGATAAGCCGTAGACGGCGCCATGGACAGACGCATTTGGGCTGGGCCATCAACGCCCCACAACTCGCGAGCAGATCTCAGCCTGCATCCAAAGACAAATTCAGACGCGTCGGCCTATCCCCAGGGTTTTCACGCTAGCCCGAGCCGCAAGGACTGGCATCATCGCCAGACACACTCCCTCCCTCCCGGCAATCTGCCGTCATGGCCTGATCCATGGCGCTGGCCCCGGTCTTCAAAAAGCAATGGCCATGAACGGCTCGCCGCCTTCCCTGCTCGACGCGACCCGGCTGCCGCGCCGCCTGGCTTCGGTCGCCGAGCTCGAAGACTTGCTGAGCCAGCCGACCCAGGCGCTGATCGACGACCTGGCCCAGGTCGATGGTGACCTGATGATCCTGGGCGTGGCGGGCAAGATGGGCCCCACACTGGCCCGCCTGGCCAAACGGGCCAGCCCGCACCGGCGCGTGGTCGGCGTCGCACGATTCAGCGACCCGACGGTGCGCGAACGCCTGGAGGCCTGGGGCATCGAGACGATCGCCGCCGATCTGCTAGACCCCGCCGTCCTGGCCAATCTGCCGCGCCCGCCCAACATCGTGTTCGCCGCAGGCCACAAGTTTGGCGCGACGGGCAATCTGCCGCTGACCTGGGCGATGAACACCTGGGTGCCGTCCGGCGTGGCCCAGGTCTTTCGCGCCTCGCGCATCGTCGCGATCTCGACCGGCAACGTCTATCCATTGACCGCGTCGGCAAGCTCGGGCGCGACCGAGGCGACGGCGCTGTCGCCCATTGGCGAGTATGCGCAGTCCTGCGTCGGCCGCGAGCGCATGTTCGAGCACTTCTCTGCCCAGCACGCAACACCGGGGCGGATCGTTCGATTGAACTACGCGATCGACCTGCGCTACGGCGTGCTGCTCGACATCGCCACGCGCGTGGCTGCGGGCGCCGCGATCGACATGACCATGGGCCATGTCAACGTGATCTGGCAAGGCGACGCCAACGCGCAGATCCTGCGCTGCCTGCGCCACTGCACCGACCCGACGACGCCGATCAATTGCACCGGCGCGCAGACCTTGTCGGTGCGCTGGCTGGCGCAGCAGTTCGGCCAGCGCCTGGGCAAGCCGGCGCACATCGTCGGCCAGGAGGCCGACACCGCCTTGCTGTCGGACACCACCCAGGCCTGCGCCTTGTTCGGCGAACCGGTGGTGCCACTGACAGCGATGCTCGATTGGGTCGCCGATTGGGTCGCCAGCGATGGACCGACCTACAACAAGCCCACCAAGTTCGAGACCCGTGATGGCCGTTTCTGAATCGCTGAGTCGCGGCCGCGTCACGGTCGACGACATCGCTGGCGCGCTGGCCTTGTCGGGCGCCTGCGGCTGGAACCAGACGGCCGAAGACTGGGCTGTGTTCATCGCTCACGGCCAGGTGCAAGGCATTCGTGATGCCGCGGGCTTGCTGGTCGCGACCGCGGCTGCGCTGCCTTATGGCGGCGGCCAAGGCTGGATTTCGATGGTGCTGGTCGACCCGGCGTGGCGCCACCGTGGACTCGCCACCGAACTCCTCAAGGACTGCGTCGACTCTCTGCGTCAAGCCGGCGTCACGCCGGTGCTCGATGCCACGCCGGCCGGCGCTCCGGTGTATCGGCGGCTAGGCTTTGTGCCCGGTCTGGCCTTTGAGCGCTGGGAAGCCGAGTTGGCGCCAACAGCTGCCGCCGAACAGGTCGGGCGCAGCGACATCGGCCGAGCCGGCGCGGACGACCTAGACGCGGTTTGCGCGCTCGATGCCTCGGCCAGCCTGGTCGATCGGCGATTCCTGCTCGAGGCTTTCCTGTCGCGACGCGACACCCGGGCCTGGGTGTCGCACGACGCACAGGGCTTCGTGGTCTTGCGTGCCGGCCTGCGCGCCGCGCAGATCGGGCCGCTGGTGGCCTCCGATGAGTCGGCCGCCATCGCCTTGATCTCAACAGCCTTGGCTGGGCTGCACGGTCGGGTGTTCCTGGACGTTCCCACGCGCTGGGCGGCGCTCACCGCAGCGCTTCAAAGCCGAGGCTTTCGCCAGCAGCGCCCGTTCCAGCGCATGGCGCTGGGTGATGCCCGGTCCCTGGCAGGCAGCGCCAGGCTCTTCGTCGTCGCTGGCCCGGAGTTTGGCTGATCCATGGACAAACCCGAGCCGCCGTCGCCGACAGCGCCCGATGCCGGACCGCAGGGGTGGCAATCTGCGTTGCGGGCCGGCCTGGTCATTCCGGCCCATCCGCTGGCGCTGAACGCCCGACGCGAACTCGATCCGCGCCGCCAACGCGCCTTGACCCGCTATTACCTCGATGCCGGCGCCGGCGGCTTGGCGGTCGGGGTGCACACCACGCAGTTCGCGATTCGCGAGCGCGGGATGTTCGAGCAAGTCCTGAGCCTGGCAGCCGACACCGCCCGAACCTGGCACCCGCAGCTGCAGCCCCGGGTGATGGTGGCCGGCCTGTGCGGTCGCACCGAGCAAGCGGTGGCCGAGGCGCGTATCGCGCGCCGGCTCGGTTACCAGGCGGGCCTGCTCAGCCTGGCCGCGATGAAAGGTGCCAGCGAAGACGCGTTGATCGAGCACTGCGAAGCCTTGGCGAGCGAGATCCCACTGGTCGGCTTCTACCTGCAACCAGCGGTTGGCGGGCTGGCGCTGGGCGCCGGGTTCTGGACCCGTTTCGCGGCCATCGCCAATGTCGTGGCGATCAAGGTCGCGCCCTTCAACCGCTACCGCACGCTCGACGTGCTTCGAGGCGTCGTCGAGGCAGGTGCCGAGCAGCGCATCGCGCTGTACACCGGCAACGACGACCACATCGTGCTCGACCTGGTCACGCCGTTCACGCTGACGCGCGAGGGCCGGCCGGTCACGCTGCGGTTTCGCGGCGGCTTGCTCGGCCACTGGTCGGTCTGGACCCGCAGCGCGGTCGAACTGCTGGCGCGCTGCCATGCGGCGACCCGCGCACAAGCCCCGGTCGACGCCGAACTGCTGGCGCTGGACAGCCGCGTCACCGACTGCAACAGCGCATTCTTCGACGTCGCCAACGACTTTCGCGGCTGCATCGCGGGTTGCCATGAAGTGCTGCGCCGGCAAGGCCTGCTCGAAGGCATCTGGTGCCTGGACCCCGAGGAGGGCCTGAGTGCCGGCCAGGCGCAGCAGATCGACCGGGTGCTGGCGACGCACCGCGATCTGAGCGACGACGCCTTTGTCGCCGAACACCTTGAGCGCTGGCTGGACTGAGCGGCGACCAGCATGCAAGCCACTGCCTTCAAACCCAGGTTGACGCGACTCACGTTCGATTGTCCGCTGCGGGAAGCCCGGTGAACCGGCTGCTGCGGTGCTTGTCGCAGAACCTGCCCGCGACGGCCTTGTTCGTCGCGCTCGCGCTGGCCTGGCAGCTCGCGTCGACCTACCTCGACATCCGCGAGTACCTGCTGCCCTCCCCCATCGCGGTGTGGCGTGCGCTGTTCGGCGACGAGATCCCGTGGTCGCGGCACATCTGGGTCACCGGGGTCGAAATCCTCGGCGCCTTCGTGCTGTCAGGCGTTGCCGGCGTCCTGCTGGGGCTGGCGATCGCCTGGTCGAATGCGATCTCGCGCACCCTGACGCCCTTTCTGGTGTTCGTCAACACCTTGCCAAAGGTCGCGGTCGCGCCGCTGTTCCTGGTCTGGATGGGCTACGGCATCGTGCCCAACATGCTGATCGGTGCGCTGATCGGTTTCTTCCCGGTCGTGATCAACACCGCCGTCGGGCTGACCCAGATCGACCAGGACCTGATCGATCTGGGCCGAGTCTTCAACGCGCCGAAGTGGAAGGTCTTCGCCAAGATCCGCGTGCCCAACGCCTACCCCTACATCCTCAGCGCGCTGAAGATCACCGCGACCGCGGCAGTGGTCGGTGCCATCGTCGGCGAATTCGTCGCCTCGCAGCGCGGTCTGGGCTACGTGATCATCACCTCGCAGAGCAGCATGAACACGCCGGTAGCGTTCGCGGCGCTGATCTTGATCTCAATCCTGGGCTTGCTGCTGTTCGGCATCGTCGCCTGGCTTTCGCGAGTGCTGGCGCCCTGGGCAGGCGAGATCTGATGGGCAATGACTTGCAGTTCAACCGAAGGAGAGCAACGATGAGCAAACGTTTTCTGAGCCTGACGCGCACGGGGCTGACCCTGCTCGCACTGTGTGGCGCCAGCGCCTTTGCGCAGACACCCGAGAAATTCAGTTTCGCGCTGAACTGGTTCGCGGTCGGCGACCACGCGGCTTACTGGGTCGCCCTGGAAAAAGGCTATTTCACGCAGCGCGGACTCGAGGTGACGCTGGAGAATTCCAAGGGCTCGGGAGACTCGATCGCCAAGGTCGACACCGGCCGCGCCGATGCCGGTCTGGCCGACGCGGTCGCGGTGCTGAGCGCATCCTCGCGCGGGGCCCGGGTCAAGATGGTCGGCATGGTGTTCGACAACACGCCGCTGAATTTCTTCAGCCGCAAAGACAAGCCGATCACCAAGCCGAAAGACCTTGAGGGCAAGACCATCGGCGCGCCACCCGGCGATGGCCAGCGCCAAGCCTGGCCGGCATTCGCCAAACTGCACAAGATCGACGACAGCAAGGTCACTTGGGTGAACATCGAACCCACGGCCAAGATCGCGGCACTGGCCGAAAAGCGCGTCGACGTGGTCGGCGACTACTCGACAGGCCTGCCTTTCTACGAGAAGGCGATGGGCGCGGGCAACGCGCTGATGATGCCCTGGGCCGACACCGGCTTCGACCTGTACAGCATGTCTATCATCGCCAGCGAGAAGACGATGAAGGAGCGTCCGAAAGTGCTGAAGGCCTTCCTCGAGGCGGCTTACCTGGGTTGGCGTGACGTGATGGCCGACCCGAAAGGCGCGCTCGTGATCTTCAAGAAGCGGGTGCCGGAAATCGATCTGTCGATCATCGAACCCAACATGATGCTCGGACTGGATCTGATGCGCACCAAGACCTATGCCGACAAGGGCATTGGCTGGATCGACGAGAAAAAAATGTGCGCCTCGGTCGACCTCGTCAACAGCTACATGGGTCTGCCGCGCAAGATCGATTGCGGCACGGTGTCGACGACCGAGTTCCTCACCAAGGTGGCGATGCCGCTGCCGGTGCGTTGAGACCCCGAACCCCAGCGCGCCAAGCATGGACGAACAGCTGACGAGTTCGGCCGCCAGGCCGCTGATCGAGATCGACCGGGTGGGCATGGTCTACCAGGCCGACAGCGGTCCGGTCGAGGCATTGCGCGACATCTCGCTGACGGTTGGGGCCGGGGAGTTCGTCGCGCTGGTGGGCCCCAGCGGTTGCGGCAAGTCGACGCTGATGCGCGTCATCGCCGGGCTGCGCCCTGTCACCTCGGGCCGGGTGGTGGTTGACGGCACGACCGTCAGCGGCCCGGTGTCGCGGGTCGGCATGGTGTTCCAGGCCGCGGTGCTGCTGAAGTGGCGCAGCGTGCTCGACAACGTGCTGCTGCCGGCCGAGTTGTCGGGGCTGAAACCGGGCGACTATCAGGACCGGGCACATCAGTTGTTGCGCCTGGTCGGGCTGGCCGACTTCGCCAACAAGCGCCCCAACGAGTTGTCCGGCGGCATGCAGCAGCGCGCCTCGCTGTGCCGGGCGCTGATCCTCGACCCGCCGATCTTGCTGATGGACGAGCCCTTCGGCGCGCTCGACGCGATGACCCGTGACGAGATGAACCTGGAACTGCTGCGCATCTGGGGCGAAACAGGCATAGGCGCCAACAACCAGCGCAAGACCATCGTCTTCGTGACGCATTCGATTCCGGAGGCGGTATTCCTCGCCGACCGGGTCGTGGTGATGACGCCGCGACCCGGTCAGGTGGCGGGCATCCACTCGGTGTCGAACCCGCGCCCGCGCAGCATCGAGACCCGTGCGTCGGCCGAGTTCGGCCGTCTGACGCTGGCCGTCCATGCCGCGCTGACGGGGGCTTCAGGCCCGTCGCCAGCACCCGCGGGGCTGCATCTGTGATGCCCTACGCGCAAGCCCCAACGCCGGCCCGGATCGCGCTGTGCAACGAAGTGCTGGCCCCGATGGCGTTTGCCGAGCAATGCGAATTCGCCGCAGCGCTGGGCTATGACGGGCTTGAAGTCGCGCCGTTCACGCTTGGAGACGATCCGCTGGCCTTGAGCAGCGGCCAACGGACTCAACTGCGGCGCGAGGCGGAGCAGTGCGGACTGGCGATCTCGGGCCTGCACTGGTTGCTGCTGCGACCTGCCGGCTTGTCGATCACCACGGCGGACCCCGAGCTGCGCGCGCGCACGCTCGCCACGCTGCATGGCTTGATCGACCTGTGCGCCGACCTGGGCGGGCGGATCATGGTGCACGGCTCGCCTGCGCAGCGGCGCCTGCCGCAGCAGCCAGACCAAGTCGAGCCGGCACGGCAACGTGCGATCGAGGCTTTCGCCAGCCTGGCCGACCATGCCCAGCGCGCCGAGATCACCTACTGCATCGAAGCCTTGGCGCCGCCGCAGGCCAATTTCATCAACAGCCTGGACGAGGCGGCGAGCATCGTCAGAGGCATCGGTCATCCGGCGCTGCGCACCATGCTCGATTGCTGCGCCGCGGCGCTCGCCGAGTCTGAGTCGCCCGCGGCCTTGCTCGATCGATGGCTGCCGACCGGACTGCTGGCTCATGTGCAGGTCAACGACGCCAACCTGCGCGGTCCCGGGCAGGGCAAGCAATCCTTCAGGCCGCTGCTGGCCGCGCTGCAACGGCACCGCTACGCGGGCTGGCTGGCGGTCGAGCCCTTCGAATACGTTCCCGACGGTCGAGGCTGCGCTGCGCGCGCCATCGGCTACCTGCGTGGCGCGATGGAGGGTCTGTGAACAGTCCGACAACCCGGCTCAAGGTCTGCAGCGTCGAGATGTTTGAGCAGCCTTTCCGTCTGCGACTGCCGTTTCGCTTCGGGGTGATCACGGTCACTGAGGGCGTGCAGGTGATCGCTCGCGTGCGGATCCGCTGCGAGGATGGCCGCGAGGGGGTCGGTTTCGCCGCTGAAGCGCTGGGCGCGAAGTGGTTCGACAAAAACCCGGCACTCAGCGACGCCCAAAACCAGCACCAATTGCGCCGTGCCATCGAACTCTGCGTCCAAGCCTACCAAGCCGCGCCGTGGATGAGCGCCTTCGATCTGCATGCCGAACACTACGCTCCCCTGCTGGCCGCCGGGGCAGGCCAGGGCTTGGTGGCGCTGGTCGCCAGTTACGGACCGGCCTTGCTCGACCGCGCGGTGCTCGACGCACTGTGCCGCATCCAGGGCATGAGCTTCTGGGACGCGATGCGCACCAACCTGCCCGGCATGCGAGCGCATGCGATCGTGCCCGACCTCGCCGGCTTCGCGTTCGGGCCCTTTCTGCACAGCCTGTCCCCAGCGCACAGCATCCATGCACGGCACACGGTGGGACTGGCCGACCCGATCGTCGCCGGTGACCAAGGCGACGGCAGCCGCGTCAACGACGGGCTACCTGAAACCTTGCAGGAAGTCGTCGCCTGCTATGGCAACCGCCATTTCAAGCTCAAGGTCAGCGGGCAACTCGACGCCGACCTGGCACGCCTGGGCCGCATCGCCAGCGTGCTCGACGCGATCGAAGGACCCATCGACATCTCACTCGACGGCAACGAGCAGTACGAGGACGTGGCTTCGATCACCGAACTGTGGACTCGAATGGCCAGCACGCCAGCGCTGCACAAGCTGTGCTCGGCAACGCGATTCATCGAGCAACCGATCAAGCGCCAGGCTGCGCTGACGCACAGCATCGCCGCGCTGGCCTGCCACCGGCCGGTGATCATCGACGAATCCGACGGCGACCTCGAAGCCTTTCCGCGCGCTCGCGCGCTGGGCTATCGCGGCGTCTCGTCCAAGGCCTGCAAAGGCTTTTACAAGTCGCTGATCAACCTGGCGCGCTGCCAGCGCTGGAGCGCCGAGGGCGCGGGACATTTCTTCATGTCCGGTGAGGACCTGACGACCCAGGCCGGTGTCTCGGTGCAGCAAGACCTCGCGCTGGCAAGCCTGCTGGGCATCACCCATGTCGAGCGCAATGCCCATCATTTCATCGACGGCTTTGGCGGGCGACCGCTGCACGAGGCCCAGGCCTTTTTGCAAGCGCATCCCGACCTCTACCATCTGCAAGACGGTCGGGTGCGGCTGCGCATCCGCGACGGCTTGCTGGCGATCGGCTCCTTGCAGTGCGCCGGCTTCGGCACGGCGGTCACGCCCGACTTGTCAGGCACCGCAGCGATGCCTGCGGCCGACTGGCCCGCCAACTTCACCGCATAGGAAACCTCACCATGAAGGACTACGAAGCGCACGACGGACTCGGTCTGGCTGCGATGGTCAAGCGCGGCGAGGTGACGCCTGCGCAGTTGCTGGACGCCGCCTGCGAAAGGCTGGCGCGACACAACCCGTCGCTCAACGCGGTGGTCACGCCGCTGCTCGAGTCGGCCCGCATGTCCATCGCCGACGGCCTGCCCGCAGGCCTGTTCGAGGGCGTTCCCTTCCTGGTCAAGGAGTTGGTCGCATCGGTCAAGGGCGCGGCGACCACTTCGGCGTCGCGCCTGTACGCGAACAACATCGCAGCCGCCGATAGCGAGGTCGTCGCGCGGATGCGCCGTGCCGGCCTGCTGATCATCGGCAAGACCAACTCCTCGGAGTTCGGACTGTCGCCTTGCACCGAGTCGCAGCTCTACGGCATCACGCGCAATCCCTGGCGCCGCGAGTTGTCACCGGGCGGCTCGAGCGGCGGCTCGGCAGCGGCAGTGGCGGCAGGCATCGTGCCACTGGCGCATGCCACCGATGGCGGTGGATCGATCCGGATCCCGGCCTCTTGTTGCGGCCTGTTCGGGCTCAAGCCCACGCGCGCGCGCATCAGCGCCGGTCCGGAGGGTGGCGAGGGCTTGAGCGGGCTGGCGATGCAGCATGTGGTCAGCCGCAGCGTGCGTGACAGCGCGGCGATGCTCGATGCGATCGCCGGCGCGATGCCCGGGGACCCTTATGTCGCGCCACCGCCGGCCAGGCCATACCTGAGCGAAGTGAGCTCGCCGCCCGGACGCTTGCGCATCGGATTTGCCCGCACCGCGCCCACCGGAGTGCCCTTGCATCCGGACTGCATCGCCGCGGTCGAGGATGCCGCACGCCTGTGCGAGCAGTTGGGCCACGATGTCGAGGAGGCCTCACCCGACTACGACGCATTGGCGCTGCGCAGCGGCTTTGGCCTGGTGTTTGCGGCACACACGATGGCCAACGTCGCGCGCAGCACCGGCGGGCCCATGCCTGATCCCGGATTGCTGGAACCCCTGACCTACGCGCTGGCCGAACGCGGCCGAGGCATCGCCGCGGCCGAATTCATCCTCGCGATCCACGGCCTGCACCGCCAGTCGCGGCGCATCGCGCAGTTCTTCGAGCGTTACGACGCCTGGCTGACGCCCACGCTGGCGCAGCCGCCGCAAGCCATCGGCCACTTCGACACCGGCTCTCGCGACGTCGAGGCCTGGCTGGACAAGCTCGATGGCTTTCTGCCCTTCACCTACCCGTTCAACATCACCGGACAGCCGGCGATGTCGGTGCCGCTGTACTGGTCTAGCGACGGCTTGCCGATCGGTTGCCAGTTCGCTGCACGCTACGGTGACGAGTCGATGCTGCTGCGCCTGGCCGGTCAACTCGAGCGTGCGCGCCCTTGGTTCGATCGGCGCCCGCCCGCCGAGTCCTGAGCCCTTGCTAGACCTTTGACCCGGACGGCTGCCATGCCCTGGCGCATCCCCAGACTGAACTGCCTGGCGCGGCTGGCCACCAGCTAGGCCGCCCGCTAGGCCACCCGCCAGGCCGCCCGCCCAAGACCACCGACGCGCAGCGGCAGACCATCCGCGCCAGGCTGGTCAAGGGCGAGACCGTGACCGCGGTCGCGCGCGCACGCCGCTCAATGACATATGGGGCTTCTCCACGCTCTGAACTGACGGCGCACAGCCAGGGCCTGCGACAGATGTTCCGTTTTACGCAATCTCTCTAACGGATCAAAATCGCGCATGATTCGCTCGTTCGCGTGCACCGATACCGAGGCCCAGTTTCACGGTGGTGCGGTACCCGGCTTCCGCAACATCGAGCACGTCACCGTTGTTGTTGTCAGGCCCGCCAGACAGTCAGTAAACATCTTCGCGCTGGTGGCGCCTTCCGATGACGAAGACAAACTCCAGCCAGCGTGTCAGACGGCGAATGCGCCTTCGTCATAGGCGAGTTCGTAGGCCCGGGCGTCCAGGTTCAACTGGATCACCGCCTCATCAGCAAGTTCGGTCATGCGCTCACGCCACTTTTTCTCGTGCCCGAAGGCCTGCAACTCATCGGGCCCGGCCGCCCCTTTGTGAGCGGCGCCCCGCAGATGGGCCCAGGCGGTGGCCTGCCCGAGTGTGGTGATCAGGCCGGCCAAGCCACCCGGCGCTGTCTGGGCCATGCCGAAATCCACACGGTCTTCCGAGGGATGCAAGGCACGCAAGATGAAGGACTGCTCGTTCATAGTGACGGCGTACAGGAAGGCTGCCGCGACGGCTTGGCTGCGCTCTTGCACACTGACGACGCGTTCGGCCTCCGACCGCCACAGCGGCTGTGGCGTTTTCACCCGAGCAGCCAGCGAAGACGGCAGCGAGCGCTTGAGATCGAGCAGATAGTTGCCGTCGGGCGATCCCTTGCCATGCACCAGGATCGCGTAGCGCTCGACGCCCAGGCTGCCGATGCCGGCGACGCGCCTGGCCACGTCGAGCACGTCGAAAAACTTCGGATTGGGGCGGCTCTTGGCGAACCCGGCCATGAATTTCGATACTTCCAGCCGCTGCAAATCGGTGGCCGGCAGTGCCTTGCCGTTGTCACAGCGCAGCTGGCGATGACGGCCCCTCAGGCGCGTTCTGCTGTCGAGGAAGGCCGGTCGGTGCCGGTCGCGCAGGGCCGTCATCAACTGACCGACCGCCATCTGCGCGGTTTCTCGCTCGGTCCAGTACGGCTTGCCGGCCGCCAGCGCCGAAGCGTAGCTCGCGATCATCTGATCGCACAAGGTCTTGATGTCCTGGCGCGCAAGCCGCAACTCCGCTGACGCCAGTTGCAGGCTGGCCAGCAGCCGCACCAGGTCCCAGGACAGCGGCGCCAGAGCGGCCTCGTCGAAGTCATTGATGTCGAAGTAAACGAGGCGGTTGTCGCCCTTGTACGTTCCGAAGTTGTTCAGGTGCAGGTCACCGCAGCACCAGGCCAGTGGCGTGGCCTTCATGGCCCCCCCTCGGCCCAGCCGCGCATGAAACAGTGGGCAAGTGCCACGCAGGAAGGAGAACCGGCTGTCGCGCATTGCACGGTACTTTAGAGCCAGCCGCTGCGGGTCTCTGCCTTTGTTGTGTGCCAGCACTTCGGTAACGACATCCATCATGAGCCTCTGAATTGCTGCCTTGGCTTGGTCGACGGATTTGCCTCACCCTCGCGGTGGGCTATCGTACGCCGAACATGTCAGAAGCCGCGCCTACGCCAAGTCAGCCCGTCGATGCCCACTGGATTGCCGATGCGGTGGCCGGGATCTCCATGGCCGGTCTGCTGCTGCCCGAGGCCGTCGCCTATTCTGGCTTGGCGGGCCTGCCACCAGCCGCAGGCTTGGTAGGACTACTGGCCGGCCTGCTGTGCTACAGCCTGGCTGGCCGGTCGCGTTTCGCCATCGTCTCTTCGACATCGTCGTCCGCCACGCTGCTCGGGTCTGCCCTGATGGCCCTGGGTGGTGGCGCCGCCCTGCACTCGGCACTTGCTGCTGGCCTGGTCCTGCTCACGGGCCTGGCTTTTTGCCTGGCCTCGGCGGCGCGCCTGGGATCGATTTCGAATTTCATCTCCAAGCCGGTACTGCGGGGTTTCGCCTTCGGGCTGGCGCTGTCCGTGGTCATCAAGCAGATCGGCAAGATGGCCGGCGTGGAGGTGCAGGCCCAAGCCACTCCCGCTTACGCGCTTGAACTCGTCTCGAGTCTGCCGCGCTGGAATCTGTCCGGCCTGATGATGGGCCTTGTGGCCCTGCTGGCGCTGCGCGTTATGGAAAGGTTTCGACGCCTGCCGAGCGCACTGATCGTGATCGCTGCCGGCATTGCTGCCGGCCAAGCCCTGGTCCTGAAAGATCACGGCGTGGCGTTGGTCGGGACGATTGACCTGGCTCACCTGTCTTGGCAACTGCCGTCACTGTCCGTGACGCAATGGACTGCGCTTGGCGAGTTGGCCGGGGCGATGTTGTTGCTGCTTTTTGCGGAGAGCTACGGCTCGATCCGCAGTCTTGCCATCAAGCATGGAGATCCGGTAACGGCCAATCGGGACCTTGCCGCCCTGGGGCTCGGCAACCTGCTGTCGGGGCTGTTCCAGGGCATGCCGGTCGGCGCAGGCTACTCGGCCAGCTCGGCCAATGAGGCGGCCGGAGCGACCAGCCGGCGCGCGGGCTTCGTGGCCGCACTGGCGGTGCTGGTCCTGCTCGCCACCGTTCTGCCGCTGGTCGCGCTGACGCCAGAACCTGTCTTGGCAGCGGTGGTGATCAATGCGATGGCCCACGCGCTGTCGCTCGATGCGTTCAAGTCCTATTTCGGCTGGAAGCGAGACCGCGTGGTGGTGGTCGTTGCCGTCCTGGCCGTGCTGGTGTTGGGGGTCTTGCATGGCTTGCTGGTGGCCATCGCTGTCAGCTTGGCGATGACGCTGCGTTCACAGTCATACCCGGTCGTCAATGAACTCGCCAGGCTGGGTGACAGCCAGGACTTCATTGCGCTGAGAGACCGCACCGACCTGCATGCCGTACCGGGCCTGCTGGTGCTGAGACCCGAGGCGAGCCTGTTCTTCGCCAATGTCGACGGTGTGCTCGAGACGATCAGGCGGCGCATCATCGAATCGGCCGCACGCTCGGTCGTGATCAGTCTGGAGGAGTCGCCCGACCTGGACGGCACATCGATTGATGCGCTGCGCGAATTCGTCGCGGAACAGACTGGTCGAGGTGTCAGGCTGGTCCTGGCGCGGGTCAAAGGGCCGGTGGCCGAGGTGCTGCGCCGCTCCCCGGGCCACCCGCTCGAGGGCCAGGTACTGGAAATTGGCAGCGTCGACGATGCGGTCCGACGCCTCCAGGTCTGAGGAGAAGTCTGCCTTGGCGGACAGCGCGGCGACGCCCTGCCCGGACCGAAGATCTTCAAGCTCCGGGTCTGACGCCTCGTTGCAGACCGCCGACAGCGAGGCCGTGCGGATGCTCGTCGGACTGAACGGCCGTCGTGCCATTGCGTGCTGTGTCGCAGTCCAAGATGAAACGAACGCCGTCGCGGGCTACTACACCCTGGCCGCAGCTGGCGTGCCGCTGACTGACTTGCCCCAAGCGCTTGTCGAAACGACTACCAAGGTATCCATCGGTCCCGGTCGCCAGGGTTGGGCGC
>RGQD01000112.1 GCA_010030205.1 Betaproteobacteria bacterium
TCTCGACGAACAAGCGCATCGCGCCGATCTCCTGCACGCGCGAAAACTCCAGTACGTCTTCGCGCACCAGATCGGTCAGGTACTGGGCGCGCCAGCGGTCAGCCTGCACCGGGTCTTCGGCCAGGCAGGGCTCTGGAAAGCCGCCGCGCTCGATCAGATGCTGCAAGGCCGCGGTCGGCGTGGTGCCTTGCTGCTCGCACCACTCTCGCACCGAGATCGGATGCAGCCGCAGCGCGAAGTAGCGCCCAGCCAGCGATTCGCCGCCTTGGCGAAAGGTCTCCATGCGCGCACTGCCCGTCACCAGCAGGGCCTGTCCTTCAGGCCGGCCATCGACCACGCCTTTGAGCCAGGACTTCCAGCCCGCCATTTTGTGGATCTCATCCATCGCCAGCAAGCGGGCTGTGGGTGACCAACTTTGCCGCTGCAACACCGCACGGTCAGATGGAACGTCCCAGTTCAGGTATTGGGCGGGCGGTAGACGCGCCATCACCTGGCGCGCGAGCGTCGTCTTGCCGACCTGCCGAGGGCCGGTGAGCACCACCAGCTTGCGCTCAAGGTCGGCAACGACCCAGTCATCAAGATAGCGCTTCATGCCGACTATCTTATCGACAATTGACAAAAAGTCGCGACTAATTGTTGATTGGCTGACAAAAAGTCAGGCTTCACCGAGAGCTATGCCAACCCGCTTCAGCGTTCTGGATGGGTGTTGCTATGCGGTGGACAAGCCTGCAGGGTTGCGCCAGGTCTTGCGTTCAGATCACGCCGGTCGACCGCAGGTTCTGGATCCGATCGGCTGAGTAGCCGAGCACTTTTTCGAGCACTTCAAGCGTGTGCTGGCCGATTTGCCAGGGCGCTGTGGTCGGTGGGGTCAGGGGCTGGCCATCGACTTGATAAGGCGATGCGGTCACCCTGACGCCTTGCTTGCGGGTCGGATGCGACAAGGTGGTGAACGCTTGACGCTGGGCTAGGTGAGGGTGCGCGATCAGCGTCTCTGGCTGCAGCATCGGTACTGCTGGCACTCGCGCAGTTTGCAGCAGGCCCAGAACCTGGTCGACCTTGTCGAAGCCTTTGAGCCACGCCGCGATCTGCTCTTGTAACTGCGCCCAATTGTCGCGGCGTGCCACTGGGGTGGCAAAGCGCGGGTCATCCAGCAAATCGGGTCGCTTCATCACGCCTGCCAGCGCCGGCCACATCGCAGGCCCGCCGCCAACTTGCAGCGCGACATGGCCGTCTCCGACGGGTTGGACGACCATGCCTGCACGCGGCCGACGGGTGGCCTCGCCGCCGTTGAGCAAGGCCGAGAAGTTGACGTCGTCGGCGCAGACCAGGCACTCGAGCATCGAGACATCGAGGTAGGCGCCTTGCCCGGTTTTGGCGCGCCTGAGCAAGGCGGCACAGGTCAAGCCAAAGGCATGGGCACCTGCCAGCACATCTGCGGCCTGAAGGTTGGACGCGCGCGGCGCCAAAACCCCGCCTCGGTCCAGTTCCATCATGCCGGAGAAGGCGTTGATCAGGTGGGCGTAGGCCTGCAAACCGCGCAGCGGCCCGTTCTGACCAAAACCCGAGATCGAGCAGTACACCAAGTCCGGATTGACAGCCTTCAGGCTCTCGAAATCAAACTTGTATTTAGCCATCACGCCTGGCGAGAAGTTCTCCACCACCACGTCGGCCTGGCGCACCAGGTCCAGGACGACTTCGCGCGCCGCAGGGTTGGCGAAGTCGATCGCGATGCTGCGTTTGCCCGCATTGGTTCGCGCGAAATACGCGCTTTGAT
The DNA here is from genome assembly GCA_010030205.1 of Betaproteobacteria bacterium. Taxonomy (GTDB): domain Bacteria; phylum Pseudomonadota; class Gammaproteobacteria; order Burkholderiales; family Burkholderiaceae_C; genus Pseudaquabacterium. The sequence goes on from RGQD01000112.1 coordinate 1,775, forward strand.
CTTTGGCTTCGCTGTCCATCTGCGGTGAGATGTAACGAACCTCGTCGCCCTCGCCGGGCCGCTCGATCTTGATGACGTCGGCGCCCAGATCCGAGAGCAGCCGGGTGCAATACGGGCCGGACAACACACGGGTGAAGTCGCAGACTTTGTAGCCGGCGAGCAATGGCTCGGTCCTGGGGGTGCTGATTCCGGTCATATGATTTCCGATGGCTGGTTTGACATGGGGTTTTATGGGCGCGTCAAGCGCTTCGTTCTCGATCAGGCGGGTGTTCGAGTATTTCGGCGGCGCGGTGGATCGCAGCCCGGATTCTCGGGTAAGTGCCGCAGCGGCAGAGGTTGCCGTTCATCGCGGCATCGATCTGGGCGTCACTGGGTTGGGGGCTTGTCTTGAGCAGCGCGGCCGCTCCCACCAATTGTCCGCTCTGGCAGTAACCGCACTGCACCACGTCGATCTCGGTCCAGGCTTCGCGCAGCGCGGTGATCTCGCGACCCTGCAAGGCTTCGATCGTCGTGACTGCGCGGTCGCCGACGGCCGACAGCGGCGTGACGCAGGCGCGGGTGGGCTCGCCGGCGATCTGCACCGTGCAGGCGCCGCACTGCGCGATGCCACAGCCGAACTTGGTGCCGGTCAAGTGCAGTTCGCCGCGCAGCACCCACAGCAGCGGCGTGTCGGGTTCGGCTTGCACGACGAGGGTCTTGTCGTTGATGCGGATCGTGGTGCTCATGGCTTGCTCGCGAGATGGCTGTGGGTGAGGGTCAGGCCAGTCGCAGCGGCAGGCTGCGCAGGCGCTGGCCTGTCAGCGTGAACAGCGCGTTGGCGACGGCCGGGGCGATCGGCGGCGTGCCGGGCTCGCCCACGCCTTCGGGCGGCTCGGTACTGGCGATGATCTCGGTCTCGATCAATGGGCAGTCGACCAAGCGCAGCGGCTCTTGTTGGTGGAAATTGGTCTGCTGCACCTGGCCTTTGTCCAGTGTGATTTCGCCTGACAGTGCCGCGCCTAGTCCGAACACCACCGCGCTGTCCATCTGCTGACGGATGCCATTGGGGTTGACCGCGGTGCCGCAGTCGATCGCCGCCACGACACGGTGCACGCGGATGCGTTTGGGGTTGGCGGGGTCGATCGAGACCTCGGCGACCTGGGCCACGATGCTGCCGAAGCTCGAGTGCAGCGCCATGCCGTGCGCCTTCTTCGCGCCGTCGCTGTGCGGCGCCAGCGGCTGTCCCCAGCCGGCTTTGTCGGCGGCGCGCTGCAACACCGCGCTGTGCCGCGGGTGGCGCTGCAGCAGCGCCAGGCGAAACGCCAGCGGGTCCTGGCCGGCCGCATGCGCGGTCTCGTCGATGAAGCTCTCTTTGAAGAAAGCCTGATGCGAATGCCCTACCGACCGCCAGAAGCCCACCGGCACGGGCAGATCGACGATCGCGTGGCCGACGCGCGCGTTGGGCCACTCGTAGGCCTGGTCGAAAGCGCCCTCGGCGCTGGTTTTGTCGGGCCCAGCTGCGGGCAGACCGAATTGCCGGTGCAAGAACTGCTGCACGATCGACGGGCCAGCCGAGTTTGCGGTCCAGCCGCTGAGCTTGCCCTGGGCGTCGAAGCTGGCCTGGTAACGTGCCACGCAAGGCGGGCGGTAGAAATCATGGGTCTGGTCTTGCTCGCGGGTCCAGCAGGTCTGCACCGCTTGGCCGGGCAAGGCGCGGGCGATGATGGCGGCCTGGGCGATGAAGTCCACGTCGAGCCTGCGACCGAAGCCGCCGCCCAGCAGCGTGACATGCAACTCGACCTGCTTGGCGTCCAGCCCCAAGGCCTGGGCTGCTGCCCAGCGAGCCAGGCCGGGCACCTGCGTCGGCGCCCAGACGCTGGCGCTGGCTTCGTTGAACAACACGGTGCAGTTCTGCGGCTCGAGCGTCGCATGGGCCAGCAGCGGCGCGTGGTACTCGGCGCTGATGGTTCGCGCGGCCCGCTGGATCGCCGCTGGCGCATCGCCCACCGATCGGTACGCGAAGCCCTCGCTGGCGGTCAGCGCCTGGGTCAGTCGCCGCGTGATGTCGGTGCTCGACAGCGCCGCTGCCGGACCGTGGTCCCACTGCACCTGGATCGCGCGGGCGGCCTGCATCGCGTGCCAGGGTGTGTCGGCCACTGCGGCGACAGCGCCGCTGCCGCCACGTTGACCGGGCACGGCCAGCACTTTCTTCACGCCCGGCAGCGCCGATGCGGCCTGGGCGTCGAACGAGACGACACTGCCACCGAGCGTCGGGCACATCACGACGCTGGCGTACAGCATGCCCGGCAGCACCGTGTCGATGCCGAATTGCGCGCTGCCGTCTTGCTTGGCGGCGGCCTCATGGCGCTTGACGGGCTGGCCGATCAGCTTGAACTCGGCGTGCGATTTCAGTTTCAGTTTGTCCGGCAGCGGCAGCGCTGCGGCGCGCTCGGCCAGCTCGCCAAACCGCGCGCTGCGTCCCGACCCGGCGTGGCTGACCAATCCTTGGGCGACCTGGCATTCGGCCGCAGGAACGCCCCAGGCCTGGGCGGCGGCGGCCACCAGCATCGCGCGCGCGCTGGCGCCGGCCTCGCGCATCGGCAGCCACAAGTCCTTGATGCTCGACGAGCCGCCGGTCACCATCAGGCCGACCTCGCGCATGGTCTTGGCCGTCATCCAGCCGGCACCGCGCTTGACCCAGCCCTGGTCGTCGGGATGGAAGGGCAGACCGTCGACCATGGTGGCCAGGTTGTTGTAGATCTCGTCGATTGGCGGGTGCTCGGTGCGAACTCTCGACCAGTCGGCGTCGAGCTCATCGGCCAGCAGCATTGCCAGCGAGGTGTTGACGCCCTGGCCCATTTCGCTCTTGGGCACCATCACCGTGACGAGGTCGTCGCTGCCGATCTTGACCCAGCCGTTGAAGCCTTGCTGGCCCTGCGCGACCGGCAGCTTGGCGTTGCCGGTCAGGCGTTGGCGCGGCGGCAGCAGGCCCCAGCCCAGCACCAGCGCGCTGCCGATGCCCAAGGTGCCCAGAATGAATCGACGTCGTTTCAACATGTGGTGGTCCGGTCAGGCAGAGATTTCATTGGACTCTGGTTTTTTGGGGTTGTTGTGCTGAATATCTGCTTGAGCTAGGCGTCTCAGTCTGAGCATATGTCAAGTGAAGTCAGGTGAACGCCTCAGCGCGGGGATCCGGTTGGCGCACGCATCAGCGTGAAGGTCCTGTTGGAGCACGCATCAGCGTGAAGGTCCTGTTGGAGCACGCATCAGCGTGCTCTTGCCAAACAGGCTGGCCAGCAGGTCCACCGCCAGTTCGGCGGTCTGGTTGCGCAGGTCGAGCGCGGGGTTGAGCTCCATCAGGTCTAGCGAAGCGAGCTGCCCGGTGTCGGCAATCATCTCCATGCACAGTTGGGCCTCGCGGTAGGTCGGCCCCCCGGGCACCGTCGTGGCCACACCCGGGGCGATGGTCGGGTCGAGAAAGTCGACATCGAAGCTGACATGAAGATGGGTATTGCTGTCAATGGTGGCCAGCGCGAGCTCCATTGCCTGGCGCATGCCCATCTCGTCGATGTAGCGCATGTCGAACACCTCCAGCCCCATCTGGTGGACCAGCTGTTTCTCACCGGCATCGACCGACCGGATGCCGATCTGGCGCAGCCATTTCGGCTGGATCGCCGGCACGTGACCGCCGATCTCGATCAAGGCCTGAGGCCCCAGGCCGCACAAACAGGCCACGGGCATGCCGTGGAGGTTGCCGCTGGGGGTCAGGTCCCGGGTGTTGAAGTCGGCATGGGCATCCAACCACAGCACGCGCAGTTTCTTGCCCGCCTCGCGGCAGTGCCGCGCCACCGCGCTGATCGATCCCAGCCCCAGGCAATGGTCGCCACCCAGCAGGATCGGCAGTTCGGCCTGGCGCAGCGCGGCGAGCACGGCATCGTGCACCAACTGGTTCCAGGCCAACACCTCTGGCAGGTGGCGGTAGCCGTCCACCGCCGGCAGCCACGGGTTGGCCGGGCCGACCAGGTTGCCTCGGTCTGTCACCTGCAGGCCCAGGCCCTCGAGCACGTGCCGCAGCCCGGCCACCCGCAGCGCTTCCGGGCCCATGCTGGCGCCGCGGCTGCCGGCGCCTATGTCGGTGGGCGCGCCGATCAGGCTGATGCCGGGTTTCATGGTCGCATCACGCTGCAGTGGCCCCGGCGGCGAAGCCGTAGTGCTCGGCCAGCTTGTCCCAGGCCTGCTCGGCGGTCTCGACGAAGTGGAACAAATCCAGGTCGCTGGCGCTGATCATGCCGGTGTTGACCAAGTGCTGGAAATTGATCAACTTTTCCCAGAACGCGCGGCCGAACAACAGAATCGGCCGGCGCCTGCTCTTGCCGGTCTGGATCAGCGTCATGGTCTCGAACAACTCGTCGAGAGTGCCGAAGCCGCCTGGAAAGCACACCAGCGCGATGCTGCGCATCAAGAAATGCATTTTGCGCAGCCCGAAATAGTGAAACTGGAAGCACAGCTCGGGCGTGATGTACGGGTTGGGCTCCTGCTCGTGCGGCAGCACGATGTTCAGGCCTATGCTCTTGCCACCAACGTCGAAAGCACCGCGGTTGCCGGCTTCCATGATGCCTGGGCCGCCGCCGGTGACGACGTAGATAGGGGTCTCGAGGCTGCGCGAGCGTTCGGTCACCAGTGCGCCGAATCGCCTGGCTTCGCCGTAGAAATGGCTCATCGCCAGCGCGGCTTTGGCCCGTTGCAGCGCTTGAGGTTCGGCCGCCGCCTGCGCGTCGGCCAAGTCTATGGCAGCGGCCTCTGGGCTGAGAATTCTGGCGCTGCCGAAGATCACGATCGTCGACTCGATGCCTTGCTCGGCCTGCACGATCTCGGGCTTGAGCAGTTCAAGCTGCATGCGCACCGGCCGCAGTTCCTCGCGCAGCAGGAACTCGTTGTCCGTGAAGGCCAGGCTGAACGAACTCTCGGGGCCGCTGTAGCGCGACGGCGGCTTGACCGCATGGGCCTCTTGCTCGGCGCTGGGGAAGTTGCGGGCGGTGAGTTCAGGGTGCTGGATGTCCATGTACGGAGCTTAGCGCCTGGCCTGCACGTAGCATCGCTATCCCATGACACTGCAAGCGTTGACCCTGGACCTCGATGACACCCTTTGGCCGGTGTGGCCCTGCATCCGCCGGGCCGAAGCGCTGCTGCGCGACTGGCTGGTGCAACAAGCGCCCGCTACCGCCGCGGCCCACGACCCAGCCGCGATGCGCGCCATCCGCGATGCGGTGTTGCGTGATCGGCCGGACTGGCAACACGACTTGAGCGCCTTGCGCCGCGAAGGCCTGCGCCGTGCGCTGCTGGCTGCGGGCGATGACCCGGCGCTGGCAGAACCGGCTTTTGAAGTGTTCTTCGCGGAACGCCAGCGGGTCGAGCTGTTCGACGACGTGCTGCCCGCGCTCGAGCGCCTGGCCGCTCGCTGGCCGGTGGTGGCGCTGTCCAATGGCAACGCCGATGTGCACCGGGTGCCGGGCTTGGGACGCTGGTTTCATGCCGCTGTCAGTGCTCGCGAGCTTGGGCTTGGCAAGCCGGCACCGGCGGTCTTTGCCGAAGCCTGTCGGCGCGCCGGTGCCGACCCTGCGCACACCTTGCACATTGGCGACGACGCTGCGCTGGACGTCGATGGCGCGCTCGACGCCGGCCTGCAGGCCGCCTGGGTGCGCAGGCCCACGCTGGCCACGACCGCTGTGCCTCGCGGCACACCGCAGCATGTGGTGGCGACGCTGACCGAACTCGCCGACCGGCTGCAAGCCTGAAGCGCATGCAGCCCTTCATTTTGAGGGGCAATTGGAGCGGTATCTCAGCGACGGATTCAATAGCGCGGACATATACTTGAGATTCGATCGATTTGTTTGCGGGCCACCAGGCCCAAGGCAGGGCAAGATGACGGGCAAATTCAAGGTGGTGGGGCTGCTGGCCCTGGGTGCTGTGGCGGGGGCACTGACCACGATGCAGTTTCAGGCCTATGCGCGCGGCTCGCTCGCGCCGCTGCCGATCGAAGAGTTGCAGCAGCTCGCGGCGGTTTTCGGCATGGTCAAGAGCGACTATGTCGAGCCGGTCGACGAGAAAAAACTGATTTCGGACGCGATCAGCGGCATGGTGGCCGGGCTCGACCCTCATTCGGTGTATTTCGACAAGAAGAGCTTCAAGGAATTCCGCGAAGGCACGACGGGCAAGTTTGTCGGTGTCGGCATCGAGATCGGCATGGAAGACGGGCTGGTCAAGGTGGTCTCGCCGATCGAGGGCTCACCGGCGTTTCGCGCTGGGCTCAAGCCCGGTGACCTGATCACCAAGATCGACGACACACCGGTCAAGGGCATGGGGATGGAGCAAGCGGTCAAGCGCATGCGCGGCGATCCCAACACCAAGGTGCAGCTGATGATCTTCCGCAAGGACGAGAGCCGCAGCTTCCCCGTGACCATCATCCGCGAGGAGATCCGGGTCCAGAGCGTGCGTGCCAAGCAGATCGAACCGGGTTATGCCTGGGTTCGTGTCAGCCAGTTCCAGGACCGCACGATCGATGACTTTGCGCGCAAGGTTGAAGAGCTTTACAAGGCCGACCCGCACTTGAAGGGCTTGGTGCTCGATTTGCGCAACGACCCGGGGGGTTTGCTCGAAGGCGCTGTGGCGTTGTCAGCCGCTTTCCTGCCGCCCGAGGTGACGGTGGTCACGACCAATGGTCAGCTCCCCGAGTCGCGCTCGACCTTCAAGGCCTCGCCCGAGTATTACGCCCGCCGTGGCAATGGAGACCCGCTGCGCAAGCTGCCGGCAGCGATCAAGACCGTGCCGCTGGTGGTGCTGGTCAACGAGGGTTCGGCCTCGGCCAGCGAGATCGTCGCTGGCGCACTGCAAGACCACAAGCGCGCGACCATCATGGGTGCGCAGACCTTCGGTAAAGGCTCGGTCCAGACGGTTCGTCCGCTGCCGGCCGACACTGGGTTGAAGATCACCACCGCGCGTTATTTCACCCCGGGTGGCCGCTCGATCCAGGCCAAAGGCATCGTGCCCGATGTCTGGCTCGACGAAACCGCTGAGGGCAATGTGTTTGCAGCGTTGCGCATGCGTGAAGCCGACCTCGAAAAACACCTGAACAACGGCGAAGAAAAGAAAGACGAAGTCCGCGAGAAAGCCCGCGAAGAAGCGCGCAAGAAGCTCGAGGAGCTCTCGGCCAAGACCAAGGAGCCGCCCAAGCCGCTGCCCGAGTTTGGCGGCACCGAGGACTTCCCGTTGCAGCAAGCCCTCAACCAACTCAAGGGCAAGCCGGTGGCCGTGAGCAAGACGATGAGCGAGCGCAAGGCCGCGATCGACGCCAACAAGCCTTGACCGGATCGACCCTGGTTCAAGCCCAGGCCCGCCTCCTGGTGGGCTTTTTTGATTGTGGCTTGACGCTGGCATCAGCGGCGCGTGGGTCTGCGCCAATTGCCTGACGCCGCTATGGCCGATGCCGCAGGCTCAGCGCAGCAGGTTCTCGATCAGCGTGGCCATGCCCATGCCCGAGCCCAGGCACATGCTGATCACGGCATAGCGGCCCCGCGTGTCGGCCAGATGGTGCATGGCCGTGATGGTCATGCGGATGCCGGTGGCGCCCGGCGGGTGGCCGATGCTGATACCGCCGCCGTAGAGGTTGGTGCGCTCGCGCGCAATGCCCAGTTGCGCTTCGGCGTGCAGGTTCACCACAGCAAAGGCTTCATTGATTTCCCAGTAGTCGATGTCTGCCACGCTCAAGCCGGTGCGCTGCAGCAGCTTGGTGATCGCCGGCACCGGACCTGCGCCCATGATCTCAGGCGCAACGCCCACCACGGCCCAATCGACCAGCCGTGCTTCGGCGCGCAGGCCTGCCCGTGCTGCCGCTTGAGCGCTGGCCACCACCAGAGCGGCGGCGCCATCGGTCACGCCGCTGGAGTTGCCCGCTGTCACCTGGCCTTTGCCGTCCTTGCGAAACGCCGGCTTCAGGCTCGCAAGCTTTTCGCGCGTGATGGTGGGCCGCGGAAACTCGTCTTGTGCAAATGACCGCATGCCCTGTTTGCCGTCGGGCAGGTCGATAGGCGCGATTTGCCGCGCCAGAAAGCCTGAGGTCACTGCCGCGCCCGCACGCTGCTGGCTCATCAGCCCCCAGTCGTCCATGGCATCGCGGGTATAGCCGAAGCGTGACGCCAGGTTCTCTGCGGTGTCGCCCATCAACTCCTTGGTGAAAGGGCAGCGGTAGATGTAGTCGAGTCCGTCGATGAACTCGAAAGGCCCGCGCTGCGCACCCCAGCGCACCTGGTGTGCGAGATAGGGCACTCGTGAGTAGTTCTCGCCACCGGCAGCCACTGCGATCTCGCTGTGGCCGGAGTGGATCTGCTGGGCCGCGCTGATGATGGCTTGCGAGCCGGTGCCGCAGGCCCGCACCACGCCCAGCGAGGAACTGTCTTCGGGCAGGCCCGCATTGATCGCGACCTTGCGGCTGATGAAGAGCCCGTCATGGTCAACCGGCGCGGTGACGCCGAACACCAGGTGGTCAACCTGCCCGGCATCGAGCCCGGCGCGCGCCAGGCTGGCCTGCACCACGTGCACGCCCAGGGTAGACAGTGGCACCTCGCGCAAACTCTTGCCGAAGTCGCCGAAGGGGGTGCGCGCACCGGCGCACAGGATGGTGTCGGGCAGAGTCATGGCTTCGGATGCCGGGGCAACGGCAGAGGTGGGGTGTGGGAATCGATCAGGTCGAACTATAGCCAAACACGGCTTGTTTACAAAACAGATGATTGTTAAAGTCGCATCCCCGGCCAGTCCTTTTAGACCACTGATGTCCAGTGAAAACCCTGCACCAAGCCTTCGTCGATGTCTGCCACCGCGTGCCGGATCACCCGTGCTTGGTGGCATGTGCCTTGTCTGGCGGGCGCGTTTGGCGTCGCGTGCAGTGATGCCCAGCACCAAAATCTACAAAGGCAAGCGCTCCGAAGCTTGGACCGAATCTGTCGCTGGCGCCGTCGCCACCCTTGGTCTGAAGCAGCGCAAGGCCGGCGGAGTGCCGCGATGATGGCTTCGGTGCTGAGCGGTGCGCAGCGGCGCTCGGCACATGCCGACAGTCGGCTGCCGCAAATCCTGGACACTGCGGCGCACTTGTTCTGCACCCAGGGCTACCAGGGCACCACGGTGCGCGACATTGCCAGCGCCGTCGGCATCCTGCCCGGCTCCTTGTACTGCCACTTCAGCACCAAGGACGACCTGCTGGCCGCGGTCTATGTGCGTGGTGTCGACCAGATCTGCGCGGCTGTTGAGGCCGCCATCGCACGCATTGCCGAGCCCTGGCCACGGCTGGAGGCGGCCTGCGTGGCGCACCTGGAGGCCATCTTGCGTGACGATGACTATGCGCGCGTGGTCGTGCGTGTGCGGCCGACCGATGTGCCCGCCGTCGCCCAGCGTTTGATCGACGATCGCAACCGTTACGAGGCACGGTGGTTAGCCCTGATCAAAGCCCTGCCGCTGCCCGCTGGCACCGACCGCAAAGCCTTGCGCCTGATGCTGCTGGGCGCCTTGAACTGGGCCCCGAACTGGTACCGCGCCGACGGCGCTGCATCGCCTCGCACCTTGGCGCGCCACTTCATCGCGATGCTCAAACCGCATGAATGACGCTCTCATCGTCGGCCTCGCCTGCATCGGCTTGGGCCGGCCTGCCGACAAGACTGGCCATCGTTGGGTGCGCCAGGCCTTTGCTGAAGTGCTGGCCGAAGTGCTGGCCGATGGCGGCCTGGTCCACGGCCTGGTCCACGAGCAGAGCGGGACCCAACAGATAGACATCCTGGAGAAATGCCAATGAGCTCTGACGCGCCGGCCATCGACTGGCACCCCGAAGCCCCGGCCACGCTGGCCAACCCGTATCCCGTCCTCTCGCGCATGCGAGACGAAGACCCCTGTCACTGGAGCCCGCGCCTGCGCAGTTGGGTGCTGACCCGTTACAGCGATATCAAGGCCATGTGCCTGGACAAGGACGGCGTTTCGTCCGACCGGCTGCGGCCTTTTTTCGCCTCGTTGCCAAGCGCCGAGGCATCGCGCATCGCCGAGATCACGCGCTATCTGTCGCTGTGGATGGTTTTCAAGGATCCGCCCGAGCACACCCGGCTGCGCCGTCTCACTGGCAAGGTGTTCAGCACCCGGGCGATGCAGGCGATGCGGCCCAAGGTCGAGCAGATTGCGGAGCGCCTGCTCGATGACATTGGCGAACGCGAGCAGTTCGATCTGCTGGCCGACTATGCCAGCCCCTTGCCTTGCCTGGTGATCATGGCGATGCTGGGCGTGCCGGCCGAGGACATGGCTGAGGTCAAACGCCTGTCGGACGAAATTGCGCTGTTCATCGGCAGCTCGCGCACCAGCGCAGAAAAGTACGACACCGCCGAAGCCGCCACTCGCGAGATGGCCTTGTTCTTTCAGGGCTTGATCGCCGATCGGCGCCGCACGCCGCGCGACGATGCTTTGAGCGAGCTGGCGCAGCTGCGCGATGGCGACGATGCGTTCACTGAAGACGAGCTGGTCGCCACCTGCATCCTGATGCTGTTTGCCGGCCACGAGACCACCACCAACCACATTGCCAACGGCATGCTGGCGCTGATGCGCTTTCCCGATCAGATGCAGCGCCTGCGCGCGGACGCCGGATTGGCCTCCGCGGCCGTGGAAGAGCTGCTGCGCTACGACGGCCCGTCGGGCGCGCAGGTGCGCATCATCAAGCATGCGCAGCAACTGCACGGCAAGACGCTCGAGCCTGGGCAGCGGGTGTTCATGATGCTCAATGCCGCCAACCGTGATCCGCTGGCCTATGCCGATCCCGATCGGCTTGATCTCGGCCGCGACGGCGTGCCACACCTGGCTTTTGGTTTTGGGGGCCATATATGCCTTGGCTTTCCGCTGGCGCGCACCGAGGGCGCTGTCGCTCTGCCTGCGTTGCTTGGTCGTTATTCCCAGCTTGAGCCTATGGCTGAACCGGAGTGGATCAACTCGCTGGTGTTTCGCGGCATGAAGGCTTTGCCGGTGGCGGTGCGAAGGGCGTAACAGCAACAGGCTGGGTCGCTGCGTCAACTTCTCGAAGCGCCCGGTGCTGATCCGCATGCTGGATGGGGTCGGTTCAGCGTTTGCCCGTCCCTGTCACTATGATCTCGGCGAGGTTTATGCTCGCAGCGATGAACGATGACCAGTTGCTGCGCTACTCGCGCCACATCCTGCTCGACGAGATCGGCGTCGAGGGCCAGACCCGCTTGCTGCAAAGCCATGCGCTGGTGATCGGTGCCGGCGGCCTGGGCTCGCCGGTGGCGCTGTACCTGGGCACCGCCGGGGTCGGGCACATCACGCTGATCGACGACGACAGGGTCGACTTGACCAACCTGCAGCGCCAGATCATCCACCAGTTGTCGCGGCTGGGCAGCCCCAAGGCCGAGTCGGCAAGCTTGAGCATCCAGGCGATCAACCCCGATGTCGAGGTGCTGCCGGTCGTGCGCCGAGCCGACGCCCAATGGCTGGATGCGGCGGTACAGCAGGCTGATGTGGTGGTCGATTGCAGCGACAACTTCAGCACCCGGCACGCCGTCAATGCGGCCTGTGTTCGGCATGCCAAGCCCTTGGTGTCAGGGGCGGCGATCGGTTTCGACGGCCAGATCTCGGTCTACGACATTCGCCAGCCTGGCGCGCCTTGCTATGCCTGCATCTTCCCACCCGAAGCCACCTTCGAAGAGGTTCGCTGCGCCACGATGGGCGTTTTCGCGCCGCTGGTCGGGATCATCGGCACGATGCAGGCGGCCGAGGCGCTCAAACTGCTGACGGGTATAGGGCCGTCACTGGCTGGGCGGCTGCAGATGCTAGACGCTAGAGCCATGGAGTGGACCGAAATCCGGATGGCCAGGCAGCCGCAATGCCCCGTCTGCGCCAGCCACGGCTGAGCTTGGCGCAGTCTGCCTGCGCCAAGCTGCCGCTTTCTGCACTAGGACCCTAGCGCTAGGGTC
>RGQD01000113.1 GCA_010030205.1 Betaproteobacteria bacterium
GCTTCGACCTGACGCCACGAGAAAAAGGCATGAAAGGCGCGATCGCCCGGGCCCAGGAACTGGTGGCTGCCACGCCCGGCGCCTGGATGCCGCAGCAGTTCGAGAATCCCGCCAACATAGCGGTCCATGTCAGGACCACCGCGCAGGAGATCCTGGCGGACTTTCCCGAAGGACTGGACGCGCTGATCACCGGCGTGGGCACCGGTGGCCACCTCACCGGCTGCGCCCAGGTGCTCAAAGCCGCTTGGCCGGCGCTCAAGGTCTTCGCGGTCGAACCCAGCGCCTCACCGGTGATCTCGGGTGGCGCACCCAGCCCGCATCCGATCCAGGGCATAGGCGCGGGCTTCATCCCCGCCAACCTGCACACCGCACTGCTTGACGGCGTGATCCAGGTCGAGGCCGAGGCTGCTCGCGAAATGGCGCGGCGCTGCGCCCGAGAAGAAGGCCTGCTGGTGGGCATCTCCAGCGGCGCGACATTGGCCGCGATTGCGCAGAAGCTGCCCGATCTCGGCGCGGGCGCCAGGGTGCTGGGCTTCAACTACGACACCGGCGAACGTTACCTGTCGATCGAAGGCTTTCTGCCGGCCTGAGGTTTGCTGGCCTGAGGTTTGCTGGCCTGACGTTCGCTGGCCTGTTTCGGCATGCGTCGGCCAGGCCTGAACACCGCCTCATCATCGTAGAAAGTCGAAGCCTGGTTGCCTGGCCACCAACCCGGCACGCCCAACACAGGCAACGGACAAAAGGGTTTGGCCGCCCATTGGTCAGCGCTCAAGGACAGCGGGTCCTCCAGCAGCACATGGGCGGTGAGCGGCTTGCGCGGCGCGGTGGCCAGCTTCTCCAACAGCGCATGGCCGACGATGACCAAGCGCGCATCGGCCCACAGGCTGCGGTGGGTGATGAACAGCGCTCGCCAGTCGCGCGACCGCAGCGCCGCTGACATTTCGGCTGGCGCCTGCAGCCAGGCGCCGTTTTCGTCGAACAGCGTCAGTGCGTCGCGCAGCGCACCGCGCTTGGCACCAACGCCCGCCTCTGCGATCGCCTCGGCCTGCAGCGCGTTGAGCCTGCGCTTCATCGCGGGCTGGGTCAGCCAGACCAGGCCGTTGAACAAGTCGTGCAGTTTGTCGCGCGTGGGCACGCTGTCGGTGCGGGCGATGAAGGACTCGTAGGCTTCGGCTTCGGGCAGGTCTGGTTGCGGCACGAAGCGAGGCGTGCCGCAGAGGGGGCGGCTTGCAGCGCTGTTCAGGGCTTGCGCCACCGAAGCGCCACAGTCCAACGCTGCCAGCGCCTGGTCCAGAAGAGGTTGCAGCGGGGCCAGCCAGGGACGGGACAAGTCCACGCGCTGCATTTCGCAAGCTTGCCGGCGCAAGCCCTGGACCGGTCGCGCTTGGCGGCGTTCGGCTGTCGCTGGATCAGCCTTCAAAGGCAACATCCAACGCCCGGGGCAAAGATGCCTGCGCCTGCGTCAGGGCAACAGTTCGCGCTTGATCGAAACGCAGCCCGAGCCGGCAGCCATCAAGAAGACCCGACCGAGCTTGCTGAGTTCCAGTACCGCAATGTTGCGCTTGAGCATTCCGAGCGGCGGGTTGTCGGTAAATTTGGTCCTGGCAAGCTCAGCGCAGTTTATGGGCCAGTAGGTAATCGCTTGGTAACTGGCGCCGCAGCCCCCAGAAGCTTCCGAGGAGAACTCGGCAGAAGCATACGAACTGGTGCCCGAAGCCGGCGACGCAATCTCCAGCGCCACCCCAACCTGCCGCTGATCGGGCGCAGCCTCGTTGAAGAACAAGAACGCACCGCTCTCAGCACCACGAAGCAAGTATTCACCGACCTGCTTGATCCGAGGAGCGCAGGAGAAATTCCCGGCAACCATGAAAGCATCCATGAGCGCCTTGCCCGCGCCACCGGATGAGGCCGTGGCGCCATCAACTGAGGTGGGCTTCGCCGCCGAAGGTGCGGGTAAATCCAACAACAAGCCCAAACCATTAGGCTTGACTGCGATCGGGGCCGATGCCGCCGCCGGGGCACCGGTACTTGCCACGCCCTGCGCGAACGCGAAGTTCGAAATAGCAACCCCGATAGCCAACAGGCAGTGACGGCGGAGGCTTTGGCAAACAACCTTGGAAAATTTAACCATTACAGAAAAACACGTGTTGAATAGGTATTACGTCCTTGGTGCACGGCGTCGTCGCCAATGCAGGTATCCGAGCTTGGGGCAGTTTTGCCCAAGAGTAGCACGGTCACAGGCAACGTAAGAAAGTTGATTGAAATACCGAAAGGGCTGTATGCTACACAAGCAGGAAGCTATGCGAGTAAAATTTAGTAAACTGAACCCGCCTTACCCGCGCGAGCAAGCGGCGCTTCGTCAGGCCTGGACGCGCCTAGGGGCAGCTTGCCTCAGCTTCACCAACACCGAGGAAATCGCCTTGCAACTCCAACCCTTGCCAAGATCCTGCAAGCAGTCTGTTCTACAAATCGCGATCACTGCGTTGATCTCCGTCGTGATTGCATCATCCATGCATGGACAGGCCCGTGCAGCGACTGACAGCTTGAGCGCCGTGACGACGCCGGCTGACACTGCCACGCCAGAGGCGGCCGTTCCGACCACGGGAACAGCCGTCTACACGATGACATTCGTTTCAACCAATCCGACGGGTCCGACGACAAAGACACTGGATCTGACTTACGATTTCGGCGCCAAGAAGTGGGCTGTCCCGAAGGAGTGGACCTCGAATACGGACTACGTTGGTGGGCCAGGTAGCGTCCTGACGATCGTGAAAGTCGACACCACTTCAGGCGCAACGGTGACCGCTGACAAGATCGTGATTACCGGCGCGCCCACCATCGAGGCACCAGGCGTGGCCGTCGCGGGAACAGGTGCAGCGAACAACGTCACATCGTTCGGCACATCGACCAACAGCTCGGTCTTGGGCGCCAACAGCACCGTGAACGGCGGCAGCGTGACAGGCAACACCAACTCGGTGAAAGTCACCTACTCTGCCGGCGCGTTGCCCGCAGGCGCGGTCCAATACACCGACCTGATGGGCGCCGTAGACCAAGTTTTGGGCGTCGCGCCAGGCACATCGGTGACCGTCAAGAGCGCTGATATCGCACCAGTGGTCACGACAGGATCGGCTGGTGTGTTCAACGGTGCTGTCACCGTCTCGAGCGCCGCGAACGGCGGCCCGACAGCGGCTTCGGTTCAAGGTGGTCGTTACACCATTGCGGCAAACGGCAAGGTGACTGGCGCCATGGCGACCGTAGACCAGGCTGGCATCAACTTCGCAAAGATTACCGGCACGGCGACAGGTCTGACAAGCGGGGGCGACGTCAGCGTGGACTTGACAACATCGCCCAGCTTCTCGGTCGTCGCTGCAACCGGTGACACGACCGTGGGCGGAACACTGAGCGTGACCGGCGCGACCACCTTGACCGGTGCGTTGACCGCCAACGGCGGCATCAGCGCCACCGCCTTGGTCGTCTCCGGCGCCAGCACGACCACCGGCATCACCAACACCGGCAACATCACCAACAGCGGTGCGGTCAAGACCGCCACTTTGGTCGTCTCCGGCGCCAGCACGACCACCGGCATCGCCAACACCGGCAACATCAACAACAGCGGTGCGATCAACACCGCCACCTTGGTCGTCACTGGCGTTACCACGACCACCGGCATCGCCAACACCGGCAACATCAACAACAGCGGTGCGATCAACACCGCCACCTTGGTCGTCACCGGTGCCAGCACGACCACCGGTATCACCAACACCGGCGACATCAAGACTGCTACGCTGACGACCACGGGCAACGCCGCCATTGGTGGCGCACTGTCGGTGGCCGGCGACGCGAAGATCGCCGGATCGGCAACGATAGGTGGCGGCCTCAGGGTCGGCGGCATCATCAGCGGCGTGGCCAACGGCCTGGCGGCCAACGATGCTGTGAATGTTGGTCAACTGGGTGATGCCCGGCGCGAGTTGGCACGAGGTATCGCAGGCAGTTCCGCGCTAGCCGGCATCCCGCAAGTCGATCCGAACAAGACATTCAGCCTCGGCGCCGGCTTGGGCACCTACAGCGGCGAGTCGGCGATCGCAATCGGCATCAGTGCCCGCTACACGAACAACATGGTCGCCAAGGCCGCCATCAGCAGTACCAGCGGCGGCAAGGCTGTCGGCAGCGCCGGCGTGGGCTTCTCCTGGTAATCGGACAAGGGCCTCGCGCCCTTTGATAGTCAAACGGGCTGCTCAGGCAGCCCGTTTTTCATGGAGAGTCCAACAAGTCGCTTCAGCCCAGCTGCCGCCAGGCCAGCGTCTCACCGCCACGCAAGGGCTTGAGCTGCGCATCGCCAAACGCCACGGTCTCGGGCAGCACCCAGGGCTGGCGCGCCAGCGTCAGCTGGCCGCGGTTGCGCGGCAGGCCGTAGAAAGCCGGGCCATGGTGGCTGGCAAAGCCTTCGAGCTGGGCCAGCGCACCGACAGCGTCGAAAGCCTCGGCGTAGAGCTCGAGCGCGCTCAAAGCGGTGTAGCAGCCAGCGCCGCAGACCGACGCCTCTTTCAACACGGCCGCATGCGGCGCGCTGTCGGTGCCCAGGAAGAAGCGGTCTGAACCGGAGGTGGCCGCCGCCACCAGCGCCTGGCGATGCAGCTCGCGCTTGAGCACTGGCAGGCAGTAGTAGTGCGGGCGCAGGCCGCCCATGAAGATCGCGTTGCGGTTGTAGAGCAGGTGGTGGGCGGTGATGGTGGCGGCGGTGTGGGGCCCGGCCTGCGCCACATACTGCGCAGCCTCCTGCGTCGTGATGTGCTCGAACACCACCTTGAGCTCGGGAAAGTCGCGCCGCAGCGGCTGCATCACCCGGTCGATGAACACCGCTTCGCGGTCGAAGATGTCGACCGCCGGGTCGGTCACCTCGCCATGCACCAGCAGCAACAGGCCGGCGCGCTGCATCGCTTCGAGCACCGGGTAGGTGTGGCGGATGTCGGTGACGCCGGCATCGCTGTGGGTGGTGGCGCCCGCTGGGTATAGCTTGGCCGCAACCACGCCGGCCTCGCTCGCGCGGGCTATCTCGTCGACGGCCAAGTGGTCGGTCAGGTACAGCGTCATCAAGGGCGTGAAATCCAGACCCGGCGGCACCGCAGCGGCGATGCGGTCGCGGTAGGCCAGCGCCGCAGCGGTGCTGGTGATCGGAGGCCGCAGGTTGGGCATGATGATCGCGCGCGCAAATTGGCGGGCGGTGGCCGGCACCACCGCAGCCATCGCCGCGCCATCGCGCACATGCAGATGCCAGTCGTCAGGGCGGGTGATCGTCAGGGTGTCGAGAAGAGCTTCGGTCTGGTTCATGGCTTGATTTTCACAGGCTGGGAGCAAGGCCGCTGGCCCAGGCCGCGATGAACTCGCGCTGCTCGGCGGTCTCGGGTGACTCGGGTGAGCGGTGCCGCTTGGCCATCACCCGCCACTTCGCGGCAATCAGCGCCAGCGCCTGCGCGGACGTGAAGCCTCGCTCGACAAGCCAGCAGCCGACGACGGTGCCGGTGCGGCCGATGCCACCGTGGCAGTGCAGGTAGACGGTGTCGCCTGCGGCGAGCGCCGCGTCGACCGCATCGAGGATGCGGCGCATCGTCTTCGCCTCGGGCACCGAGAAGTCTTTGATCGGGAAGCGCTGGCACTGGATCGCCGCACCCTGGGCTGTTGCACGCAGTGCGTCGACGTATGGCGGCAAGCCCTCAGACGGGTCGGTCAGGTCGACCACAACGCACACACCGGCGCCCACCATCGCCTCCAGCCGGCGCGACTGCTGCTGCGGGTCGGCCAGCCCGGGGTACTCGCCAGCCATTACCCGCCCAGGCAGCAGCCAGTAGCAGTTGTCGTGCGGCCTGGGCTGCACATCGCCGGGCGAGGCCAGCGCCAGCCGGTCGATCGCCAGCATGGCGCTCAGTGCGACAGGATCTTGGACAAGAAGTCGCGGGTGCGCTCGTTCTTCGGGTTGTCGAAGAACTCGTGCGGCGGCGCCTGCTCGATGATCTGACCCTGGTCCATGAAGATCACCCGGTTGGCCACCGCCTTGGCAAACGACATCTCGTGCGTGACGCACAGCATCGTGATGCCCTGGCCTGCAAGCTCGACCATCACATCGAGCACTTCCTGGATCATCTCGGGGTCGAGCGCCGAAGTCGGTTCGTCGAACAGCATGATCTTGGGTGTCAAGCACAGTGCCCTGGCGATCGCCACGCGCTGCTGCTGGCCGCCCGAGAGCTGCAACGGATACTTCAGCGCCTGCTCGGCGATGCGAACACGCTTGAGTTGCTGCATCGCGCGCTCTTCGGCCTCGGCCTTGGGCAGCTTGCCGACCCAGATCGGCGCGAGCGTGAGGTTCTCAAGCACCGTCAAATGCGGGAACAGGTTGAACTGCTGAAACACCATGCCGACGTCTTTACGGACTTTCTCGATCGCCTTGAGGTCGTCGCTGAGCTCGGTGCCGTCGACGATCAGCTCGCCCTGTTGGTGCTCCTCGAGCCGGTTGATGCAGCGTATCAGCGTCGACTTGCCCGACCCCGAAGGGCCGCAGATCACGATGCGCTCGCCGCGCGCCACACTCAGGTCGACGTCGCGCAACACATGGAACTCACCGAACCACTTGTTGACGCCCTTGAATTCGATAATGGGGGTTTGCTGGTTCATGGCGCTCGGGTGGTTTTCTCAATGCTCATGGCTTGGCAGGCGCCACGGCGCCATCATTGGCGACGGGTGCCGGTGTTGAGATGGCGCTCTATCCACTGGCTGTAGCGCGACATCGCGAAACAGAAGACGAAGTAGATCGCCGCAACAAAGAGCTGGCCTTCGAGGAAGAACTTGCGCCAGTCGGCGTCGCCCAGCGCAAGTTGCAGCGCGCCCGTCAGGTCGTAGAGGCTGACGATGGTCACCAGCGAGGTGTCCTTGAAGGCGCCGATGAAGGTGTTCATGATCGCCGGCACGACCAGGCGCAGCGCCTGCGGCAGCACGATCATCCGCGTGGCTTGCCAGTCGGACAGCCCGAGCGACTGCGCCGCCTCGAGCTGACCTTTGGGCAGTGCTTGCAGGCCGCCGCGCACCACCTCGGCCAGATAGGCCGCGGTGAACAGCGTCATGCCCACCAGCACCCGCAGCAACACGTCGATCGTCGTGCCCTGGGGCATGAACAGCGGGAACATGAACGAGGCCATGAACAGCACCGAGATCAGCGGCACGCCGCGGATCAACTCGACATAGAGCACACACAGCGTGCGGATGCCAGGCATCCGCGACTGCCGGCCCAGCGCCACCGCCACGGCCAGCGGGAAGGCCAGCATCAGGCTGATCGTCGACAGCAGCAACGTCAGCGGGAAACCGCCCCAGCGCCCGGTCTCGACCGCGCTCAACCCGAAGCTGCCGCCGAGCATCAGCGTGAAAAATGCGCCGACCACGACGACCCAGGCCAGCAGCAGGCTACGCCGCCAGAAGGGCCGGTAGCAGCTCGCTGCCAGCAAACCCGTCAGCAAGGTGCAGGCCAGCAAAGGCCGCCACTGCTCGGCATAGGGGTAGCGGCCGAACAGGATCAAGCGGTATTTTTCGGCCACCACACCCCAGCAGGCCCCGGTCTCAGCAGCAGCCCGGCAGGCCGCGTTGTCGGGACGGAACACCGCGTTGACCAGCGCCCATTGCAGCAAATGCGGCAGCACCAGCGCGAGCAAAGCCAGCACCACCAGCGTGGCCAGCGTGTTGCGCCAGCCATCGAACAAGTTGCTGCGCAGCCATGCCGCCAGGCCGCGGGCAGCGCGCGGAGGCGACCGGCTCGCGATCGGCTCGAAGTGGATCGCCTCAGGCGTCGGGTACGGCGTGGTCATTCGCGTCAACGCTCCTTGATCAGCGAGCGCTTGTTGTAGGCGTTCATGAAAGCCG
This sequence comes from Betaproteobacteria bacterium, assembly GCA_010030205.1. Classification (GTDB taxonomy): domain Bacteria; phylum Pseudomonadota; class Gammaproteobacteria; order Burkholderiales; family Burkholderiaceae_C; genus Pseudaquabacterium. The sequence goes on from RGQD01000113.1 coordinate 7,903, forward strand.
CCGTCAGCAGTGACAGCGTCAGGTAGCAGGCCATCACCAGCGCGATGCACTCAATCGCCCGCCCGGTCTGGTTCAAAGAAGTGTTGGAGATCGACACCAGGTCGGGGTAACCGACCGCGACCGCGAGCGAAGAGTTCTTGGTCAGGTTCAGGTACTGGCTGGTCAGCGGCGGGATGATCACCCGCAGCGCTTGCGGCATCTGCACCAGCCTGACTTCCATTCGGCGCGACAGACCCAGCGCCGCCGCCGCCTCATGCTGGCCGAAAGGCACGGCCTGGATGCCGCCGCGAACGATCTCGGCGATATAGGACGCGGTGTAGACCGTCAGGCCGATCAGCATCGTCAGGAACTCGGGCGTCACCGCACCGCCGCCCACGACGTTGAGTTCGGTCTTCTCGGGGATGTCCAAGCCACCCGGCGCACCGCCGACCAGCCAACCCAGCAAGCCGCCGGCGACCACGATCCCCAGGCCGGGCCAGAACACAGGCCGGATCAAGCCCGTGGCATAGAGGTGCGATCGTGCAGCGCGGGCCCAAGCCCAGGCCCCGACGCCACCGGCCAGCAAGCCGGCCAGCGTCAGCCAGTGGCCACTGGCCCACAGCGGGATCGGGTACTGCAGGCCGTTCTTGCTGAAGAACACGCCGGCCACCGGCTGCATCGCGGTCTCGATCGGCGGCAGCAGCTCGGTCATCACGAAGTACCAGATGAACAACTGCAGCAGCAGCGGCACATTGCGGAAGACCTCGACATAAGCACCGCACAGCGTGCGCAACAGGAAGTTGTGCGACAGCCGGCCGATGCCCACCAGCGTGCCCAGCAAGGTCGCGAGCACCACGCCGATGATCGCCACGCGCAAGGTGTTGGACAGCCCGACCAGAAAGGCCTTGCCATAGCTCTCGGCCGAATCGAAGGGCACGACCGACTCGCCGATCGAGAAACCCGCGGGCTGGGCGATGAAGTCGAAGCCGCTCTGAATGCCGCGCAGACGCATGTTCTGCAGCGTGTTGTGCATCAGATAGGCACCCAGCGCGATCACCAGCGCAACCGCGGTCAGCTGGTAGACCAGGTTGCGGAACGACTTGCTGCGCCAGCTGAAACTGCGCGCCTTCGGCGGCGGGGATGAGGATGTCATGCGGGTCGAACGCCGAAGGCTGTCAGGCGATCAGCGCACCGGCGGGGCGTACATGAAGCCGCCCTTGTTCCACAGATTGTTGGCGCCGCGCGGCAGTTTCAGGGCCGACTTCGGACCGACGTTGCGCTCGAAGATCTCGCCGTAGTTGCCGGTGGCCTTGATCGCGCGGTAAGCCCAGTCCTTGTCAAGACCCAGCAGCTTGCCGGTGTCCTCGGAGGTGCCCAGGATGCGCTGCACCACCGGGTCGGTGCTGGTCTTCATCTGGTCGACATTGGCCTGGGTGATGCCGTATTCCTCGGCCTCGACCAGTGCGAACACGACCCACTTGACGATCGCGAAGAACTCGTCGTCACCGCGGCGCACCGACGGCCCGAGCGGCTCTTTGGAGATCAGCTCAGGCAGGATCACGTGGTCTTCGGGGTTGCCAGCTTCCTTGTTGCGCACCGAGGCCAGGCCAGAAGCGTCGGTGGTATAGGCCTGGCAGCGGCCTGAGAAGTAAGCCTTGTTGGTGGCTTCCTGGGTCTCAAACACGACAGACTTCATGTTCAGGCCAGCGGCCTTGGAGTAGTCGGTCAGGTTCTTCTCGGTGGTGGTGCCCGACTGCACGCAGACCGTGGCGCCCTTGAGCTGCTTGGCGCTGCTGATCTTGGACTTCTTGGTGACCATGAAACCCTGGCCGTCGTAATACGTGGCGCCAGTGAAATGCAGACCCAGCGACGCGTCACGCGTCAGCGTCCAGGTGGTGTTGCGCGACAGGATGTCGATCTCACCAGCCTGCAGCGCGGCGAAGCGCTGCGCTGCATTCAAGGGCACCCACTTGATCTTGCTGGCATCGCTGAGCAGGGTCGCTGCCACCGCCTTGCAGACATCGACGTCCAAGCCGGCCCAATTGCCCTGGCTGTCAGCGGCCGAGAATCCCGGCAGGCTGGGGTTGACACCGCAGACCAGTTGGCCTCGTTGCTTGATGGTGTCGATGGTTTTGCCGGCCTGCGCGGGCAGCGTTGCTGCCAGCGCGCCCAGCGCGATCAGCGCGCCGAGCGCGGTCTTCAGGGGAGTCTTGGTCATGGTCATGGTCTCGTGGTTGTGATTCTTGAAAATACCCCGAGCGCCCGAGGCGCGGCGGCATGCTGATGAAGGCGAAGAAGTATAGGTCGATCGCCTGACCCGAAAACATGCCTGTCTGTCCGACGCGACAAGCGCTGACGCGCAAACGCAAGCAAAGATCGCTCCGTTCGACCCTCCTGTGGTCAAAAGTCGGCGCGCCTCGACTGCGCGCAACACTGACGAGTACCCCGCATCATCGCCCTGGCCTCGCTAGCCAGCGGCTCAACAGCCTTGCTGCAAGAACGCCCACAAGGCCTGTGCAGCAGCCTTTTTGTGACGCGACAGTTCGGGCCGCTCGCGATAAATGCGCACTTCCATCGTCAGCTCGCCCACGCCAGTTGGCGCGGCAGAAACCAGGCGACCGCTCTTGAGCTCCTGTCGGACCGAACTGGCTGGCAAGAATGCCAGGCCATGGCCTTCCAAGGCCATGGCTTTCAGGCCTTCGGCCATGTCGGTCTCGTAAATGGTCTCAAGCGAAGGCGCTAGCACCATCTGGCGGATGATTTGCTCGACCATGTGCCCCATGTAAGCGCCCGAGGCATAGCCCAGCAACGGTGTCGGCGAGCCCAGCGCGCCAAGCCGAAACAGCGGCTGACCCTGCGAGTCTGCCTTGGCAAAAGCCGCCAGCACCTCGTGGCCCAACGAGAGCATCTCGTAGCGGTCCGGGCTGAGCTGCAGCGGCTGCGAAGCATGGTGGTAGGCAATCAGCAGGTCGCAGCCGCCTTCTGTCAGTCGCAGCACCGCATCGTGGACGTTGAGGGCGATCAAACGGGTCTTGACGCTGTCAAGACGACCGCGCAAGCCCATCAACCAATGCGGAAAAAAGGTGAAAGCCAGTGTGTGCGGGATCGCAAACTCGATCACGTCCTGACCGCTGGCGCGGTGCGAGCGCATCAGATTGCGCGCCGATTGCAGCGCTCCCAGTATTTCGAGCGACTGACCGTGCAGCGTCTCGCCGGCCGACGTCAAGCGCGTCGGATACGACGACCGATCGACCAGGTCGACACCCGCCCAAGCCTCGAGCGCCTGGATACGGCGCGAGAACGCCGGCTGGGTGACATGCCTGAGCTGGGCCGAACGCGAAAAGCTGCGGGTCTCGGCCAAGCTGACAAAGTCTTCTAGCCATTTGGTTTCCACCGCAGCAGTTTAAGGGCCAGGGCAAGCCCTTCGAGCCGATTGTCTAGGCTCAAGCGCCGAGCTTGTCGCTGTCTGTGTCAGCCGACTGCTGCAGCCGCCACATCTCGGCGTAGCGCCCTCCCAAAGCCAGCAGCGCGGTGTGCGACCCACGCTCTGCGACCCGGCCGCCATCGAGCACCACGATCTCGTGCGCATCGGCCACGGTCGACAGCCGGTGCGCAATCACCAAGGCTGTCTTGCCCTGCGCCGCGCTCTTCAACTCGGCCTGGATCGCGCGCTCGTTGGCCGAGTCGAGCGCCGAAGTCGCCTCGTCGAAGATCAGCACCGGCGGGTTCTTCAGCAGCGTTCGAGCGATCGCCACACGCTGCTTCTCGCCGCCCGAGAGCTTCAGCCCGCGCTCGCCGACCATCGTCGCGTAGCCCTCGGGCGTGCTGGCGATGAAGTCGTGGATGTGCGCCGCGCGCGCCGCCGCCTCGACCTCCGCGGTCGATGAGCCTGTTCGGCCGTAGCCGATGTTGTAGCCCACGGTGTCGTTGAACAGCACCGTGTCCTGCGGCACGATGCCGATCGCCCGCCGCAGGCTGTTTTGTGTGACCGAGCGGATGTCCTGGCCGTCGAGCGTGACGCGCCCATCGGTCACGTCGTAGAAACGGTAGAGCAGCCGCGCCAAGGTGCTCTTGCCCGCACCCGAGGCGCCCACCACTGCCACGGTCTTGCCGGCCGGGATCTCGAAGCTCACACCGTGCAGGATGGGCCGCGACGGATCGTAGGCAAAGCTGACGTTCTCGAATCGCACGCTGCCCTCGCGCACGGTCAGGTCCGGCGCGCCTAGCGCATCGGCGACCTCGCGCTCGCGCTCGAGCAGCACAAACATCCGGTCCAGGTCGGTCAGGCTCTGTTTGACCTCGCGGTAGAGCACACCCAGAAAATTGAGCGGGATGTAGAGCTGGATCAGGAAGGCGTTGACCATCACCAAGTCGCCCAGCGTCAGCCGTCCCTCGACGACGCCCTGGGTGGCGCGCCACAGCATCGCCACCAGGCTGAGCGCGATGATCAATTGCTGGCCAGTGTTGAGCATCGACAGCGTGCTCTGGCTCTTGACCTGGGCCTGACGGTAGGCCTCCAGCCCCTCGTCGTAGCGGCGCGCCTCGAAAGCCTCGTTGTTGAAGTACTTGACGGTCTCGTAGTTCAGCAGTGCGTCGATGGCGCGGCTGTGGGCCTTGGAATCAGCCTCGTTCATCTCACGCCGAAAGCGTGCCCGCCATTCGGTCACCGTCACGGTGAAGGTGATGTAGATGCTCAGTGCGAACAGCGTGATCCAGACATAACCCATGTCAAAGCGGATGCCCAGGAAACCCAGCACCAGCGTCACCTCGACCAGCGTGGGCACGATGGTGTAGAGCGAGTACGACACCAGCGACTGCAGCGCTTTTGTGCCGCGCTCGATGTCGCGCGACATGCCACCGGTCTGGCGTTCGAGGTGAAAGCGCAGGCTCAAGGCGTGCAGATGGCCGAAGACCTCGAGCGCGATCTGCTTGCTGGCTCCAAACGACACCTTGGCAAACACCAGCTCGCGCAACTCGGTGAACAAGCTGGTCGACAGGCGCAGGCCGGCGTAGGCCAGCAGCAGCCCGGCCGGCACGACCAGCACCGCGCGCATGTCGCCGGGCTTGAGGGCTAGCGCATCGACCAGGTGCTTGAGCAGCACCGGCACGCCGACATTGGCCACCTTGGCCAGCAGCAAGAAGCCCAGCGCCAGCCCGACCCGCCAGCGGTACCGCCACAGATAGGGCACAAGCTTGTTCAGGGTTTGCCAATCGGTGCGTGCGGCACCCGGCACGGTGGGGGTGGGTAGGCTTTGGGCGGCGGTGGAATGGCGCATGCGGCAGGGACGTCTAGCGCCCGTAGAAAGTCATTTGGAAAGGTGTCCGGCGGCCAGACTGCACAGGATCACCCGGGCGATGATTGAAGATTAGAGCATCGGGCCATGCCTACCGGCCACGCAGTTCGCGTTCACATGCCACGCCAAACCGCCGTGGCAATGTGCTCGGCCAGCGCGTCGCCCCACAGCCGGTAGAGCGGCGCAGCAGGATGAAAACCGTCGCGGGCCAGCATGCTGGGATCGTCCAGCGGCAGATCAAAACGCAGCAGGCTGACGCCAGACCGCCCCAGGACCCAGCGCGCCAGCGCGCGCTCGTGCGCCGCCGCGTCGCGCCCGGCCACCCAGCGCAGCGGCTGCGGCAGGCCTGAGAAACGGTGCATCGGCGGCACCGGCGTCATCACCACCTGGCGCGCACCCGTGCGCTGAACCAAGGCCTGGACCAGTCGCCCGCGCTCGGCCATTGCGGCAGCCGGTCGCACCTGGTCGACAACATCGTTGACCCCAGTGACCACCACCGCCACATCGGCGGCATCGGCCTCGGCCACCAGTTCAGCGGCCTGGGCGCTGGTAATGCCCGAGCGCGCGCACAACTGCCAGT
>RGQD01000114.1 GCA_010030205.1 Betaproteobacteria bacterium
CTCAGCCAGACGGCGACATAGCACGTCGGCCGTGCCGCCCGCGGGGAAACCCACCACGACCTTGGCGGTCTCAATGACTTGAGCCTGGGCGGTCCGCCCAAAGCCGGCCAGCAGCGCCGAGGCGCCCAGCGATTGAACCATCCGACGTCTAGAAACAGTCATGAGAACTCCAGAGTTACACAGCTTCGCAATCCCTCGCCGCAAGCCGGCTCGCCGCGGGGCTTTGCCCGGACTTTTGCCCAGACCTTCGCCGAGAAGGTTGACGCCAGCCATCCTAGTGGACGCGGGTCAAAGCCCTATCGGGGATCACCCTGTAAGCGCCGCCTGGGGGCGAGGCTTGTGGCTGAAAAGGCAGCGCGGTCGCCGCCAATGCCGTCCAGCGCCAAACTTCAGGCACTGGCGGGCAATGCCTGTCCAACGGCTGGCCGACGCATGCGCCACAGCAAGAACAGCGCGACGGTCAGGTTCAGCGAATTCCAGGCGGCGCCGTTGATGAAAGCCGCGTGGTAACTGCCGGTCAGGTCGAACACCTTGCCCGACATCCAGCCGCCGAGTGCCATGCCGAGCAGCGAGCACATCATCACCGTGCCGACTCTGGCACCGGCCTCGGCCGGCGGGAAATGCTCACGGACGATGATCGCGTAGCTCGGCACCAGCCCGCCTTGGAACAGGCCGAACAGCGCCGAGACCAGGTAGAGCGACACCAGGCTGTCGAAGGGGATGAACAGCAGCAGCGACAGCCCTTGCAGCACCGAGCCCAGCAGCAAGGTGCGAACCCCGCCGATGCGGTCGCAGATCGCGCCCGAGATCAGCCGGCTGACGATGCCGCAGGCCAGCATCAGCGAAAGCATCTCGGCGCCGCGCGCCGCGCCGAATCCGAGGTCGCCGCAATAGGCGACGATGTGGACTTGGGGCATCGCCATCGCCACGCAACAAGCGACGGCAGTCACACACAGCAGGCCCTGGGCTTGGGCCAGGCTCAGCCCGAAAGGCCGGTCTGATGGCACCGGCGCGCCGTCGCGGGTCGGCGCGGTCTGCGGCGCTGGCGACTTCGAGCGCATCGCCATCGCGAGCAAGACCATCGCAGTGAAGCTGAACAGACCCAGCCCGACGTAGGTCGGCCGCCAGCCGACGGTCTCGACGAAGTGCTGCACCACCGGCGGCCAGATCGCACCGGCCAGGTAGTTGCCGCTGGCGCAAACCGCCACCGCGACGCCGCGCCGCTTGACGAACCACAGCGAGGTGTCGGCCACCAGCGGCACAAAGGTCGCGCTGATGCCGAACAGGCCTAACAGCAGCCCGTGCACGATCGCAAAACCGGTGATGCTGCCGACCCAGCCGCAGGCGGCAAACCCAAGCCCCAGGCTGACCGCGCCGATCAGGATCACGGTCACGATGCCGAAGCGGTCGGCCAAGCGGCCCATCAGCACGCAGCCAATGCCAAAACCGATCATCAGCAGCGTGTAAGGCAGAGAGGCCTCGGCCCGGGTCACGCCGAAGTCGGCCTGCACTGCCGGCAGCGTGACCGAGACCACGTACATGCCGGCCGAGCCTATGGTCATCAGCAGCAGCGTGATGGCCAGCCGCATCCAGGCCTGGGCGCTGTCGGGTTGGGGTAGGTTTCCAGGGGTCACAGCAAAGCATAGGCGGCGCCGGCCTCGCCGGCAGGTCGCTTGAGCGACAGGCCCGCGCTGGCACACTCGCTGATCCAAGCCCAGCTCTGCCCACCCATGCCCGACACAAGACTAGGCTCGCCCCAGTTCACAAGCCAGCACGGCAGCGCGACGAGCAGCGCTTTGCCGGGCATCGTGGACCTGCGATGAAGGTCGTGGTGATCGGCGGCGGTGCGGTCGGATCGGCGGTGGCGCTGTTTCTGAAGCGCCTGGGCGGTGCCGATGTGGCCGTGCAGGTGATCGAGCCAGACCCGACGCTGCGCCAGGCCTCGTCGGCGCTGTCAGCCGGGTCGATACGCCAGCAGTTCAGCAACGCGGTCAATGTGCAGATGTCGCGCTTCGGCCACGAGTTGCTGGCGCAGGCCGACGAGTGGCTGGGGGTGGACGGCGCGCCAGTGGCTCTCGGTTTCGTCCCTGGCGCCTACCTGTTCTGCGCCACCGACGCCGATGCGCTGCTTGCCAATCACCGCGTGCAACAGGCCGAGGGCGTGGCGGTGGCGCTGCTGACACCGGCCGAATTGGGCCAGCGCTTTGCTTGGCTGCGCTGCGACGACCTGGCGCTGGCCAGCCTAGGCTTGGCCGGCGAGGGCTGGTTCGACGGTGAGGCTTGGGCGCGCGCCATCGCGCACAAGGCGCGATCGCTGGGCGCGCAGTGGCGTCGGGCGAAGGTCGTGGGCCTGGAACGCCGCGGCGCGCGGCTGCAGGCCGCTGTTCTAGACGACGGCAGCCGGGTCGAGGCCGATGCCTTCGTCAACGCCGCAGGGCCTTGGGCCGGCGCGGTGGGCCGATTGGCCGGGCTCGACGTGCCGGTGCACGCGAGACGGCGAACGGTGTTCGCGCTGCGCTGCCCGACCGCGCTGCCGCAGACACCGCTGGTGGTCGATCCCTCGGGCGTCTGGTTCCGCACCGAGGGCGCCGGATTTATCGCCGCTTGGTCACCCGGCCCGGATGACGAGGATCCCGACGACCTGCCGCTGGAGCCCGACCTGACGCAGTTCGAGCAAAAGCTCTGGCCGGCGCTGGCGCACCGGGTGCCGGCTTTCGAGGCCTTGCGGGTCAGCCGGGCCTGGGCCGGCTACTACGAGGTCCACGCGATGGACCACAACGCAATCATTGGCCCGCACCCGGACTGCCCCAACCTGCTGCTGGCCAACGGCTTCTCAGGCCACGGCCTGCAACATGCGCCGGCGGCAGGCCGCGGCGTGGCCGAGTGGATCCTGCACGGACGCTACCAAAGCATCGACTTGTCCGCGCTGGGCTGCGAGCGTGTGCTCGCAAAGCGACCCTTGATTGAACAAGCGATCATCTGACCCCACCCGCTCGACCAGAGCGCAGGCTCAGCCCCGCGGCAGCGACCCGCCCAGTTCGTCAATCGACCCACCCTGCTGCGCCAGCAGCGCTTCGAGCGCGGGCAGCAGTGGCCCCAGGCGCTCTTCGAGCGCATCGCGCACCGTGTCGACCAGCACCTGGGTGCTGCGCTCGATCTCGATGTTGAGCGCATCGCCTTCACGCTTGTCACCGAAGGTCGTCATGCGCAGCGTCTCGGGAATCAGCCAGATCTCGAACCAGCGCTCGCGCCGGTCGGCCTCGGCCACGGTCAGGCTCGCGCCGTTGATCGCGATATAACCCTTGGCGAAGACATAGCGCATGTGGCTGGCAGGCACGCTGATGCGCAGCACATGGTTGTTCTCTGGGCGCCGCAGCGAGATCAGCTGGCCCTGGCAATCGACATGACCGCTGATCGGGTGGCCGCCGATCTCGGCGCCGTCACGCGCCGCGCGCTCGACGTTGAGCCGGCTGCCGGGCAGCAGCGCGCCCAGCGAGGTCAGGCCCAGGCTTTGCTGCATCACGTCGAATCTGGCCCGCCCTGGCCCAGGCAGTGCGGTAACGGTCAGGCACACACCGTCGCAGGCCACGCTGGCGCCGATCTCGAGACCCTGGTCGAAACCGGGAGCGAACGCCAGCTCGAAGCTGCGCAGACCGGGTCGGTCGGTGATCGCGGCGACCTGGGCCACGCCTTGAACAATGCCAGTGAACATCAGGCTGCAGCCTCTTGTTGCCTATCGAAGCAGCCAGCTTACCAGCGCGCCGCAGTGCCAGGCCGGCGTGGCCTCACAACACCTCGAAGCGCCAGACCTCGCCTGCGACGACGACGCGGCCGGCGGTCGGGTGCGCAAAATGCGTGCCTAGCACGATAGGCCGGTCGCGTGCGCAGCAACTCAGGAAGTGGCGCCGCGTCGTCCGCGCGAGTTCGCCGTCGCTGTCGAAATTGACGATCCGGTCGGGCTCGCTGCACTGGATCGGGTGGTGCATCAGGTCGCCGGTGATCACCGCATGCTGGCCTTCGGACTTGATCCGCACGCTGACATGGCCTGGCGTGTGGCCGGGTGTGGACTCGAGCCAGACCTCGTCGGTCAGCCGGTGGTCGGTCTCGACCAGATCGGCCAATCCCGCGTTCAGGATGGGTCGCACCGAGTCGCCCAGGATGTCATCGGGCTCGGCCTGGCCATGCTCCTGCACGGGCTGCTGCGACCAGTGCTCCCACTCCTTGCGGGCAAACAAGTAGCGCGCGTTGGCAAAGGTCGGCACCCATTGGCCGCCGACCCAACGGGTGTTCCAGCCAACATGGTCGACGTGCAGATGGGTGCACAACACCGTGTCGATCGTTTCTGGCGCAAAGCCGGCGTCGGTCATGTTCTGCAGAAACGGGTTGTTGAGTTGGTTCCAGCCCGGGTTCTGCCGCACCTTGTCGTTGCCGACACAGGTGTCGACGACGATGCGCCGACCCGCAGACTCGATCACGAAACAGTGGATCGACAGCAAGAGCCGCCCTTCGTCGGTGGCGAAGTGCGGCTTGAGCCAGGCATGGCGGGCGACCAGATCGGCCGGCGGGTCCTTGAAGAAAAACTTCGGCGAGGTTGGCACCGGCCCCATTTCGACGACCTGCGACACACGGACCTTGCCAATCTGCCAGCTGTTCATGATGTGAGACTCCAAAGGATCAAGAGGTTTGAACGCGTTTGAAACAGTATCGCCGCTTAAAGCTCAGCGCGTTCGTTTCAGCGCGGCGCCCGCGACAGATGACCTGCGATGACTGCATCACAAAGACGCGACTGCCGAAGGCAATCTGCAGCATTGAAGGGCCCATGGATCGCGTTATGCACGGCCTTCTTTGCGGCCCAGACCTTGGGCGATGAAGGTCAGCACCAAGGTATTGAGCGAAACGCCTTCGGTCTTTGCGCGAGTCGTCAGCTGCGCATGAATCGACTTTGGAACACGAGCAACGAACTTTCCGGATGCAATCCCGCCGCTTTTGGGCGCGGGCACTGGCAAGGTCTTTGCTCTGAGGGCGGCAATCGTTTCCTTGAGCGCGTCTTGTCCGTTCCTCAGTGCTTGCTCGACGGTCTCGCCGTCAGAGATGCAGTCCGCGAAGTCCGGGTAGGAGATCAGAAACCCGCCCCCTTCGTCTGACGTGAGGGGGCGGATCTCGAAGGGGTAGTCAGCTAGCTTGCTCATGGGTCAGGCTCCGTCGATGAGTTCGAGGAATTTTTAAGGTAAATCGGCTTGATCGGGCGACGGGCAGGCACGGGGAGCGTCTTGCCATCGGATCGCACGAAGACGCAATGACTGCTGCCATCGTGTCGCCAGTCGATCCCCTTTTGCTGCGCTACGGTTTGAAGTTGCGCGATCTGCCAGTCCAAGGGGTTGCGACGCATCGCGACCAAGATTTTGGTGCAGTGTTCATTGTCGCGATGGTACTGCGGGCAACATCACAACACAAGCGCTGAGCGATGGTGATCCATGTGGCGGAACCGCTTGTCCCGAGGCCATGCTGAAGCCCTGCGCGCCAACGGACGCACCGATTTCAGATGGACTGAGCGCGACTTTGCCTCCGGTATCCCGTCTTGCTCACTCGGTAACCCGACACTGGCTCTTCGCATCCCCCTCTTCCCATCCCCGATGGCTGGGTTATGAAACATGAGAGACCTGCGCTCTTCACGCACTCCGGCATCATGGGGGGCTGGTCTGCCGGCGGCTTTGCCGGTTCTCTTCCTGTGTGCAACGAGGTGACATCGTGACTTTGATCCTGGACCCGAGGTCTGAACAGACGCCCACCTTGCGCGCCCGATGGGCCCGTCCGCAACAGCGGCACGGCCAGATGCGGCACATGGCCGAAGACCGCCTGGACGCGACCCACGAGCTGCTGGTGAAAAACCCTTTGAGGAATACCCGATGAGCGCCGGCACGCCACTGCCCGGGACACCGACGCCCATGCACTACTGGACAGGCGCGGCCGGCGTGCGCATCGCAGGCGACGCCTGGGGCCCGCCCGATGGGCCACTGGTGCTCTTGCAGCACGGTGGCGGCCAGACCCGCCACGCATGGAAAGGTGCAGGCGAAACCCTGGGTGCCGCCGGCTACCGTGCCGTGGCATTCGATGCCCGAGGCCACGGCGACTCCGACTGGGCGCCTGATGGTCGCTACGGCCAGGACCTGATGGTCGAAGACCTCAAGTGTGTGGTCGCCGCCTTGGGCGCCCGCCCGGTGCTGGTCGGCGCCTCGATGGGGGGCGGGACCAGCCTGACCGCCATCGGCGAAGACCAGGTCGACGCGACCGCTCTGGTGCTGGTGGACGTCGGGCCGCATATCGAGCCCGAAGGGGTGGACCGGATTCAGGCCTTCATGAGTCAAAAGCCGGACGGCTTCGCGTCGCTGGAAGAAGTGGCCGACGCGATTGCGAGCTATCAGCCCCATCGCACCCGCCCGAGCAATCTGGACGGTCTGGCCAAAAACGTTCGCCTGGGGGCCGATGGCAAGTACCACTGGCACTGGGACCCGCGCTACCGCTCGAGCCGGCGAGACCTGATGCACCGACGCGAACGCCTGGAGGCCTGCTCGAGCCGGTTGCAGCTACCGACCCTGCTGGTGCGCGGCGGTTTGTCCGATCTGCTCAGTGAGGCAGGCGCTCAGGTCTTTCTGAATCTGTGCCCGCACAGCGAGTACGTGAACGTCACTGGCGCCGGGCATATGGTGGCGGGAGACCGCAACGACATTTTTGCGCAGTCGGTCATTGAGTTTCTCAAACGCACCGTGCCGGTCGGGGCCAGCCCGACCCATCCTGCCCACACGCTCCGGCCGCACCACGAAGGACCCCCAGGAGACCTTCGCGACGTACCCTGAGCTTGCTTAAAACTCAAACCATACTGGAGACACTCGTATGCATCTCGAAGGAAAAGCCGCCATCGTGACAGGCGCAGGCCGGGGTATCGGACGGGAAGTGGCGCTGTTGCTGGCGCGCGAGGGCGCCAGCGTGCTCGTGAACGATCCAGGCGTCGGACGCGGTGGCGAAGCCACTGAAGAGCGCCCCGCCGATGATGTCGTCGATGAGATCCGCGCGGCAGGCGGCACGGCCATCGCCAACCACGACACGGTGGGCGATTATCAGAAAGCCGGCCGGATGGTGGCTCAGTGCGTCAACACCTTCGGCAAGATCGACATTCTGATCAACGTGGCGGGCATGCTGCGTGAGCGCATGATCTGGAACATGACCGAAGACGACTTCGACTCGGTCATCAATGTGCACCTGAAAGGGCACTGGGCCATGTCGCACCACGCGATCAAGTACATGCGCGGCGAAGGCTATGGACGCATCGTCAATTTTTCATCTGATGCGTTCAAGGGCTCGGTCGGGCAGTGCAACTACAGCGCTGCGAAGGCCGGCATCATCGGCCTGACCCGTTCGATTGCCAAGGAGACGGCGAAATTCGGCATCACCTGCAACGCGATGTGCCCGGCCGCCGACACCCGCATGATGATGAACGATGCGGTCATCGCCAACCAGAAACGCAAGCTAGAAGCCGGCCTGATGACCCAAGCGCAGTACGACCGCTTCTTTGCCGGTCGCGGGCCTGAGCACATTGCACCCATGGTGGCCTACCTGTGCACCGACAGCGCCGACGCCATCAACGGCCAGATCTTTCACGTCGAAAGAGGCCGCATCAACAGCTACTTCTACGGCGAGGACTTCAAGACCCTCAGCAATGACGGTTCGCTGTTCACCATCGACCAGCTGATCGAACTGATCCCGTCAACAGTGATGAATGGCGTCACCCAAGTGGTCCCGCCTGTGAAGCGGCAAGATGCGATCCGCTCGACCGATGTGAAAAAGAACGAAGCCGCCTGACGCGCAGCCGCACTTCTTCTTCAGGAGAAAGAGCAGACCTGCCCTTTGCTGCCGCTACTCCGGCTTGATGTTGCGTTCCTTGATGAGCTTGATCCAGCGCAGCTCTTCCTTGCCCATGAAGTCCTTGAACTCCACCGGCGTCGAGGCACGGATCTCCACGCCCTGCGGCTTGAAGCGCTCGATCATGTCCGGATCGGCCGCCGCCTTGGCGATCGCCCTCTCCAGCTTGTCGACGATGGGCCTAGGCGTGCCAGCCGGCACCACCATGCCCTGCCAGAAGGTCACCACGAAGTCCTTCATCCCGGTTGCCTCAGCCACCGTCGCAATCTCCGGGAAAGCGGCCGAGCGCGCGGCACTGGTGATCGCGATGGCGCGGGTCCTGCCGGTTGCCAGAATCGGCTTTGCCTCGAGCGCGGCCGAGAACATCATCTGCGACTGGCCGCCCGCCACATCCTGGCCGGCTTGCGCGCCGCCCTTGTAGGGCACGTGCGTCATGTCGAGGCCGGCCTCTTGTTTGAGCATCTCTGCGATCAGATGGTTGGTGGCACCGATGCCGGAACTGGCGATGTTGAACTTGCCCGGATTGGCCTTCACGTGGGCGATCAGCTCGGCCATGTTCCTGGCCGGGAACGCGGCGTTGACATGCAGGATGAACGGTGTGAACGACATCAGCGACACCAGCTCGAAACTCTTGTTCGGGTCGTATTGCACTTGCCCGGTGAGCGTCGGGTTGATCACCAGCGAGGTGCCGCCAGCGTAGATCGTGTAACCATCGGCCGCTGCCTTGGCAACGTAGTTGGAGGCCAGTGTGGTGGCTGCGCCGGCGCGGTTGTCGATCAGCACCGGTTTGCCGAGTTCGGTGGCGAGCTTGTTGGCGTAGACGCGGGCCACCGCATCGTTCACGCCGCCCGGTGGATACGGCACCACCATGGTGATCGGCTTTTGCGGCCAGTCGGTTTGCGCCATGCTGGTCAAGGGCAGCACGAGAGCGGCGAGGACCGCCACGATGAACGTCGGATATTTCATGGTCTTGAGTCCTTCCATCGGACCGCTAGTCTAGTCCGCCTTCTGGCAAGCGTCCCGCAGCACCTGGCCCGCTCGACGGCGTCGCCGCGAATCACGCGCGCGCAAACTCGGCGCCGGCCGATACCGGCACTGGCATCGGCGCCGCAGCGCACAGCGGCGTGCAGGCGCAAAACCAGCGTGTCGGCGCACAGCGTCTCTGAAATGCGAAGCCTTCGGTGTTCTTGCGCGCGACTTGGCGCTGAGAGACGGCAGCCGGGTTCGCGTCGATCTGGCGCTTGACTAAGCCAGTGCCAATTCCGCAAGGCGGAGGGCACCCTCCATGCTGCGAGCGCCGCCGATGAACAGGTTCGAGTGGCAAAAGACACTGTCTTGCACACCTGTCACCGCAGCCAGTTCCTGGTTTCGAAGTCCGGCCCAAGCCTTGGGCAAGTCCAATCTGGCAAGGAATGAGCCGATCTCGACCGGCACTGTCTTGACTTGGTACTGTTCGCCTTCCGAATCGGGATAGATCACAAACATGACTTCGGGCATTTCTGCCACGACCACGTGCGTCCACGGCATGCCGCCTTCTTGAAGGTAGAGCACGCGCCCATCCAACAATCGCTGCGCCCGTCGCACGATGTCATGGGATCTGAACTGGGAGATCTTCTTGATGATGGCCCGATCCAGAAATTTCCGGGTGATGGCAATGGCCTCTAGGAAACGGCTTTCCTGAAGTTGGGCTTTCGCCAGTGACGTCAGCCCATGCTCCTCCATCCAGTTGGTATTGAGCTGCGCGATCAAGGCCGACAGGCCGAAGATTCCGGGGGCGACGCTGCCCTGCCCTGTGTCGACGATGTCAAGGTATTGAACCAAGGAGGCGTCGATGGATCGGACAGTCTCTGCCACGGCGTTCGGATCGAGCGGGACCCCAACGCTGCCGGCCAAAGCCTGCACGTAGGCAGTGCCGTGCACAGACCACACCAGGCCCGCGCTGGCATAACCCACACCATGAGCGTCGTTACCGTCGACCCGACGCGCCGGCCTGGCGCCGTCGAAGCCGCGCTGGTGGTGATCAAAGCGCCCCCGCTCGATGTCCCAGATGCCGCCGACATCGACGGCAAAATCGGCGGCGTCGATCAGCTCATCTTGGCGGCTGCGGACCAGGGTGTGGGCGGGATAAACACCCATCAAGACGCCGACGCCGAAGACGTCGTCAGCGTGGAAGCTGCCACTGTGCGTGGCGATGGTTTTGTGCGCGGGCCTCATCGTAGGATCAGTGTGGGCCGCCATCAGGGGCGCTTGCGTGCTGTGGCCGGCTTGACGCCCACCGCGCCGCGCCGCGCACTGCCGGTCTCGCGCGGCGGCAATCCGCTGTGCTGGGTCAGCAGCGCGCCACGCCGCGGCGCCTTGGCCAGCGTGGCCTTGGCCGCGACGGGCCGCGCCTCGCGCCGCATCGGCTCGATGCGCCCGCCGCCAGGCTGGAAGGTCGGGATCAGGTGCTGCTTGCCATTGCCGATCAGGTCGGACCGGCCCATCGCCGCCAGCGCCTCGCGCAGCAGCGGCCAGTTGGCGGCGTCGTGGTAGCGCAGGAAGGCCTTGTGCAGCCGGCGCCGGCGCTCGCCGCGCACGATGTCGACGGTCTCGACCTTGGCCGGGTCGCGGCTCAAGCCCTTGAGCGGGTTGCGGCCGCTGTGGTACATCGCGGTGGCGGTGGCCATCGGGCTGGGGTAGAAGGTCTGCACTTGGTCGGCGCGGAAACCGCTGCGCTTGAGCCACAGCGCCAGGTTCATCATGTCCTCGTCGCTGGTGCCGGGATGGGCAGCGATGAAGTACGGGATCAGGAACTGCTTCTTGCCGACCTCGGCGCTGATCTTGTCGAACATCGCCTTAAAGCGGTCGTAGCTGCCGATGCCGGGCTTCATCATCAGCGACAAGGGCCCACCCTCGGTGTGCTCGGGCGCGATCTTGAGGTAGCCGCCGACATGGTGGCTGACGAGCTCGCGGATGTACTCGGGCGATTTCAGCGCCAGGTCGTAGCGCAGGCCCGAGGCGATCAGGATCTTCTTCACGCCCTTGACTGCGCGCGCGCGGCGGTACATCTTGATCAGCGGCGCATGGTCGGTGTGCAGGTTCGGACAGATGCCGGGGAAAACGCAGCTGGGCTTGCGGCAGGCAGCCTCGATCGCGGCGCTCTTGCAGCCCAGCCGGTACATGTTGGCGGTCGGGCCGCCGAGGTCGCTGACGACGCCGGTGAAGCCTTCGACCTTGTCGCGCATGTCCTCGATCTCGCGGATCACCGAGTCCTCGCTGCGGCTCTGGATGATGCGGCCCTCGTGCTCGGTGATCGAGCAGAAGCTGCAGCCGCCGAAGCAGCCGCGCATGATGTTGACCGAGAATCGGATCATCTCCCAGGCCGGGATCTTGGTCGGCCCGTCATGGCGGCCTTGCTCGTCAGCGTAGCGTGGGTGCGGGCTGCGCGCATAAGGCAGGTCGAACACCTGGTCCATCTCGGCCGTGCTCAGCGGGATCGGCGGCGGGTTGATCCACAGGTCGCGCTCAGTGCCGTGGAAGTCGTAGCGCTGCACCAGCGCACGCGCATTGCCTGGGTTGGTCTCGAGGTGCAGCACCCGGCTGGCATGGGCGTAGAGCACCGCATCGCGCTTGACCTGCTCGTAGCTGGGCAGCCGGATCACCGTGCGATCGCGCGGCGGCATCTTGATCCGGCCGGTCGCTGGCGTCGGCGTGCGGCTGACGAAGACGATGGGCTGCTCGCCCGCGCCCAGCGAAGAAGCGACACCGCCCGCGCTGCCGCCCTTGCCGCTTTCCACCGCACAGTCCACACCTTGCCCGGCGGCGAGCTCAGCGGTGGTCTGGTAGGGGTTGATGTGGTCGTCGATGCGACCGGGCAGGTCGACCTCGCTCGAGTCGAGCTCGAACCAGCCGGCAGCCGACGGGTCATCGTCGCGGCGCAGGAAAGCGGTGCCGCGCACATCGGTGATCGCAGCCACCGGCTCGCGTGCGGCCAACCGGTGCGCGATCTCGACGATCGCTCGCTCGGCGTTGCCATAGAGCAGCAGGTCGGCCTGCGCGTCGACCAGGATGGACCGCCGCACCTTGTCTTGCCAGTAGTCGTAGTGCGCGATGCGGCGCAGACTCGCCTCGATGCCGCCGAGCACGATAGGCACATCGTTCCAGGCCTCGCGGCAGCGCTGCGCGTAGACCAGCGCGCTGCGGTCGGGACGCGCGCCGCCCTCGCCGCCGGCGGTGTATGCGTCGTCATGGCGCAGCTTGCGGTCAGCGGTGTAGCGGTTGATCATCGAATCCATGTTGCCGGCAGTCACGCCGAAAAACAGGTTCGGTTTGCCCAGCGACTGGAAGGCCGCAGCGCTGCGCCAGTCGGGCTGGGCGACGATGCCGACGCGAAACCCCTGGGCCTCGAGCATGCGGCCGATCACCGCCATGCCGAAGCTGGGGTGGTCGACATAGGCGTCGCCGGTGATGATGACGATGTCGCAGCTGTCCCAGCCCAGCGCATCCATTTCGGCACGGCTGGTCGGCAGGAACTTGGCGGTGCCGAAGCGCTTGGCCCAGTAGGGCCGGTAGCTCATCAGCGGCTTGGCGGCGGGGGATAGGGCAAGGGCAGTCAAGGGGCAGGCTCAAAACGCAACCCTCGATTGTCGCTGCTTCGGCCGCTTGGTGCGCAGCAATGGTCGGCTGGCCTTGCGCCTGGCAAGGCCGGGCAGCATGGGGCAAGGCCAGCGCGGTCGCAGCGCGCCCGGGCCTGGCTCCAAGCACAGAGGGTTTTCATGCGCGGCCACGGCGCTGGGGCTGGCATGATGGGCTTGGAAATTGACGCCCCGGTCAGGCACTCGGTGGCGCGATGGAACAAGCCCCTGGCGCGCAGCGCGCGCGCCGACCGACTTCAGGAAAACCCGCCATGCACACCGACTCCATCGTCATCGACACCGGGACCGATCAACTGCTGTGCGAGATCCGCGATCGCGTCGCGATCATCACGCTCAACCGCCCCGAAGCCCGCAACGCGTTGTCGGACCAACTCACACCGGCGCTGCGCCGGATGATCAGCGAGCGCGGCGACGACGAGCGGGTCGGCTCGCTGCTGATCACCGGCGCGGGCACGGCGTTTTGCGCCGGTGGCGACGTCAAAGGCATGGGTGACAACAGCAACAAGTCCAGCATGTCCACCGAAGAGCGCATCGCCGATCTGATCGACCGCCAACGACGCCTGACCGGCGCGCTGGTGGCGGTTCGCAAACCGAGCTTGGCGGCGCTGCCGGGTCCGGCGGCCGGCGCCGGGCTGGCGATCGCGCTAGCCTGCGACCTGCGCATCGCTGCGCAGTCGGCGTTTGTCAGTGCGGGCTACTCGCGGATCGGCCTGCCCGGCGACTACGGCATTGCCTGGCTGTTGACGCGAACCGTCGGCTCGCCGATCGCGCGTGAGCTGATGTTCGGCTCTGACCGGGTCAATTCGGGTCGCGCCGAGCGCATCGGACTGTTCAACCGGGTGGTCGACGACGACCAGTTGCAAGCCCAAGCGTTTGCCTGGGCCAGATCGCTGGCCCATGGCCCTGCGGTCGCGCTGCGCCACATGAAGGACAACCTCGACGAAGCCGCGCACATCGACTTCGACACCGCGCTGGTGCATGAGGCCCGCCGGCTGGTCGAGACCTCGCGCACCGAGGATCACCGCGAGGCTGTTCGGGCCTTCGTCGAAAAGCGCGCCCCCGTTTTCAAGGGGTATTGAGCGCCCCAAGGCCGGCCGAAGCCGGCCGCCCCCCGTGGGGATCAAGCAAAGTGGCAAAGCCACATTTGCTTGAG
>RGQD01000115.1 GCA_010030205.1 Betaproteobacteria bacterium
ATGTACACGCATGACTCGGGGCCGCCGTAGCTGGCTAAGCCTTCAACGTATGAAACTTTCATTCACAACACCTTGCCGGTTTTGACCGGCGCACGGAGACATCAATGAAAAAAGATTTTCTGCGCCGATTCGGCGTATTCGCCGCCGGCCTCAGTGTGGCCGTCGCGGCCAGCGCCGCCGACCCGGTCAAGATCGGCGTCGCCGTGCCGCTGACCGGCGCCGCGGCCAGTTACGGCACTGATACCCGGCTGGGCGCCGAAGCCGCAGCCGACCGGATCAACGCGGCCGGCGGCATTCTCGGCGGGCGCAAGATTGAACTGGTGTTCGAAGACGACAAAGGCACGCCGCAAGGCGGCGTTGCGGCGGTGCAAAAGCTGATTTCGGTGAACCGCGTCAAGGCGATCACCGGCGGCACCAACAGTTCGGTGGTGCTGGCCGAATCGTCGATCACGCGCAGCAAGATCCTGCATGTGAACGGCGCGGCGCAGGCCGACGCGATCACCGATCAGGGCAGCCCGTGGCTGTTCCAGATCAACAACACCGTCTCGGCCAACTCGCGCGCGTTCAACGGATACCTGACCAAGGTGGTCAAGCCCAAGACGGCCGCCTACATGGGCGAGAACACCGAGTTCAACAAGACCGTGCTCGAGTACCTGAAGACCAGCCTCGCGGCGGCCAAGATTGAACTGGTCAATGTCTCGACCTATGACGCGGACACCAACGATTTCACCTCGATCATCACCCGGATCAAATCGCTCAACCCCGACCTTCTGTACGTGTCTGACGCGTATCCGGCGCGTGCCTCGCAGTTGTGGAAGCAGGTGCGTCAGCTTGGCGGCTTTCGCGCCGAGGCGATGTCGCCTGGCGTGGTGAACCCGGCGATGATCAAGGCCGCTGAAGGCGCGATGAACGGCGTGCTGACGGGTGACATCTTCGTGCCGACCGAGCCGTCAGCCGGCACCAAGGCCTTCGTCGTCGAGATGAAGAAGAAAATTTCCGAAGACCCGGGCAAGGTGCATCTGGTCGCCTACGAATCCGTGAGCCTCATTGCCGCCGCGATGAACAAGGCCGGCACCGACTCCGACTACGCGGCCATCTCCAAGACCATCCGTGACAACGCCTGGACGACGCCGCGCGGGTCGCTGAAGTTCGACGAGAAGGGCCGCGCGACCGCGCCGTTCTTCTTCATCCAGCAGGTCAAGGACGGCCAACTGGTGCTGCTTGAGCAGTACAAGGTCGACTGACCGCACGCCATGGCTTTGCTGCTGCAGACGCTTATCAACGGGGTGGTGGTCGGGGCAGGCTACGCGGTGATCGCGGTCGGCCTCACGCTGGTCTTCGGCATCCTGCACCTGGTCAACTTCGCGCACGGTGCGTTCTTCGCACTGGGCGCGTACGCAGTGCTGCTGTCGATATCGGTCGGCGTGCCCTACCTGCTGGCGCTGCCACTGGCTGTTGGCATGGTCGCGGTGATCGGTTTCGCCACCGAGACACTGGTCATCCGGCGCAGCCTGTACGGTGTGGGCAACAACGGTTCCATCATCGTCACGTTCGCGCTGGCGCAGGTGTTCATGGCGCTGCTGCTGCTGGTCTTCGGGCCGAACCCGCTTCCGGTCAGCGCCCCGTTCGGGCAGACCAGCCTGTCGCTGGGCAACGTGGTGGTGGCGGCGCAGCGCGTGTTCATTCTCGTTGTCTCGGCTACGGTGCTTGCCGGCTTCGGCCTGTGGCTGGCGCGCAGCGTCAAGGGCCAGCAGATTCTGGCGGTGGCGCAGAACCCGAAGGGCGCGCTGTACTCGGGCATCAACGTGCCGCTGATCCGCAGCCTGTCGTTCGTGTTGGGCGTGTCTGCCGCGGGGCTGGCTGGCGGCCTGCTCGCGCCGATCATCACCGCATTTCCCACCATGGGCAACAACTCGCTGATCACCAGCTTCATCGTCGTGATCCTCGGCGGCATGGGCAGCATCTCGGGTGCGATGCTGGGCGCACTGTTGATCGGCGTGGCCAACGCGCTGTTTGAGACCTACGCGTCGGTGTCGTGGACACCGGCGCTGGGCTGGGTGATGGTGATCGCGATTCTGCTCTTTGCTCCGCAAGGCCTGCGCGGCAAGGCGCAACTTCACAGGTACTGATGTGGTCACCGCAATTCCATTTCCCTTTGCGCGCATTGTCACCACCGCGGTTGTGGTCGCTGCGGTCGTGCTGTTCGGCATGCTGGTCGACAACGCATTCGTCATCACGCTGGCCGGCTATACCTTCGCGTTCTCGCTGTTCGCGCTGAGCATCAACGTGATGCTGGGCGGCCTGGGCGAAGTGCCGCTGGGCCAGTGCGTGTTCTTCGGCATTGGCGCTTACGGGGCAGCCATCGGCATGGTCACGCTCAAACTGCCGTTCGAGGTGGCGCTGCTGCTTTCCATGGCCGCGTCGGTGGTGGCCGCGGCGCTGATCGGCATGCTCACGCTCAAGCTCACCGGTGCGTACTTCTCGATCGTGTCATGGGGCTTGTCCGGCGTGGCGATGGTGGCAGCGCTGAACCTGCCCGACCTCACCGGCGGCCCGCTGGGCATGTTCGGCTTTCCGCCGATCACCTTGTTGGGCATTCCGCTGTCGGAGCCGCGCGCTTACTTCTTCGCATGCGCCGGGCTGCTGGCCGGCGCGGTGCTGCTGATGGCCGCGGTGCGTGACTCGCGTTTTGGCGCGGCCATCGAGAGCGTGCGGCAAAACCCGCATCTGGCGCGCTCTGTGGGGGTCGACGTGTTCCGGGAGCGCCTGAAAGCGTTCACGCTGAGTGCGCCGCTGGCGGCGCTGGCGGGTGCGCTGTGCGTGCCCTACACGCAGATTGTCACGCCCGAAGTGTTCTCGGTGTCCAACACGGTAGACGCTTTGCTGATGGTGCTGCTGGGGGGCTCGCGCCTAGCGGTCGGCCCGATTATCGGCGCGCTGATCTTCAGCATCATTCCATACTTCTTCGACATGGATCCGAACGTGCGTGTGTTGGTGTTCTCCGGCGCGATCATCCTGGTGATGATGTTCGCACCGGGCGGCCTGCACCAGATGGCGCAGGCGCTGGTGCGGCGGTTCTCGGGCGGTGCGCGGTGAGTAGCGCGCCGGCGGTGACCGTGCCCACGGATGGCGCAGCGACAGGTGGTGCAGTGACAGGCGGCGCCACGCCTGCGGTGCGTGCCACTGGCATCCACAAGCGCTACGGCGGCGTGGTCGCGCTCAACGGTGTCGACCTCACCGTCGATGTGGGCGAAGTATTCGGCATCATCGGCCCGAATGGCGCGGGCAAATCCACGCTGTTCGATATCCTGTGCGGCATCACCGAGCCCACCGCCGGCCAGGTGAGTCTGTTCGGCGCAGCGATCGCAGGCGTCGCGCCGCATCAGGTGGCGCGCATGGGTGTGGCCCGCAGCTTCCAGCGCACCGCAGTGTTCGGCGAGGCCACGGTGCGCGAGAACCTGCTGCACGGCCGGCACGCGCTGGCGCGCCATTCGGTGCTGGGCCGGGCGCTGCGCACCCGCGTCTGGCGCGAAGACCGCGACGCGTTCGAGGCGGCCGCCGCGCACGTGCTGGCGCTCACCAATCTGCAGGCCGACCAGCATCGACTCGCCAGCGTGCTGGCCTACGGTGTGCAGCGACGCTTGGCGGTGGCCGTGGCCCTGATGTCGAACCCGCGCATCCTGTTCCTGGATGAGCCGGCCGCCGGCATGAACGGGCGCGAGAGCGCCGACTTCGTCGAACTGATCCGCGCGGTAGCGCCGGGCCGCACGGTGGTCATCGTCGAGCACGACATGACTGTGATCAAGGCGTTGTGCAGTCGTACGCTGGTGATGGTTGACGGCCGGCCGGTGACGGTGGGCGCGCCCACCGAGGTGTTTCTCCACCCCGAGCGCGTGGCGTCGGTGTCCGCGGCGTACGGCAAGGTGGTCGCGCTGCGCGAGGTGTCGCTTGAGGTTCGCGAAGGCGAGGTGGTCGCGATGCTCGGGGCCAACGGCGCGGGCAAGACCACCTTGCTGAACACCATCTCGGGTGTGCAGCCCCTGACCAGTGGGCAGGTCAGCTTCATGGGCCGGCGCATCGACGGCATGAAGCCCTGGCAGCTGAGCCGTCTTGGCATTGCCCACGTGCCCGAGGGTCGTGAAATATTCCCGTCGATGACGGTGCTGGCGAACCTGCGCATCGTCGACGCGTTCGGCACTGGCCCGGTGTTCGACGTGGACGATGTGCTGGAGATGTTTCCGCGCCTCAAAGAGCGGCTTGATCAGCAGGCCGGCAACCTGAGCGGCGGCGAGCAGCAGATGCTGGCGTTCGGTCGCGGCCTGATGGCGCGCCCGCGGCTGATCCTGTTCGATGAGCCATCGCTGGGCCTGTCGCCGGTGCTCTCGAAGTTCGTTCTCGGGTGCATCGGCACGCTGCGCGGCAAGGGCATCGCCAGCCTGCTGGTAGAGCAGAATATGCGCGCTGCGCTCAAGATCGCCGACCGGGCGTACGTGTTGCGAGTGGGGGCGGTGGTGCGCAGCGGCCCGGCGCAGGAGATCTCGCAGGCCGACGACATCCGCCAGGCCTACCTGGGCGTGTGACGTGAAACCCCTTAAAGCTTGGCCGCACCCGCATCGAGCGCATGGTCGAGGTCGACACGATGTGGTTCGATCCGGCCTGGGCCAGCCCGAAGAGATCGCAACGCGTGCACTGTTCTTGTGCTCGCAGCCGGCGTCATTCATCACCGGCGCGTATGACCTAGACGACGGCGTATACACATCGCGCTGATCACCCCAATCCGACACGGCACCGCCCTTCGCGCGACGGCCGCCGCCAGCAGCACCCGTGCGACAACCTGCAACCGCCACTCCACCACCAACATGACTTCGATGCCCACACCCACCACGCTGCCCTTGCTGTTCACCCCGTTCAAGATCCGTGACATCACCCTGCCAAACCGCATCGTCGTTCCGCCCATGGCGCAGTACTGCGCGATCGACGGCACAGCCAACGAGTTTCACCTGGTGCACTACGGAAAATTTGCACTGGGCGGCGCCGGTATCGTATTCGTCGAGGCCACCGGCGTCGCCCCCGAGGGTCGCATCACCAATGGCTGTCTGGGCCTGTGGAATGACGTGCAGGCAGGCGCGCTCGAGCCCGTCGTGCGGATGCTCAAGTCGCATGGCACGGTGCCGGCAATCCAGATCGGGCACGGTGGGCGCAAAAGCGGCATGCAGCGGCCCTGGCACGGCAACGGACCACTCAACGAGCAAGACATCGCGCGCGGCGACAAGCGCTGGACCCCGCTGGCACCGTCAGCCGTGGCGCTGGCTGACGGCTGGCCCGTGCCCAAAGAAATGGACAGCACCGACCTGGCCCGCACCCGCGACGCCTTTGTTGCCGCTGCCAAGCGCGCGCTGTCTGTGGGCTTCGAGGTCATCGAGCTTCACATGGCGCACGGCTACCTGCTGCACTCGTTCCTGTCGCCGCTGTCGAACTTTCGCACCGACGCGTATGGCGGCAGCCTGCAAGAGCGCATGCGCTTTCCGCTGGAAGTGACCGAAGCGGTGCGCGCGGCCTTGCCTGCGGGCACGCCGCTGTTCGTTCGCATCTCGGCCGAAGACGGCATCGACGGCGGCTGGACAATGGATGACAGTGTCGCGCTCGCGCACGAGTTGCGCGAGCGCGGCGTGGACGTCATCGACTGCTCGTCCGGCGGCAATACGCCACGCGGCGCCACCAACGCGAACCTTCAGCGCGCGCCTGGCTACCAGGTGCCATTTGCCACCCGCATCCGCAACGAGACCCGCCTCATGACCGAGGGCGTGGGCCTGATCCGCGACCCCGACTTCGCTGAACGCATTCTTCAGGAAGGCGGCGCCGACCTGATCGGCATCGCGCGCCAGTTCCTGTTCGACCCCTTCTGGGCCCTGCACGCCGCGCACCACTTCGGCATCGACCCGGATTTCAATCGCTGGCCGCAGCCGTACGCATGGTGGCTGGAGAAGTGGGACAAGGGCATCAAGGCTCGCGAGGCCATCGAGCGCGCTTAGGCCCTGACGGCGATCCTGTCGAAACGTGCGTGCCAACTCAGCGTGACCGCGCCGCCATGACCTTTGTCGGGCTTGAGACCGGCGCGGCCCAAAAGCTGACGCTCGATGCACTGGAGCCTAGCGGACGGGCGCAGTTCGTCGACCACGCCGGGCAAGCCATCCCCTGGTGAATGAGCTTGCACTTGAGCACTTGACCAATAGCGCGTTGCGGACGGTCTAAAGCGTTCGCAGTTTGGCGACTCGATGGGCCTGGACGCGTCGGTCAGCGGCGGGCGGGTGCTGAGCTACCGCCTGCGCTGATGCGCGCAGCAGTCTTCCAGCACCTTGGCTTCAAACCTTGATGCCAGCTTCCTTGATGATGGGCAGCCAATGCCTGGACTCGGCCTCAACAAAAGCACGCGTTTCCTGCGGGTTTCGCAGATCAGGTGCGGCTCCCAAACTCAGCAATTTTTCGTTCACTGCGGGCTGCGCCATGATCTTTTGCAGGCGCTGGTAGGTGGCCTGCACGAACTCCGGAGGCAGGCCCGCAGGTCCCATCAGCGCGAACCAAGCTTCCACGTGAAAACCGGGGATGCCGGCATCGGCGATGGTGGGTACATTCGGCAGGCCAGTCGAGCGCTTTGAGCCGGTCACGCCCAGCGCACGGATCCGCCCCGCCGCGATGTGTGGCGCGGCGGTGGGTATGCTCTCGATCATGAAATGCGCGTGCCCCCCCAGGAGGTCGTTCATGGCCGGGCCACCGCCCTTGTAAGGCACGGTGATCCAGCTCACGCCAGCTTCTCTGGCCAGCAGCACGCCCGCCAGATGCTGTGAAGTGCCTGTGGCGCCAAGCGCCCAGGTCAGCTTGCCGGGGTTGGCCTTGGCATAGGCCAGGAACTGCCGGAGGTCCTGCGCCGGCACGGATGGGTGGACCACCACGACCGAGCCGAAGGTCAGGAGCTTGGCTATCGGCGTGAAGTCTTTCAGGGGGTCATAAGGGACGTTGTCCATCATGCCGGAGTTGGTCACATGGCTAGGGGCGGCCAGCATCAGCGTGTTGCCGTCGGGAGCAGCCTTTGCCACCAACTGCGAGCCGATCACGCCGCCAGCGCCAGGCCGGTTGTCGGCCACCACCGGGCGACCCCATTCTTCGGAGAGCCATTGCGCGTACAGGCGCGACAGCAGGTCGGTCGTGCCGCCCGCAGCAGCCAGCACGATGATCCGGGCGGTCGCTTGGGCCAAGGCGGCTTGCAGTGGCAGCGCGGCAAGCGACGTTGCCAGCAGACTGCGTCGGCTCAAGCGGGGGGCGTAGGAACGCATGTTGTCTCCTTCATTTTATTTCGATCAAATCAATATATCCGTTATGCCGATGAAGAGGGTTTGAACCGGGGAATGTGCATGCCACCGCCGATGACATCCCACCACAGCGCCAGTTGCATCCCTATGCGAACCTCTTTGGGGTCGATGTCGGTGACGTTCGTGACGAGGCGCACACCAGGCACATCGGGGAAGGTCACCACAGCCACCACATAGGGTAGGTTGGGCTTGACCGCTTCGTGACTCGCATGGTGGACGGTGGTATGCGTGTAAACCTCGGCACGCCCGGCGGTCAGCTTCCACGTCACCTTGAAGGAACGGCAGCGCGGACACACTGGCGTCGGCGGATGGCGGGCCGTGCTGCATTCGGCGCAAGCCTGAAACTGCAGGCGCTTTTCGGCGCAGGCGGCCCAGAAGTCGCGATCGTCGAAATTGGGATGGGGTGCGGGCATTGCCTCAGAAAAGTAGGCCATCAGTCTCTCCCGATGATCATGGCGCTGGTGGGCGACACGCCCAGCCCGCCGGTGACTAGACACAGTCGGGCATCGTCAACCTGAGAAGTCGATTCACCGCGCAACTGCCGCACGCCCTCTATCGCGACGTTCATGCCATGCACATACGCCTCCGAGAGTTGCCCGCCCGAGGTATTGATAGGCAGCTTGCCCGTCTTCCAAGCTATATTGCCTTGCGCTACGAACTCTCCGCTGGCACCTACATCGCAGAACCCGTATTCCTCGAGCGCCATCAGCACCATGCCGGAGAAGTGGTCGTAGATCTGCGCGGTGTCGATGTCGGCCGGTGTCACCCCAGCGGCGGCAAACAACTCCCGCGCGATGAGCCGGCTGTTGGTGGAGTCGTAGTCGGCGTCGGGCATGTTCTGGCTGCCCAGCGGGCCTGAGCCCCAGCCGGGCCCGCTGCCATGTCCGCTGGCCAGGATGCGCACCGGCGTCTTGCGAGCGTCACGCGCACGCGCTGCGGTGGTCACCACGATGGCGCAGCCGCCATCGGTTTCCAGGCAGCAGTCGAACAGACGAAGCGGCTCGGCAATGTAGCGCGATGCGAAATAGTCATCGATCGTCATGGGCTTGCCGTACATGACCGCGTTCGGGTTGCGGTTGGCATTGGCACGGGCGTTCACCGCCACCAGGCCCAAATGCTCTTCGCGGATCTGTGGGTGCAGATGCATGTGGCGGCGAACCTGCAGTGCCAGCATCTGTGCTGGCGCAAACAGGCCGTAGGGATGCACGAAGTTACCGTGGGTGCGGCCCTCACCGAAGCGACCAAAACGTCGCGTCTGCCCTTGGCACAATCCGCGGTAGACGACCACTGTCTGTGCGTGACCCGCCTGAACTGCGGCCGCCGCCTGCGAGATCGCCGCGCAGGAACCGCCCCCGCCGCCGCCCCAAACCATGGAGGACCAGCGCATCTGCGGAACACCCAGTGCCACCTGCATCAACGCGGCTTCATTGGCGTCGTTGGAGAAGGAGGCAAACCCGTCCACATCCTCAGGCGTCATGCCCGCATCGGCCAGTGCCGAAAGCACAGCTTCGGCGGCAACCTGAAATTGGCTGCGGTCCATGATGCCGCCATGCCGCTTAAACTCGGTTTGTCCCACACCGGCGATGTAAGCCGATTTTTCAGTGGCCATCGGTGCCCCCTCTTCCATTCATGTTGATACCTCGTTCCATCATTTCAGCAATGCCAATCTAGCATGCCGCCTGCTCCATCCAAGCCCGCGACACGCGTCAAGAGCGCCATTGCTGGGATCGCGTCCAAGAACCTGCTCGACTCTAAGCGGCTATTCTATTTTTTCCATGTGGCGCGTCTGGGCAGTCTGACGACAGCCGAGGCGGTGCTGGACGTGGCCCAGTCGGCCATCAGCCGCCAGATCCAGCAGCTCGAGGCCGAGGTGGGCGAACAGCTTTTGCTCAGGACCGGCCGCGGCGTGACGCTCACCGAAGCGGGCGAACTGCTGTTTCGCCAGGCCGAGGCCATCCTGCAAGAGATGGCCAGCACCATGGAGATGATCGATCAGATGAAGCGTCGGCCTGCAGGCGGCCAGATCACGATCGCCTCGCCGCCGACATTTTCCAGTCTGTACATGCCGGAAGTGGTCAAGAGGTTCGTCGACGCATTTCCTGAAACACGCTTGGTGGCCTACGAAGCCTCCACCGGGCAGGTGTATGACCTTCTGGCGTCCGGCCAGGTGGATCTGGCGATCGTGCTGCATCTGGCCACCTCGCAAAAACTGTCGTTGCAGAAACTCAGCACCGAGCCCTTGCTTTTGATCGTCTCGCCCCGCCACCCGCTGTCCAAGGCGAAGTCTGTGGCCCGTGAGTCGCTGGCCAGCCTGGACGTCGTGCTGCCGGTGGGCTCTCACGGTTCGCGCGCCCTCGTCGAGGCCTACTGTGAAGAGGCCGACATTCATCTAGACCCCCGTTTGCGGCTGGACAGCCTGAACATGACCAAGGCGGTACTGGCGGATGGTCGATTCTGCGCGGTGCTGCCGCGATTGGCGTGCGCCAGCGAGATTGCCCGCGGCGAATTGATCGCCATACCGCTGGTACCTGTGCTCAAGCGCACCCTGTACCTCGCCAGCCTGCGCGACCGTCCCCAGACCGTGCACATGAAAGCACTGGGCCGCGAAATTGCTGCCGTTGTGCGAGACAAAATCACCGATCCGCAGTAGTGCGAAACCGGGCCGGTACGTCCACATTGAAGAGCCTGGCGGCGTTCAGACCCAGGATCATCGCCTTTTCCTCACGGGGTATCCCTGCCATCAGTTTCGAGGTGACGCTGTCCGAATAAGGCCAGGTGCCTTCGATGTGCGGATAGTCGTTGCCCCACAAGATGCTGTCGACGCCCATCCATTCGCGCGCCAGGATCCCGATGGGATCTTCCTGGAAGCTCGCGTGGCCATGGCGACGGAAGTAGTCGCTGGGCTTGCATTCCATTTTGGGCGACACCCAGAAGGCATGCTTGTCGTAACCTTGATCCATCGCCCACAGCGCATACGGTACCCAGCCAGCGCCAGCCTCGATGGTGGCGAAATTGAGCTTGGGATGGCGGTCGAAGACGCCGGACGCGCACAACTGCACCGTGGGCTCCAGCACGGTGTTCATCGCATGCACCACGTAGTTGATGATCGCCCCACCATTGCCTGTGGCCGTGCGGGGGTCCTTGCCGGTCCCGGCGTGGAAGCACACTGGCATGCCTGTTTCCGCAAGCGCGGCCCATACAGGGTCGTAGTCCGGTAGGTTGTAGCCCTTGCCGCCCGTCACGAGGGGCGGCATGGTGACGCTGTGAAAGCCCAATTTGGCCACGCGCTCGATTTCGGCCACACAGGCATCGATGTCAGCCGGCGCCACGCAGGCCGTCGGAAAGCTCCGCGTGCTGCCGGCGAACAACTCGTGCGCCCAGTCGTTATAGACACGGCACATGGCCACATGCAGCGCAGGATCGGGTGAGGACCAGTTGGCCAGACCCTTGTTGGGGAAGAGGATCTCGACATCCACACCGTCGTAGTCCATGTCTGCATAGCGGTCAACCGTGGGGTTGCCACGCTGCTGGAACATCGCGCCTTTCGTGCGGTCAAGCTCCATGCGCTTGCCTGCAGCGTCGCTGCGCGCCTTGAACTCCTCGACACTGACCTGCTCATCGCGCGGCGCCTCACGAATAATCGACTTGCGAAAGCCTTCGACCACAAACCATTTGCGACCCTTTTCGTCCACTTGAACCTGCGGCACGCGGTCGCGGAACTTCACGTCGATGCGCTTGAGCCAGAGGTCGTGCGGCTCGTTGACATGGCTGTCTGCAGAGACGACGAAAAAATCATTCAACGACTGCTTGACAGCCTGAGGGGCTTCGATGCGCTGGTGAGTGGAAGCATCCAATTGAATCTCCTTGATATGCGTAAAGGCGATATCAGAAATGCTAACACGAGCCTGTAAGGCATGAACAGCTTGTTGGCTGCGGGCCGCAGACCTGCGCATCCAATGGGGCATGGCCGAACTCCTCGACATAGAGCATAGAGAGAATTTGACAGCAGTGAATCAGGGCCAGCGCATCAGTGGCACCTGACGCCCTGCGCTTACGGTCAGATCAAGCGGCCAGCCCTCAGCGCAGCAATGGCTTGGGCGTCCATTCCGAGCAGCCCACCGTAGATTTCGTCGTTGTCGGCCCCCAGGTCTGGCGCGGCCTGCATCGTACGGGCCGGCGTACCACTCATGCGGGGGGAAGGTGCTGGCATCTTCAGCGCGCCGATCTTCGGATGGTCCAGCGTGACGATAGCGCCGCGCGCGGCATAGTGGGGATCGGCCAGGATGTCATCCACCGAATACACCAACGAGTGCGGAAGGCCGTGGCCTTCCAAAATCTCGATCACGTCGTTGACTGGCATGGACCGTATCCACTCGCCGACCAGCGCATTGATCTCAGTGATGTTGATCCAGCGCGCATCGTGCGTGGCAAAGCGTTCGTCTTGCGCCAGCGCAGCTTGCCCCATGGCTGTCGTCAGCTTGGCAAACAGCGGGTTGTTCGAGATGGTCATCACGATGTAGCGCCCGTCGCAGGTCTCGAAGTGGTCACCCGGTGCTGCGGCAAAGTGCAGGTTGCCTCGACGCGTTCGCTTGACGCCTATCTTGTCTGCTGCAGTAACCATGATGTCCGTGAAACGGAACACCGACTCGAACAGCGACACGTCCACATGCTGACCAGTGCCGCCACGGGCTTCACGGTGAAACAACGCAATCATGGCCGCAAACGCGCCAAACAGCGCAGATTGGTAGTCGGCCATCGCGACACCCGGACGCACCGGCGCTCGGTCGGCAAAGCCAGTGATATTCAACATGCCTGCGAATGCCAAGGCAATGCGATCAAACGCCGGCTTGCTCGCATACGGTCCAGTCTGGCCGTAGCCTGAAACGCTGACCATGATGAGGGACGGGTTGACTTTCTTCAGATCGTCCCAGCCCACGTTCCACTTCGCCATGGTGCCGGGTCGAAAGTTCTCGACCAGCACATCTGCTTCCTTGACCAACTGGCGCAGAACCGCCTGGCCTTCGGGGCGGCGCATGTCGAGCGTGACCGACTTCTTGTTGCGACCCTCGACGTTCCACCAAAGGCTTTCGCCTTCGCAGAACGGCCCGATACTCCGGATCGGGTCACCGCCGTCGGGTTGTTCGATCTTGATGATCTCGGCGCCGAAATCAGACAACAGCGTACCCACCACCGGTCCCGCGATCATGGTGCCCAGTTCCAGGACCCGGATGCCAGACAGCGGCCCCGCTGCACTGTCGCGCTGTGTCATATGTCCACCTGATTGGAAAAACGAAGGGGGCTTTCGGTCCCCGGATAATCATCTCATAAAAGCATATCACAAATGCCATTTTTGCATTTCATGCAACTTGGGAAGTAAGCTCTGTTCAGCCTGAAACCGCGCAAATCCTGTAAACCCTTCAGTTCTGCTCGGCGAACTGATCGACGACGGTGCGACCCTCCAGGTCGGCGCCGGCACCCTGCCCGAGGCAGTGGTGAAACAGCTCGTCGCCTCTGGCGTGAAGGACCTCGGCGTGCACACTGAGGCGTTCTTCGACTGGATCGTCGACCTGTGGCAGGCTGGCCGCATCACCAACACGCGTAAGACGCTGGACGCTGGCCGCATGACGGCGGCGATGGCGATCGGCTCGAAGCGGCTCTACGCCTTCCTAGACCGCAACCCGCTGACGCAGGTGCGCGCCTTCTCCTACGTGAACGACCCACGCACCATTGCCCAGGGGCACAGGCCGGTCTCGATCAACGCGACGCTTCAGGTCGACCTGCAGGGCCAGTGCGCCTCGGGAGGCTTCGGTCCGCTGCACCATAGCGGCATCGGCGGGCAGTGGAACTTTCTCTACGGCGCCGGCCTCGCCGACGACGGCAAGGGCATCATCGCCCTGCCCTCCACGGCCAAGGGTGGCACCGTGTCGCGCATCGTCGCCACTCATCCGGCCGGCACCGCGATCAGCGTGCCACGCAACGACATCCGGGTGCTGCGATGAACGACGCTGCGCTGCAAATCCTCGGCCACGCCGTGCCCTGGCGAACCCTCAGCGACCTGCTCGCCGACAAGCACGCCAGCCACGGCGACACCGCCTTCGCCGAGATCGCAGGCACGCCCGTCACGTACCGCGAGCTCGATCTCGTCTCGCAGGTCGTCGCGGCCAACCTGCTGGTGAGCAGCCTGATGAAGGGCGACCGGGTCGCCACCTTCATGTTCAACGCGCCGGAACAGCTCTACACCTGGTTCGGCTACGCCCGGGCCGGGCTGGTCTGGGTGCCGCTCAATGCGGGGCTGGTCGGCGAGGACCTTGCT
>RGQD01000116.1 GCA_010030205.1 Betaproteobacteria bacterium
TGGCGACGCGGCCGCTGCCAGCAGCGCTGCGCGCGACCGTGATGCCGGCCAACGCCGCGGTCTCAGACACCCAGGCAGACCTGCATTTCGCCCATTTCGACGCGCAGGGCCGGCTGGTCACCGGTGGCGGGCTGGCGATCGCCGCAGGCCACGACTGGCGCTTGCGCCAGCGCATCGGCCAACGTCTGGTCAAGATCTTCCCGCAGCTCGAAGCGCTGGGTGGCATCGAATTCGAACACCTTTGGCACGGCGTGTTCGGCGCCACGCCCGACAAGCTGCCGCGCTTCTGGCGGCTCGACGACGGCGTACTCGGCTGGGTCGGCTGCAACGGCCGCGGCGTGGCCTTCGGCACGGCGCTCGGGCCGGTGCTGGCCGACGCCGCGCTCGACGGCGAACAAGCCCGCACCCAACTGCCTTTCGAAGCGCCACGCAGGATTCCCGGCCACCGCTTCGCACCGATCGGCGTGGCCGCGACGATGCTGTACCAGCGCTGGAAGGACGGCCGGGACTGACCGCCCCAGCACCGGCTCAGACCGGTGCTGCCGCCGCCAGCTTGGCGGCGAGCTCGGCGCGGATTCGCTTGAGCTTGTCGCGCGGATTTTCCTGGGTCGTCGCTTCGTGCAGCTTCATCTCGCCGATGAAACGGCTGGGCACGCCTTGCACCGTGTCGCGGCCCTTCTTGCGCCGGCGCAGCGTGCTGACCACCAGCGTGGTGCGGGCACGGGTGATGCCCACATACATCAGCCTGCGTTCCTCCTCGAGCCGGGTCGCGGTCATCTCCTCGGCGTCGCTCTTGAACGGCAGCAGCCCCTCGTTGACGCCGACCAGCACCACATGCGGCCACTCCAGCCCCTTGCTGGCGTGCAGCGTCGACAAGGTCACCACATCCTGCTCGTCGTCGCGCTCGGCCAGGCTGATGATCACGCTGATGGTCTGCGCGACCTGCAGCACGGTCTGCTTCTCGCCTTCGGCACTGCCGCCATCGCCCTTGATCTCGCCGCCGCAGCGCCTTGACATCCAGTCGATGAAGTCCAGCACATTGGTCCAGCGCGAAGCAGCGGCCTTCTCGCTGTCCTCGTTGTCGTACAAGTGCTGCTCGTAGCCAATGTCCTTGACCCAGGCCAGCAGCAGCGCCTTGGCATCCTCGGCCCCGCTGGTGTGGCCAGCGCGGTATTCCAGGTCGTTGACGCAGCGGCCGAACTCATGCAGTTGGTCGAGCGCCTTGGCACTTAGCTGCGCGGCCAGGCTCTTGGAGAACAGCGCCTCGAACAGGCTGAGCTTCCATTGGCTCGAGAACTCGCCCAGCTTGCCCAGCGTGGTGTGGCCTATGCCACGCTTGGGTGTGGTCACCGCGCGAAGAAAGGCCGGGTCGTCGTTCTGGTTGACCAGCAGCCTCAGCCAGGCGCACAAGTCCTTGATCTCGGCGCGGTCGAAAAAGCCTGTGCCGCCCGAGACCTTGTACGGGATGTTGGCCGTGCGCAGCTTCTTCTCGAACGGCCGCGCCAGGTGGTTGGCACGGTACAGGATCGCGAAGTCGCTGAACCTGATCTGGCCGCTCGCGCGGTCGTCGGCTACCGCGCCGCCACCCCGAGCGCCAGCGAGGGCTCCGCCCTGTGCGCGCAGGCCTTGAATGAAAGCCAGCGCGCGCTCGGCCTCATGCTCCTCGCCATCGCATTCGACCAGGCGCACCGGGTCACCGTCGCCGAACTCGCTCCACAGCTTTTTCTCGAACAGCTTGGGATTGCCGGCGATCACGTTGTTGGCCGCGCGCAGGATGCTGCCGGTCGAGCGGTAGTTCTGCTCCAGCGCGATCACCTTCAGATCGGGCCAGTCCTGCGGCAGACGCTTGAGGTTGTCTATCGTCGCGCCGCGCCAGCCATAGATGCTCTGGTCGTCGTCGCCGACCGCTGTGAACAGGCCGCGCCGGCGTGGGTCTTGGTGGCTGACCAGCAGCTTGAGCAACTCATACTGCACCGAGTTGGTGTCCTGGTACTCATCGACCAGCACATGGCGAAACCGCCCCTGCCACTTCACGCGAGCCTCTTCGTCGCGCAGCAGCAGCTTCAAAGGCAGGCTGATCAGGTCGTCGAAATCGACCGCCTGGTAAGCCGCCAGCCGCTCCTCGTAGAGCTTCATCACCCGCGCGGCGACCTGCTCGTCGGGGTCCTTGGCGATGGCCATCGCGGCCTGGCTGTCCAGGCCCTGGTTCTTCCACAGGCTGATGGTCCACTGCCACTGCCGGGCCAGCTTGTTGTCGCTCGCGCCACCGGCCTCGCGCAGCACGCCCATCACGTCGTCGGCATCCAGGATCGAGTACTTCTCCTTCAGGCCAACCCGGGTACCGTCCTCGCGCAGCATGCGCACACCCAGGCTGTGGAAGGTGCTGACCGCCAGATCCTTGGCCAAGCGCGCACCGACCAAGCTCTTGGCGCGCTCGCGCATCTCCTGCGCCGCTTTGTTGGTGAAGGTGATCGCCGCGATCTCCTTCGGTGCCAGACCGGCCTGCAGCAAGCGGGCGATCTTGTGAACGATCACCCGGGTCTTGCCCGATCCAGCACCCGCCAGCACCAGGCAGGGACCCGAGAGGTGGTGAACGGCCTGTAGCTGGGCCGGGTTGAGAGTGGTGGGGGCTTCGGCCATGGATCGCGACGTGCGGCCGATGATAGCGACTGGGCCGGGGCGTCGGGGCGACTGCCGAGCGGGGATACTCGCATCCAGCCATGCCAGCCATCCTCGCCGTCACCGCCCCGTTCTTCGCCCTGGTGCTGGCCGGCTGGCTGGCGGCGCGGCATGGTTTGCTGCCGGTGTCTGCGATCCCCGGGCTCAACGCCTATGTGCTGTACTTTGCCCTGCCCTGCATGCTGTTGCGCTTCGGCATGGGCGCGCCAGTGCTCGAGTTGCTCAACCCCTATCTGCTGGCGGTCTACCTGCTGTGCGGGTTGACGGTCGTTGCCTTCACGGTCGCGATCTCGCTCAATTCGAGGGTCACGCTCAAGGATGCGTCATTTGGCGCGCTGGTCGCTGCCTTCCCCAACACCGGTTTCATGGGAATTCCGCTGCTGGCCGCGCTGCTGGGGCCTGCGGCGGCCGGACCAGCGATGTGCAGCATCCTGGCCGACCTCTTCGTCATCAGTTCCCTGTGCATTGCGCTGTCGCAGCTGCGCGCACCGCAGGGCGGGCAGGAGCATGGTGCGCGACGCGCCGCGCTGCGCGCGCTGCAAGGCGCGATGGCCAACCCGTTGCCCTGGGCGATCGCGTTGGGCGCGGCGCTGTCGGCAGCCGGGCTCCGGCTGGGCGGTCCGGTCGAGACCATCGTGCAGATGCTGGCCGACTCTGCCAGCCCGGTGGCGCTGTTTTCGATCGGCGCCGTGCTTTGGCGGGCCGGTCTCAATACCCAGCAGCGCACGCGCGTCGCAGACTACCTGCCGGTGGCGCTGATCAAGCTGCTGCTGCACCCCTTGCTGGTATTGGTCGTCGGTTCTGCGGCACGCCAGCTGGGTGCGCCGCTGTCAGCTTTCCAACTGATGGTGCTGACCATGGTGGCCGCCTTGCCCAGCGCCAGCAATGCCTCACTGCTGGCCGAGCGCTTCGGTGCCGACTCGGGTCGGGTCGCACGGATCATCATGAGCAGCACGGTGCTGGCCTTCGGCAGTTTTTCGGCGCTGGCCTGGTGCTTCGGCGTGAAGCCTGGCGGCTGAGCACTGCCGCGGGCTGCGCGCTCAGATCGCCAGCGGATCGACGTCTATCGCCCAGCGCGTCAAGCCTTTGTGCTGCTGACGCAGCCCGTGCAGTGCCGGCGTCCAATCGGCCAGCAAGCGCTGTAGCTGCGGCCGCGAGCCCGATTCCAGCAACATCTGCAGACGTTCGATGCCGGCCAGCTTGCTCACCGCCGGCGGCACTGGTGGATAGATCGTGACTCCGGCCGCACCCGGCAGCGCCAGCGCGAGTTCGGCTGCCGCGCGCAGCCAAGCCAGCGCCACCGCTGGGTCGCGCGATTCGGCACGCAACAAGGCCAGATGGCTGTACGGCGGCAAGCCGGCGGCGCTGCGCTCGGCGAGTTGGCTCTGTGCAAAGTCAGCGAAATCGTGTTTCTGCAAGGCAGCGTAGAGCGCATGCCGAGGATGCCAAGTCTGAACCCACATCTCGCTGCGGGTGGCCGCCTCGGCGTCGCGCCCGGCGCGGCCACCGGCCTGCATCAGCAGCGCGAACAGCCGCTCGGGCGCGCGGAAATCGCTGGCGAACAAGGCCGTGTCGGGACTGACCGCGACCACCAGCGTGATGCGGCGGAAATCATGGCCTTTGGTCACCATCTGGGTGCCCACCAAGACATCGACGTCACCGGCATGCACCGCCGCCAGCCGGCTCTCGAGTTCACCCTTGCCGCGAGCGGTGTCGGCATCGAGTCTGGCAATGCGCGCGCCGGGCAGCAGTTCAGCCAGCAACTCCTCGAGTTTTTCGGTGCCGCGGCCCATCGGCGCGATGTCCAGGTTGCCGCAGTCAGGGCAGGCGCGGGGCACGCGCTCGGTCAAGCCGCAGTGGTGACAGCGCAGTGTGCGCTCGCCCTTGTGGAACACGCGCCAGGCGCTGCAATGTGGGCAGCCGCTCTTCCAGCCGCAATCGGCACAGTGCAGCACCGGCGCATAGCCGCGACGGTTGAGAAACACCAGGCTCTGTTCGCCGCGCGCCAAACGCTCGCGCAACGAAGCTACCACCATCGGCGCCAATACCGGGCTTTGGCCATTGACCCTGGGCAACACACCCATGTCGAACAGCCGCACCTTCGGCAGCGCACCACCCCCCACACGCTCGGCCAGTGTCAGGCGTTGGTAGCGCTGCTGCGGCCCTGGCGCAGCGCGCTGCCAGGTCTCGAGCGATGGCGTGGCAGACCCCAGGATCACTGGCACCCGTTCGAGCTGGGCTCGGTAGACCGCCAGATCGCGCGCCGAGTAGCGCGCACCCTCTTGCTGTTTGTACGACGGGTCGTGCTCCTCATCGACCACGATCAGTCCGAGCCTGGGCAGCGGCGCAAACACCGACAGGCGTGTGCCCAGCACGATGTCGGCCCGCCCCAGATGGGCCAACAGCCAGTGCTGCAGGCGCTGCACCGGCGTCAAGCCGCTGTGCATGGCCACCATCCGATGCCCTGGAAAACGCTCGGCAAATCGAGCCTCTAGCTGCGGCGTGAGGTTGATCTCAGGCACCAAGATCAGCGCCTGGCGGCCGGCGGCCAGCACCTGCTCGGTGGCGTGCAGGTAGACCTCGGTCTTGCCGCTGCCGGTGACCCCATGCAGCAGCATCGGCTTGGGCGCGGACTGGCCCCGCGCGGCCTCGAACGCTGCCAGCGCAGCCAACTGCTCGGATGCCAAATCCGGGCGCTTCGGTGCCGTGACGGGCTGGTCCGCGACAGCCGAGGCGAACTTCTTGACCAGCCTGGCCAGGCGCTTGTTCAGCCCTGTCGCATCGAGTTTGCGAAGCTCAGGCGGCAGCACCGACAAAGCCAGCTCGCCGACACCGCGCTGGTAGTAGCCGGCCGCAAAGTCCACCAGCGCCAGCCAGGCGGAGGTCATGGGTGGCAGCGCATCGAAGACCTCGCCCACCGGGCGCAGCGCATAGCCTGCCAGGCCATCCGGCGCTGTCAGATCGGGCAAGTCGGCCGCCGCACCATGCCAGACGATCCCCAACAGCTCACGCTTGCCCAGCGGCGCGCGCAGCAAGGTGCCAGGCGCCAAGCCTCGCTCGCTGAAGTAGTCGAGTGCAGCACCCAAACCACTGTGCGCCGGTGCGTCCATCGCCACCCTCAGCACCACGGGTTCGCGGTCCTGAGTCACCGTCGAGCACACCACTTTGTTATGCGAATTTTTGTCGCCACCTCAAGAAACCGCTCTAAGTCAATGATCAAGAAGAAGTTTTCAGTCTATCCCCGGATTCTGTGGATAACTTTGTGGAAAAGCTGCTGGCGGCTGCGCTAAGTGCTTGATGCGACGGGCGTAGGCTTCGATTGCCTGAT
Source organism: Betaproteobacteria bacterium (assembly GCA_010030205.1). Taxonomy (GTDB): domain Bacteria; phylum Pseudomonadota; class Gammaproteobacteria; order Burkholderiales; family Burkholderiaceae_C; genus Pseudaquabacterium. Next base: position 6,008 of record RGQD01000116.1, read on the forward strand.
CTGGCAGCAGTCGAATAAATCTCTTAAATATCAATCACTTAGATCAATTTTTAGCAAGTGTTTCAAGTCCTTGCGCAGGTGTTTTTTTGCCGCCTGAGGGGTAATTTATTTTTGGGGATAAATCCGGGCTTGACCCTCGAAAATCAATGGCTTGCCTTTGCTGCAGCCCACCAAACCTGGATCGCGCCAGGCTGCGCTGGCAGCCAGCCTCCTGCGGCACTATCGCCAAGCACGCGACACCCAACAAGTGGGCTGACTGAGATAAATTCTCTTAAAATACGTATGCTATTTATTTAAAATCATTTCAAGAGCTGTCCACGTTTTGTGTGGATAACTTTGTGGAAAAGACACTTTCGGCCGCGCTAAGTCCTTGATTTGGGCTGCTATTGCTGCGATTGCCCGATGTTGCAGCAGTCGCAAAAAACAGCTGCGAAGCAACAGCCCGGGCCGCTGCGTCAGATCGGCAGTTCAAGCTGTCGGCTGGGAAAGCGCGCCCGCACTCAAGGCTACACAAGGCCTGATGCAGCGCCGCTGCAGACTCACCGGGCGCCGCAAAGTGCCAACCCTGGCAGCGACAGTGCGATGGCTCGCCAAAAGCCCTGGAAGGGCTGTCAGATCTCGACCTTGGCCCCCAACTCGACGATCCGGTTGCTGGGCAGGTTGAGGAAATCGGCTGCCGCGGCGGCGTTGCGATGCATGCTCGCAAACAGCTTTTCGCGCCAGATCGACATACCGTCGCCGAAGGTCGGGATCACGATGTCGCGGCTCAGGAAATAACTGGTGTCCATGTCGGGCAACGGAATGCCGCGGCCGGCCAGCAGCTTGAGCGCCTCGGGAACGTCCGGGTCGTTCTTGAAGCCGAAATGCAGCACCACCTGCCAGCAGTCGTGACCCAAGGACTCCATCTCGATGCGCTTGTCGAAACCTATCCAGGGCACTTCATGGTGGCGGACCGTGATGAACACGTTGTGTTCGTGCAACACCTTGTTGTGCTTGAGGTTGTGCATCAAGGCATTGGGCGTCAATCCGGTGTCGGGCGACAAAAAGACCGCAGTGCCCTCAACGCGGGTCGGCGGATGGATGAACACCGCGTCAAGAAAGCTGTTGAGGTCGATCGCCTCGTTGCGCAAGCGTTCGCCCATCAGCTTGCGCCCCTGGACCCAGGTCAGCATCAAGGTGAACATGCCGACGCCAATGACGATCGGAAACCAGCCGCCTGCGAAGAGCTTGAGCATGTTCGACGCAAAAAAAGTGATGTCGATCACGAAGAAGAAGCCGGTGGCCAACAAGCAGGGCAGCAGCGGATATTTCCAGCCGAAGCGGATCACGAAGAAGGTCATCACCGTGGTGATGGTCATGTCAAGCGTCACCGCGATGCCATAGGCCGATGCCAGATCGGACGAGGTCTTGAACAGCGCGACGGCCAGCACGATGAAAGCGAACAAGCCCCAGTTGACGAAGGGCACATAGATCTGCCCGGTCTCGCGAATCGAGGTGTGGCGCACCACCATGCGCGGCAGGATGCCGAGTTGGATCGCCTGCTTGGTGACCGAAAACGCGGCCGTGATCAGGGCTTGCGAGGCAATCACTGTGGCCGCAGTGGCCAGGATCACCAGCGGCAACTGGGCCCAGACCGGCGCCATCAGGAAAAACGGGTTCTCGACCGCTTCCGGCCGGTTCAGCAGCATCGCGCCCTGGCCGAAATAGTTGACGACCAGCGCCGGCATCACGAAGCCGAACCAGGCGATGCGGATCGGTTTCTTGCCGAAGTGGCCCATGTCAGCGTACAGCGCCTCGCCGCCTGTCACGCACAGCACCACCGCGCCCAGCCCGATGAAAGCCACCAGCGGATTGGCCACAAAGAACGCGACCGCATAAGCCGGGTTCATCGCCACCAGCACCGCCGGGTTGGCCAGGATATGGGGCAGGCCGAGCGCGACCAGCACCAGAAACCAGACCAGCGTGATCGGGCCGAAAAACTTGCCGATACCGCCAGTGCCGAAACGCTGCACCGCGAACAAGCCGGCCAGTACCACCAGCGTGATCGGGATCACCACACCGTGCAATTGCGGCGCGGCCACCTCCAGGCCTTCGACCGCCGACAAGACCGAGATCGCCGGCGTGATGACACCGTCACCGTAGAAGATCGCGGTGCCGAACAGGCCGACTGTCATCAACAGCTTGCGCAGCGCGGGCTTGTCCTTGACCGCCGTGGTGGCGAGCGCCAGCATCGCGATCAGGCCACCCTCGCCGTTGTTGTCAGCGCGCAGGATCAGCAACACATACTTGACCGAGACGATGATCGTCATGGTCCAGAAAATCAGCGACAGCACGCCCAGGATATTGGCACTGGTGGCTGCCACATGGCCGCCATGAAATACCTCTTTGAGCGCATACAGCGGGCTGGTCCCGATGTCGCCGTACACAACGCCGAGGGCGCCGAGAGTCAATGCGGCCAGGGCGGCCGGAGTCTTGGGGGTGTTTGCCTTGCTCACTGCGCACGGTGACGGGTTGCCCGTCGCCAAAAAGCGGAAACCACGTATTCTGCGCTAGCCGCCATGACCTGCGTCAGCAAAATTTTCTGTCAATGTGTGGCGTTGCGCCAATCAGACTCATTCGTAGACCTCGACTTCGGGGTCTGTGGCCTCGAGCTCGTAACTCGCCGCCAGCATCGCCAGTCGACCGATCACGCCGTACATGTAGAAGCGATTCGGCGCACTGGCACCGGGCTTCTCGCCGGGACGAGGCAAGCGGTGGCTCTCCGCAAAGGCCAGCGGCACATAGCTGGCGCCGGGAGCGTTCAGGCTTTCGTCTATGCCCAGTTCGGCGTGCACCCGGTAGTAGCCTCCCACCACATAGCGGTCAATCATGTAGACCACGGGCTCGGCCACCGCGTCATTGACCCGCTCGTAGGTGGGAACGCCCTCCTGGAGAATGACTTCGGTGAGCTGCTGGGCACTGGACCCCAGGCCCATCTTGTCACGGGCACGGCGGATCACCGCGCCCAGGTCCTTGGCGTCGCGTACCGTCACGGGCCCCAGACCGTCGTTGCCGCGGTCGGCCTTGACGACGACGAACGGCTTCTCGTTGATGGCATATTCCTTGTACTTGCGCCGCACCTTGGTCAGCAGCGCATCGACCTGGTTCTGCAGGCCCTCCAGTGCGCTGCCCTCGCCCAGATCCACCGAGCCACAGGCGGCGTACATCGGGTTGATCAGCCAGGGATCCATGCCCAACAGCTTGGCGAACTTCTTGGCCACCTCTTCGTAGCTCTGGTAATGCTTGCTCTTGCGACGCGCGGTCCAACCGGCGTGAAGCGGCGGCAGCAAGTACTGCTCGTGCAGTTGTTGCAAGGCCTTTGGGACGCCCGCTGACAGGTTGTTGTTGAGCAAGATGGTGCAGGGGTCGAAATCCTTGAGCCCGAGCCGGCCGCGCTTTCGCAGCAAGGGCTCGAGCAGCAGCTCACTGCCGTCTGACAAAGTCAGCGCCGTGGGCGCGGTGATGCTCTCGTCGAGTGTGCCCAGGCGCACGTTGAGCCCGGCCTGGGTGAAGATGCGCACCAAGCGCTGCACGTTGCCCAAATAGAAAGTGTTTCGGATGTGGCGTTCGGGGATCAGCAGCAGGTTCTTGGCCTCAGGGCAGATCTTCTCGATCGCAGCCATCGCCGCTTGCACAGCCAGCGGCAGCATCTCGGGCGTGAGGTTGTTGAAACCGCTGGGAAACAGGTTGGTGTCGACCGGCGCGAGCTTGAAACCAGCGTTGCGCAGATCTACCGACGTGTAGAACGGCGGCGTGTGCTCCATCCACTCAAGCCTGAACCAGCGCTCGATCGCCGGCATCGACTCGAGCACGCGCGCTTCGAGTTCATTGATCGGACCGGTCAGCGCGGTGATGAGATGTGGGACCATGGCCTTGCCTGCTTGCTGGAGAGCAGCAGATTCTAGGCAGATAGCGACGCAGGCGACGATGGCGAGCGCCGACTTCACCGGCGCACAAGAAAAGGGCTGCCCGAAAGCAGCCCCTGGTCTAAGCTTGAATTGCTTGATTTACTTACTGTAAGCAGTCTCGCCGTGCGAGCTGATGTCTAAGCCTTCGCGCTCTTCCTCTTCGGTCACGCGCAGGCCGATCACCAGGTCGACGACCTTGAAGGCCACTGCCGCCACCACCGCCGACCAGACCACGGTCACGCCAATCGCCTTGGCCTGGATGACCAGTTGCTCCCAGATGCCGTTGCTCGACACCGTGGCCGTGACCCAATCCGACACCAAGCCCGGGCCGCCCAGCGCCTGGTTGTTGAACACGCCGGTCAGCAACGCACCGACGATGCCGCCGACGCCGTGGACGCCGAACACGTCGAGCGTGTCATCGGCGCCCAGCAGTCGCTTCAGGCTGTGCACACCCCACAGGCAGGCAAACCCGGCGACAAAGCCGATGATGATCGCGCCCATCAGCCCGACGTTGCCCGCTGCCGGGGTGATCGCGACCAGGCCAGCCACCGCGCCAGACGCCGCGCCCAGCATCGACGCCTTGCCGCGCATCAAAGCCTCGCCGAGGCACCAGGCCAGCACCGCTGCCGAGGTCGCGGTAAACGTGTTCATGAAAGCCAGGATCGCCGAGTTGCCAGCCTCGAGCGCCGACCCGGCGTTGAAGCCGAACCAGCCCACCCACAGCAGCGCGGCGCCGACCATCGTCAGCGGCAGGCTGTGCGGTGCCATCGCTTCGCGGCCATAGCCCACGCGCTTGCCGATCATGAACGCACCGACCAGACCCGCCACTGCGGCGTTGATGTGCACCACCGTGCCACCGGCAAAGTCCAGCGCGCCCCACTGCCAGAGCAGACCAGCCTTGCCATTCATCGCATCGACCACGCCCTTGCTGACATAAGCGTCAGGACCCATCCAGAACCAGACCATGTGCGCGATCGGCGCATAGCTGAAGGTGAACCACAGCGCGGCGAACAGCAGCGCCGCCGAGAACTTGATGCGCTCGGCAAAAGCACCGACGATCAGGCAACACGTGATGCCGGCAAAAGTGGCCTGGAAAGCGGCGAACAGCAGTTCCGGAATGTAGACACCCTTGCTGAAGGTGGCGGCCATCGCGAACTCGCCCTTGATCGGGTCGAACAGGCCCCGCATGAACAGTCGGTCCAGGCCGCCGACGAAGGCATTGCCCTCGGTGAAAGCCAGGCTGTAGCCGTACAGCGCCCAGAGCACGACGATCAGCGAGAAAGTGACCAGCACCTGCATCAGCACCGACAGGATGTTCTTGCTGCGCACCAGACCGCCATAAAACAAGGCCAGGCCAGGCACCGTCATCATGATGACGAGCAATGTGGCGACCAACATCCAGGCGTTGTCGCCCTTGTTGGCCACCGGCGTGGACGCGGCTGCCGACGCCGCAACGGCGGTCAGGGCATCAGCAGCTGACGCGGCAGCGGAGGCGACGGCGGGCGCGGACGCGGCGCCATCCTGGGCCGTCGCGCCACCCGCAAAACCCAGGACCGCTAGGCCCAGGGCGAGGCAAGCGATGAACTTTCTCATGGTTGATTCTTCTCTCGTGATGGGTTGGAGGGTGGCGCGCATGGCGCGCACCTGTGGAGTACTTAAAGCGCGTCCTTGCCGGTCTCGCCGGTGCGGATACGCACCACCTGCTCCAGGTTCGAGACAAAGATCTTGCCGTCGCCGATCTTGCCGGTGCGCGCCGAGGCCTCGATGGCCTCGATCACACGGTCGACAACGGCGTCGTCGACCGCCGCTTCGATCTTGACCTTGGGGAGAAAGTCAACGACGTACTCAGCACCTCGGTACAGCTCGGTGTGGCCCTTCTGGCGACCGAAGCCTTTGACTTCGGTCACCGTGATGCCCTGCACGCCGATGGCGCTGAGGGCCTCACGAACTTCGTCAAGCTTGAAGGGCTTGACGATGGCGGTCACCATCTTCATCACGTTCTCCTTTTCTCAAGGGTTTCAAAAGCTGTACTTGGCGCCGAGAACCAGCGCGTTCTTGCCGGTGAATTTGCCGGCAGGTGTGACATAAAAACCCTTGTCGGCATCGGTACCCGCCAGCGCGGCGCTGACCGAGACACCATTGCCGAAGTCCTTGCCCAGCGTCAACGAGTAATCGTTGTAGCTGGCCATGCGCAGGTGAGTCACCGTCTGCCGGCCGAAATGCGGCGTCAGGCTCAAGCCCGTGCCGAGGTCGAAGTTGCCGCTCAGCTCAAGGTATCCGCTGCCCTTGCTGTTGGCATTGCCGAACAAGTTGGTCAGGCCGTGCGAGTACTTGGCCGTGAACTGACCGTAGGTGAGCGCACCATAGACTTCGAAGGTGTTGGCGTTGACGCCGCCAGGCACCTTGGCGTAGTTGTTGCCGGCGTAGAGGTAGTACAGGCCGCCGACGTCGTAGCTGAAGTCCTTCGCGATCTCGCCCTTGTAGCCGCCATAAAAGTCCCATTCAAAACCAGTGCTGCCACTGTTGACCTTGCTCATCGTCCCGGCGTCCTTGATCCAGCTGATCGTCGAAGCCCAGGTGCCCAGGTACAGGCCATTGGGGTTGCTGTAGTCAGCACCGCCTTGCAAGGCCGGCTGGAGCCGGCTTTGCGAGATGCCGCGGTAGCGGTAGTCGCTCGCCACGCCGACGTTGAAGGTGGTCGCCGGTGCGGGCGGATCCGCGGCGTGCACAGCCAAGGGCAACAGGCTGAGTGCGAGCAGGCAGGCATAAGGGGCAAAGTTGAGTGTCATGGTCGGGCTCCGTACGGTTACAGGGGGTAGGGTTTGCGAAAAACCATCGCAGCTTTCGTGCCATGCATATCCCGGGCTATCGCGCACCGGTGAATGCCTTGTCGCCGGGAATTGGCGCCAAATCCGGCGCAACATCTCGCACCGTATCGGGGAATACTATCTGGCTGCACTTTTTTGGTGCGACCAATGGCTTGATCGGCGACTCCGCCTGGACAGCGCGGCGTCACAATCAGCGCTGTCCAATGCTGCGCGCCAGGCGTGGCGACAGGGGGGCAATCAACCATGTCCTTGGCCATCATCACCAGCCGCGCGCTAGACGGCTTGGCCGCGCCCGAAGTCCAGGTCGAGGTCCACTTGGCCAACGGCCTGCCCAGCTTCACCTTGGTGGGACTGGCCGACACCGAGGTCAAGGAATCGCGCGAACGGGTTCGGGCCGCACTGGTGAATTCGGGTTTCGCCTTCCCGCACAACAAGCGCATCACCGTCAACCTGGCACCTGCTGACCTGCCCAAGGAGTCGGGCCGTTTTGACCTGCCGATCGCGCTGGGCATCCTGGCCGCAGCGGGAGAACTTGACATGGCTCGCCTGGCGCAATGCGAATTTGCCGGTGAGTTGTCGCTGGCCGGCGAACTGCGCCCGGTCCGAGGCGCGCTGGCCTTGGCGCTGGCCTTGCAGCGCTCGGGCCAGAAGCGCACGCTGGTCCTGCCGCTGGCCAGTGCGGCCGAAGCGGCAAGAGCCGGCATGGTTCGTGTCTGCGGCGCTGCCCATCTGTTGGCGGTGGCCAGAGCGATGCAGCCTGGCGCTGCTGTCGAACCCTTGCCGGTCACGCTGGCGCCACCATCGATGGCCACAGCCCAGGCCTTAGACCTGCGCGAAGTGCGGGGCCAGGCCGCCGCCAAACGGGCGTTGGAGGTGGCGGCGGCAGGCCGCCACAGCC
>RGQD01000117.1 GCA_010030205.1 Betaproteobacteria bacterium
TGGTGCTCGCCACGCGCCAGCTGTCGGCGCGGCCGGCGCTGGTGGTGCTGCAAGTCTCGACGCTGGCGGTCGGATTGCTCGCGTTGATGCTGCTGGTGCTGCTGCGCACTGACTTGATTTCGGCCTGGCGCGCGGCCACACCGGCTGATGCGCCGAACCGCTTCGTCATCAACCTGCAGCCCGAGCAAGGCGAGGCCTTCCAGGCCACGCTCAAGGCTGCCGGTGTCACGCGCTACGACTGGTACCCGATGATCCGCGGCCGGCTGGTGGCGATCAACGGCAAGGATATTGCGCCAGGCCAATACCCAGACGATCGCGCCCAGCGCCTGGTCGAGCGCGAGTTCAACCTGAGCCATTCGGCCCAGTTGCCCAGCCACAACCTGTTGACCGGCGGGCGTTGGACGCCCGATGAAGCCGACGCGCTGAGCGTCGAGGCCGGGCTGGCGCAGACCCTGGGCCTGCAACTCGGCGACCGCTTGCGCTTCGACATCGCCGGCAATGTCCGCGAGGGCCGCATCAGCAGCCTGCGCAAGGTTGACTGGGGTTCGATGCGCGTCAACTTCTTCGTGATGTTTCCGCAGGCGCGCATGGATGACCTGCCGCTGAGTTACATCAGCGCTTTCCGCACGCTGGCGCCTGGGCTGGACCGCACGCTGGCTCAGCAGTTTCCCAACCTGACCCTGGTCGACCTGTCCGCCTCGCTGGGCCAGGTCCAGGCGGTGCTCGACCAGGTGGTACGGGCAGTGGAGTTCTTGTTCGGCTTCACCTTGGCCGCCGGCTTGGTGGTGCTGTTCGCGGCTGTGAGTTCGACCCGCGAAAACCGGGCCCGCGAGTACGCCGTGATGCGTGCGGTGGGCGCGGGCAGCGCGCTGCTGCGCCAGGTTCAGCGCGCTGAACTGCTGGGCGTGGGGGCACTCGCGGGGCTGTTGGCGGCCTTGGCCGCGGTGGTGTTGGGTGGCTTGCTGGCGCGCCAGGTGTTCGAATTCGCTTGGGCGCCTTCGCCATGGGTGCCGCTGGCTGGCACGGTCGCCGGTGCGCTGCTGGCCTGGGCGGCAGGTTGGTGGGGCTTGCGCGAAGTGCTGCGCAGGCCGGTGATGGACACCTTGCGACGCGCGTCGGAGTGAAGCGGCGTCTCGGCTGGCAGCTGTGAGTGGCAGCTTGCGCGCATGGCGCTGCCAGTTCTGCCGTGGCGGTCTAGAACGACTCCCAGTCGTCCGACGCGACCGACGCGACCGACGCGACTGACGCGACTGACGCAAGCGTCGCAAGCGTCGCAAGCGTCGCAACCGGTGCGGCCTGGCGCGAGGTCTGGATGGCCCTGGCGATCGCTGCCTGGGCAGCCTCGGCCGTGCGCGGGGCTGTGATGGCAGTCCGGACAGCCGGTTTTCGTGCGGTGAACGCAGCGGTCACCTTGGCCGGTGGAGAGGGCCGCGCTCGCACCGATGGCTGGCCGGCACCGACTGACGAGACCGGGTCACCAGCGAAGCGGAAGCGCTGCATCGTCGTCGCCAGCCGCTGCGCCTGTTCGCGCAGGCTCTCGGCCGCTGCGGCGCTTTGCTCGACCAGCGCGGCGTTCTGCTGGGTCATCTGGTCCAGGCTGTTGACGGCGCTGTTGACCTCGCCGACGCGTTGATCCTGCTCGCGCGCCGCAGCGCTGATCTCGCCGATCACGTCAGCCACGCGCTGCACACTCGTGACGATCTCGCCCATCGTCGCACCGGCGTCGCGCACCAGGCGGGCGCCGGTCTCGACCTTGTCGACGCTGGCGCCTATCAAGGTCTTGATCTCGCGTGCGGCGCTGGCGCTGCGCTGGGCCAGGCTGCGCACTTCGGCAGCCACGACCGCGAAGCCTCGCCCTTGTTCACCGGCGCGCGCGGCTTCGACCGCCGCGTTGAGCGCGAGGATGTTGGTCTGGAAAGCGATGCCGTCGATCGTGCCGACGATGTCGGCGATGCGTTTGGACGAGCCGTTGATCTCGTCCATGGTGCTGACCACTTGCGAGACCACCTCGCCGCCACGGCGCGCCACCACCGAGGCCGAGGCTGCCAGTTGCTGGGCCTGGTCTGCGGCGTCGGCGCTCTGGCGCACGTTGCAGGCCAGTTGCTCGGTCGAACTGGCGGTCTGTTGCAGGCTGGACGCGGCCTGCTCGGTGCGCTGGCTCAGGTCGGTGTTGCCCGAGGCCACCTCGGCGCTGGCCAGTTGGATCGACTCAGCCGCCTGGCGTACCGGGCCGACGATGCCGCGCAGCGCATCTCGCATCGCTGCCAGCGACTGACTCACGGCGCCGATCTCATCGCCGCGTCGGGTGTCGACCTCGACCTCGAGGTCGCCCTCGCCGATGCGCCCGGCGATGGCCGCCAGGCTGTACATCGGCCGGCAGATCGACCGCACCTGCAGCAGCGTGGCGATGGCCAGGCCCAGCATCAGCAGTGCCATCGTCCCAACCGCAGCCCATAGCGTGGCCTTGCGTTGCGCGCCAGCCTGGGCGCGGGCGACCTCGGCATGGCGCTGCTGCATCGCCAGATAGGCTTGCTGAGCCGACAGGTAAGCGCTGACGGCGGGCCGGACCTGGTCGCTGAGCAAGGCCTGAGCGGCCGCAGCGTCGCCTTCTGTCCTGGCCTTTCTGGCATTGTTTCGGGCATCGATGTAGACCTGGCGGGCCTGTGCAATCCGGGCCAGCGCGGCCTTTTCGTCGCCGTCCGTCGCGGCCGCGTCGATGCGCTGAGCGATCTCGCTGATGCGCGCCGTGCTGGCCTCTATCTCGGGTTTCAGCGCGACTTCGACCGAAGGGTCCTCACTCATCACGCTGGCGATCACGCGCGCTGTGTTGGCGTTGGTCAAGCCCTGCCAGGTCGCTGCGTCGAGCAGCTTGGCTTGCTGGGCAAGCAACTGCGCATCCGCCTGGGCCTCTTGCTGGTTGCTGCGCAGCGCCAGGCAGACGGCCATCACGGCCAAGACGCTGGTCACTGTCAGCGTGGGTAACCACAGGCGGGTGGCGATTTTCATGGTTGTTTTCCAGCAGGCGGCGAACTTGCGAAAAGGTGGACTTCAGGCGATCACGTCGTCCATCAATCCCATGTCGGCACTGCCCATCAGTGCCTCGATGTCCATCAGGATCAGCATCCGGTCGTTGACGCTGCCGATGCCGGTGATGAAGCTGGTGTCGATGCTGGCATTGAGCGCCGGGGCGGGTCGGATCGCGTCACCGCCCAGTTCCAGCACATCGGAGACCGAATCGACGACGGCGCCGACCACTCTTGCGCGCACGTTGAGCACGATCACCACCGTGAAGTGGTTGTACTCGGCGTTGTCGCAACCTAGTTTGAGCCGCAGGTCGACGATCGGCACGATCACGCCTCGCAGGTTGACCACGCCCTTGAGGAAGGCAGGCGCGTTGGCGATACGGGTGGGTGGCTCGAACGAGCGGATTTCCTGCACCCGCAGGATGTCGATGCCGTACTCTTCGGCACCGAGACGGAAGGTGAGGTACTCGCCCTTGGGTGACTTGCCCAGCGCCTCACGGCTCCCAGCGTTGGCGATCGCGCGGTGGGTCTCGTGGCGTGCGATCTGGGCGGCGTCGGTGATCATGTCCATGGCGGTCTCCGGTGAATCAAGGTTGCGGCGTCTGGCCGCTCAAGGTTTTATCGGCTGCGATGGTCTGCGCTGAAGCGCTGCCCGGCGCGAATCAATGGCGGCTGCGTCGTACCAACGCGCCGATGTCCAGGATCAGTGCGACCCGGCCGTCGCCCATGATGGTGGCGCCCGAGACATCGGGCACCTTGCGGTAGTTGGCCTCGAGGTTCTTGACGACCACCTGCTGCTGGCCCAGCAATTCGTCCACCAGCAGCGCGACACGCCCGCTTTCGGCCTCGACGACGACCATGATGTTGCTGCCGGTATCGCCGGCATCGGCTCGCGGCACCTGGAACAGCTGTTCCAGATCGATCACTGGCATGTAATCGCCGCGCACCTCGACCACTCTGGCACTGCCGCCGATGGTGCGCACCATGCCCGGTTGGCATTGGAACGATTCCACGACCGAACCCAGCGGCAGGATGTAGCACTCCTGGGCCACGCCCACGCTCATGCCGTCCATGATTGCCAGTGTCAGCGGCAGCCGCACCTTCACGCTCATGCCATGGCCTTCGGCGCTGTCGATCTCGACCGTGCCACCGAGCGCGGTGATGTTCTTCTTGACGACGTCCATACCCACGCCGCGGCCCGAGACATCGGTCACCGTCTCGGCGGTGGAAAACCCGGGCGCAAAGATCAAACCCCAGACCTCGCTGTCGGTCAGCGTGTCGGCTGCAGGCAGCCCTTTTTCCCGCGCTTTTTGCAGCAGCTTGGCCCGGTTCAGCCCGCGGCCGTCGTCGCGAACCTCTATCACGATGCTGCCACCCTGATGGCTGGCCACCAGGGTGATGGTTCCCTGCTCCGGCTTGCCGCGCGCGGCGCGCTCGGCCGGCAGTTCGATGCCATGGTCGCAGCTGTTGCGAACCAGGTGCGTCAGCGGGTCGGTGATCTTCTCGACCATGCCCTTGTCGAGCTCGGTCGACTCTCCCACCGTCACCAGCTCGACCTTCTTGCCCAGCTTGGCGGCCAGGTCGCGCAGCATGCGCGGGAAGCGGTTGAAGACCATCGCCATCGGGATCATGCGGATCGACATCACCGCTTCCTGCAGGTCTCGGGTGTTGCGCTCCAGGTCTGCCAGCCCCGCACCGAGTTGCTGGTCCATCGAACCTTCGCTGCGGTGTTGCGCAAGCATGGCCTGGGTGATCACCAGTTCGCCGACCAGGTTGATCAGCTGGTCGACTTTTTCGATCGACACGCGCAGCGTGGCCGAATCCAGCGCCGCTTTGGGCTCGGCCCTTGGCGCGGCAAACCCGGCTGGCGTCTCGGTCGGCACCGGTGCAGCTTGGGCGATCGGCGCCCCCGGGGCATCGGCGAAGAATCCATAGCCTGTCGGCTCAGCAGGGGCGCCCGGCGCGCCTTCGTGGAAGCCGTAGCCCGGCCCGAGCGGGGCCAGGCGCAGCGCCTCGCGCGGCACATGGAAGGTGAACAAATCCAGCAAGTCGCTGTCGCTGCAGGTGGTCGTGAGCTTGAACCGTCGCATGCCGTCGGCGGCGCGGCCGGCGTCCAGCGCTTCGATCTGGCCGAGGTCGGCGATCTCGTTGAACAACTCGACCAAGCTGTCAGCCAGGCTGTCGTCGACCAACTCGCCGACGGTGAGCTCGAGCAGCCTGGGCGTCGCGGCGGCCGGTGTCGGCTCGGTCGCGGCGGGACCGACCTGCGTCGCAGTGCCGGCGCCGCCAGCACACAGCGCCCGAATGTCGCGCAGCAGCCCGCTGGTCTCGGGCGCCGCTTCGTCGCTGCCTTGATGGCGTGCCAACAGCGATCGCAGCGAATCGCCGGCAGCCAACAGCAGATCGACCATCTGCGGTCGGGGTGCGAGTTCGTGGCGGCGCAGTTTGTCGAGCAGCGTCTCCATCTGGTGCGTCAACTCGGCCACGTCGGAAAATCCAAAAGTGGCCGCGCCACCTTTGACCGAATGCGCGCAGCGGAAGATCGCATTGAGCGTCTCGTCGTCAGCCGCCTCGACGTCGAGCGCGAGCAGCATCTGCTCCATCGTCTGCAGGTTCTCGCTGGCTTCCTCGAAGAAAACCTGGAAGAACTGGCTCAGGTCGAAATCGGCGGACTGCGCGTTGCGGCTGGTCTCGGTCATGGCGTTCTGTCTCCGGCAGGTTGCTCGCGCGGCGTGCGCGCTGGGTCGGGCATCGGCAGGTGGTTCAGCGGATCACCTTGCCGATCACCTCGATCAGCTTGGCGGGGTCAAAGGGTTTGACCAGCCAACCGGTAGCCCCAGCGGCGCGACCTGCCTGCTTCATCTGGTCGCTCGACTCGGTGGTCAGGATCAGGATCGGTGTGGTTTTGAACTTTGGGTTCTCGCGCAGCTTTTTGGTCAACGAGATGCCGTCCATGCGAGGCATGTTTTGATCGGTCAGCACCAGCTGGAAGTCGCGCTGGCTGGCTTTCTCCCAGGCATCCTGGCCGTCCACTGCCTCGATGACCTTGAAACCTGCGTTCTTCAAGGTGAATGAAACCATCTGGCGCATCGAGGCCGAGTCATCGACAGCGAGGATTGAGTGCATCTCTTTCTCCGGAATTACGCTTTGTTTTCGGTGGCGGGCGGGGAAACTAAAACAGCTCGACCGAGCCGGCGTCCATCTCGTCCTGGGTCACCGGGTTGGGCCGGGTCGGTGCGTCCTGCACCACCCCGTCCTCGTCGTCGTCCATCGCTGCCTGCGCCAGTTGGTCAGCGCAGTGGCGCAGGCGACTGTGGGTGTGCTCCAGCAGCTGCGAGGCCATGTCCTGGAACTGCAGTGCAGTGATCGCGCCGCTGAGCTGGACCATGGCCTCGTGCAGCCGGTCTTGCGGCAGTTCGGGGTGCTGCGCCGCCAGACGCGCCAATGGCCGGATCTGGTTGGCGGCCGCATCGAAGTGGCCCATCAAGGTCTCGCTGGCGTCGCACAGCAGCCGCTGCAAGCGGTCCAGATCGTTGCTGGCGACCATCAGGTTGTCCTGCAGGTCGGCCGCCAGCAGCCAGTGCAGCGGCGTTTGGGCAGGGTTCGGGTCTTCATCTGGCATCGTCACTCCGCATCACGGCACCGCTGTGCGTTAAAACATTGCCCGGCAGCCGAGCTTGTGTGTGCAGGCCTGGCTTGTTTTCGGCCGATCAGGGGCAGGGTTGAGCCTGGGTTGGGTAGGGCTGGGGCCGCGCCCCCGATCGGGCAGGAACTTGTTCGCAACCGACCGCAGACCGGCCGCAGCACAGGGTCTTGCGCAATTCGATCGGCCTCAGGCTTTGCCATACTTCAGCCATGGCCCATGCGTCTCGACCGGCAATTCCTGTCTCAGCAGACCGGAGCTTGCGGGTTCTGCACCTGGAGGACTCCGCGCTCGACCACGAACTGGTCGTCGCCTACCTGCGACACGCCGGCCTGACGCCTTGGCTGCTGCGGGTCGACACCGAGGCCGATTACCGACATGCGCTGACCCAGCAGGATTGGGACTTGGTGTTGTCGGATTTCAAGCTGCCAGGCTTCACGGGGCTGCAAGCGCTGCAAATCCTCAAGGACAGCGGCCTGCAGCTGCCGTTTGTGTTGGTCTCGGGTGAGATCGGCGAGGACATGGCGGTTGCAGCGATGCGCAACGGCGCGTCCGACTACCTGCTCAAGAACAACCTGGCGCGGCTCGCGCCTGCGGTCGAACACGCGATCGCTGCCAACCGCGAGCGGGTCGCACGGCAGCGCGCCGATCGCGATCTGGCCAGCAGCCGCCAGCGCTTGGCTGAGTTGGCCCAGCATCTGCAAACCAGCATCGAAGCCGAGCGTGCCGCGATCGCCCGCGAGATCCATGACGATGTCGGCGCTAGCTTGACCGCGATCAAGTTCGACCTGGCCTGGATAGGCCGTCATGTCGAATCTCCCGAAGTGCAGCAGCGCCTGAGCGCTGCGCTCGAGGTGGTGGCGCATGCGGTCGAGGCGAGCCAGCGCATCATGCACAACCTTCGACCGGCCA
Source organism: Betaproteobacteria bacterium (assembly GCA_010030205.1). GTDB lineage: Bacteria > Pseudomonadota > Gammaproteobacteria > Burkholderiales > Burkholderiaceae_C > Pseudaquabacterium. The sequence continues at coordinate 7,579 of RGQD01000117.1, forward strand.
TTTTGGAGCAAGGCCTGGTGGCGGCGCTGCAGTGGATGGCGGGCAGGTTTCGCAAGCGCGAGGGCCTGGTCTGCAACTTTCGCAGCAGCCACGACAACCTGCAGTTGCCGACTGGCGTGTCCTTGGCGGCTTACCGCTTCGCCCAGGAAGCACTGACCAACGTCAGCAAACATGCCCGCGCGACCAAGGTGTTGATCGACTTGTCGCTCAGCGGCGGTGTGTTGTCGCTAGAAGTCAGCGACAACGGCTGCGGCCTGGGCGCTGACGAAGCGGCCAAGCCGGGCGGTTTCGGGCTGCGTGGCCTGCACGAGCGAGCACGCAACGTCGGTGGCTGGGTGGAGGTCAGCAGTTCGAATGCCGGTACGGTCTTGTTGTTGTCGGTGCCGATTGACCCGATCTTGCTTGGCGCTTCGAGTGTCGATACCCCGGCGGCGGTCGACTGGCAGCCATCGAACTGGGACGCAGCATGATCAAGGTGATCGTCTGCGACGACCATGCGCTGATCCGGCGCGGCATCCGCGACACGCTGGCCGACGCCGCCGACATCGATGTGGTGGGCGAGGCAGCTGACTACGCTGAGCTTCGCGCGCTGATGCGCCGCCTGGCCGCACCCGCCCCGGATGGATCCGATGTCGGCGCCAGGATTGGCCAGGCCCTGGGCTGCGACGTGCTGGTGCTCGATATCAACCTGCCCGGGCGCAGCGGCTTGGATGTGATGCGCGCGCTCAAGGACGAAGGCTCGCCGGTCAAAGTGCTGGTCGTCAGCATGTACCCCGAAGACCAGTACGCGATACGGGCGCTGCGAGCGGGTGCCTACGGCTATGTCAACAAGGGCGCCGACCCGCAGCAGATCGTCCACGCGGTGCGAACGGTGGCGCAGGGCCGCAAATACATCACGCCCGAAATCGCGCAGATGTTGGTCGAGAGCTTGACGATGCCGGTGTCCGAGCATGCGCACGACAAGCTGTCGGATCGAGAAATGCAGACCCTGGTGCTGATCGCCTCCGGCAAGCGCTTGGGCGATATCGCCGAGCAGCTGAGCTTGAGCCCCAAGACCGTCAGCGTCTACCGCGCGCGGGTGCTGGAAAAGCTCGGGCTGCAGAACAATTCCGAGCTCACCGTCTATGCGATCCGGCAGGGCTTGGTGGGCGACTGAGGCGCGCGCCAGCGCTGTGGCCTTGGTCCTCTCACTGGAATCGCAGCAATAGCTGCGCCAGGGCCGTGGCAATGGGCTGTTCGAGCAGTGGCAGCGTCAACAACATGCCGATCAATCCGACCGAGACCGTGACGGGAAAGCCGATCGAGAAGACGCTGATCTGCGGCGCCACCCGTGAGATCACGCCGAGCACCAGGTTGACGAACAGCAGCATGCCCACCAGCGGGAGCGCGATCCACAGGCCGAGCGTGAAGACCTCGGCGCCCCATTGCTGGGGCAGTGTGTGGCGCAGGAACGCGAAGGGTTCGGCGCCGACAGCGAAGACCTCGAAGCTGCGCGCCAGTGCACCGATCACCGCCAGATGGCTGTTCGACAGCACAAACAAGAACGCCACCAGGGTGCCAAAAAAGCGGCCACTGGCCGTTCCCTGGCTGGCGGTGGCCGGGTCGAAGAAGCCGGCGAAATTCAGGCCCATCTGCAGGCCGATCAACTCGCCACCGAGTTCGACAGCGGCGAACACCAGACGCACTGCAAAGCCCAGCGTCAGACCGACCAGCAACTGCTGTAGCAGCGTCATGACCGCCGCCGGTGTGTCGAGCGCGATCACCGGCATCGGCGGCAACGAGGGCTGGGCTGCGAGCGCGATCAGCAGCGCCAGCCCGATCTTCACACGCATAGGCACCGCGCGCTGGCTGAAAACCGGCAAGCTCGTCAGCAAGGCCAGTGCGCGTAGAAACGGCCAGATCAAGGGCGTCAGCCAGGCCAGGATCTGCGGTTCGCTCAGCCCGATCATCGGTGTTGTCGTCGATCAGCCGATGGCCGTGGGAATGGCCAGCAAGGTGCGCTGCAGGTAATCGACCAGCATCGTCAACATCCAGGGCCCGGCGACCGCCAGCGCCGCCACCGCAGCGACCACCTTGGGCACAAAGCTCAGCGTGGCCTCGTTGATCTGGGTTGCGGCCTGGAAGATGCTCACGACCAGACCCACCACCAGCACCGACAGCAGGATCGGCGCCGAGACCATCAGCAGCATGTACAGGCCTTGCTGGCCGAGGTGGAACGCGTGTTGGCTGTCCATTGTATTTCGACGTGCTGTTTGCTAACTAGTGAAGCTGGCGGCCAATGACCCCAGCAACAGGTTCCAGCCGTCGGCCAGCACGAACAGCATCAGCTTGAAAGGCAGCGACACCAACACCGGCGACAGCATCATCATGCCCAGGCTCATCAGCACGCTGGCGACAATCATGTCGATGATCAGGAACGGGATGAAGATCAGAAAACCGATCTGGAAAGCGCTCTTGAGTTCACTGGTGACAAATGCAGGCACCAGGACGGTGAAGGGCACGGACTCGCCCTTGAGGTCGGGCGCGATCTTGGCCAGGCGTGCGAAGAGTTGCAGGTCGCCGCGGCGAGTCTGCTTGAGCATGAATTCGCGCATCGGCTTGGCGCCGCGCTCGACAGCCTGGGGGAAATCGATCTGCAGGGTCGAGTACGGCAGCCAGGCGTCGTTGTAGACCTTGTCGAGCGTGGGCGACATCACGAAAAAGGTCAAGAACAGGCTCAAGCCCACGATCACTTGGTTGGGTGGCGCGGCGGTGGTGCCCAACGCCTGGCGAAGCAGCGACAGCACGATCACGATGCGGGTGAAGCCGGTCATCATCAGCAGCAGGGCCGGCAGGAATGACAGCGCGGTGAAGAACAGCAGCGTCTGCACCGGCACCGAATAGGCGGTACCGCCTGCAGCCTGACCGATCAGCAGCGGCAAACCCGGCCCTGCGGGCTGCGCCGCAGCCAGCGCCGGCCATGCCGACAACAGGCTGGTGCCGGCCCACAGGGCGACACTGCGAAGCGCATTGGGTTCAGCGCGCATCGACAGGCCCGGTGGCGGCTTTGCTGCCGCGCAGTTGGCGCCCCAGCAGATGTGCGAACAAGGGTGCCGTCTCGGCAGCGGGCGGATCGGGTTGTGGCGGCAGGCGGTGCAGGGTCTGGATGCCTGCGGGCGTGACGCCCAGCACCAGCCAGCAGCGCTCGTCGCCAGCCCCGACCTCGACGGTGACCAGTTGCTGTTGCGGTGACAGCGCCAGCGTCGAGACCAGGCGCACCGGGCCGTCGCCAGCGGCGCGACCTGCCCAGCCCGAGGCCATGCCACCGGGAAACCGTCGGCTGCGCTTGAGCAGCCACAGCGCGGCCGGAATCAGCAGCAGGACCAGCGCGAAAGCTGCGAGCGGTCCGAGAGCGGTGCTCGAATTCATGGGGGTCATCGGTGCGCCTCAGGTTTGACCCTGCCTTGCAGGTCTCGGCCGCTGATCTGGCAATTACCAGTACGCAGGCAGTGGCTCATGTCCGGCTCAGCCTGCGCATGCGTTCGCCCGGCGTGACGATGTCGGTCAGGCGGATGCCGAACTTGTCGTTGACCACCACCACCTCGCCTTGGGCAATCAGATAACCGTTGACCAGAACGTCCATTGGCTCGCCCGCCAGCGCGTCGAGTTCGACCACCGAGCCTTGGGCGAGTTGCAGGATGTGCTTGATCGGGATCCGGGTGCGGCCAAGCTCGACCGTCAACTGCACCGGGATGTCGAGGATCATGTTCAGGTCGTTGCCCGCGACGCCACCGCCCGGCGTTGAGGCCGTGAAGTTGGTGAACGACGCTGCAGCCACCGAGTCGGCGCCGTTGACGCCGTTGGCGCCGGCCGCAAAGCCTGGTGCCGTGCCGGACCCCGCATCGCTGCGGGTCGGCTCAGGCCTGGACTCATCCAGCGCGGCAGCCCATTCGGCGGCCATTCGGTCTTCTTCCGTCAGCAGTGCGACTTCTTCACTCATGCAGGTCTCCCAACCAGCCGGCGTCCGAGCCGGTCAACAAACGGTCGATCTTGATGGCGTTCTTGCCGTTGGAGGTGCCGTAATGGCAGTCGAACACCGGCACGCCATCGACTTTGGCCTGGATCATTTTTTCGAGATCGAGCTCAATGAAGTCGCCCGGTTTGAAGCTCAGCAGCTGCTCGACCGTGGCGCGCGCGGTAGCGAGTTCGGCCACCAGCGGCACGTCGGCCGATTGGATCTGCGTGCGCAGCAGCCGGATCCAGCGGCGGTCGGGTTCGGCGTCACCTTGCATCGTGCTGTAGAGCACGTCGCGGATCGGTTCCAGCGTCGAGTACGGGATGCAGATGTGCACCGTGCCGGTGATGTCGCCAATCTCTAGCGTGTAGCTGGTCGCCACGACCACCTCGCTGGGCGTGGCGATGTTGCAGAACTGCGGTTGCATCTCCGAGCGCTGGTACTCAAGCTCGACCGGGTAGATGCCGGCCCAGGCCTTGCGGTACTCGACGATGATGCATTCGACCAGGCGCTGGATCACGCGCTGCTCGGTCGCCGAGAAGTCGCGGCCTTCGATCCGGGTGTGGTACTTGCCGCTGCCGCCGTACAACGCGTCGATCACGGCGAACACCAATGCGGGCTCGCAGACGATCAATCCGCTGCCTCGCAAGGGCTTGACCGAGACGATGTTGAAATTGGTCGGCACGACGATCTCGCGCAGAAAGGCGCTGAACTTGATCACCTTGGCGCCGCCAATCGCGACTTCGGGGCTCTTTCTGATCAGGTTGAACAGCCCGATGCGGATGTTGCGGGCGAAGCGCTCGCCGATGATCTCCATCGTGGGCATTCGCCCGCGAACGATGCGCTCCTGGCTCGCGATGTTGTAGTTGCGCACGCCCTCCGTCGTGTTGGCCTCGGCGGTCTCGGGCTTCTCGCTCTCGCCGGTGATGCCCTGCAGCAGCGCATCGACCTCGTCCTGCGACAGAATCTGTTGGCTCATCAGGTGGGCCGTCCGGCGTTGGTCGAGTTCATTGCACGATGAAGTTTGAGAAGTGCACTGCCGTGACCGGTAATTCGGCGGGTGCAGCCTTCTTTTTGCCCGGCGCGCTGGCGCGTTGTGCTTCGTCCCTGACCCCGTGACCCAGTGGCTGCACGGATGCGATGAGGATCGCGCTGGCGAGCTTTTCCTTGCCTTCGCGGGTCAGCAACTCGGCGGCCGTCTTGTGTGCCAAGACCATCAGGATGTTGCCGCGGATGATCGGCATGTAAGCCTTGAGCTCCTCGCCGACCTTGGCGTCGCGGATCTCCAACGTGATGCCGATCTGGGCATAGCGCTCGGCGTCCTGGTCGGCCAGGTTGACCGTGAACGGGTCGAGGGCGACAAAGCTCGGCGGGTGCTTGCCGTCGTGCGCGGTGCCGGGCTTGGTGTCGCGGGCTTCGACCTGGCTGGCGTCGGCGTTGTCTTCGTCACTCGAAGCGGCTCTTTTCTTGAGCAGCAACCAAGCGCTTGCGCCGCCGCCGACCAACAGCAGCAGGGCAAGGATCACGATGATCAGCTTCTTCTTGCTGCGGGGACTGGCTGGAACGGTGATGGCGGGGGCGGACATTCGAGGCTCCTGGAGATCGCCGTGGGTGCTTGCGCACGGCCACGAAGACAACTCATTGTTTGAGCCGGGCGTCGCCAGCGATGCGTCAAATAGCAGGGCGAATCACGCCGACTTGGGCGCTCGGTTCGTCAGGCCACCAGGTCTATCAGGCCGCGCCGCTGGTTGCGCGTGACCGGTCGGTTCAGCGGGCCTGTCGCGAAGTCCCGTCCCTGGGGGCCATCGCGCTTGCTGGGTGCGGTGTCTTCGCGCGGTGGCTGGCGACCCGAATGCTGCTCGAACACGCC
>RGQD01000118.1 GCA_010030205.1 Betaproteobacteria bacterium
TGGCAATTGAAAGCGCTTATCCACGGCCGCGCGATCGGCGCCTCTCACGCAAGACTCGCGCGGCGGTGGGTAAGCCGCCTGGCTCGGCCACTGCGGCCCGCGCTGTCAGCCGCGCTGGCAGCCCTGAGGCGAAGGGCCTGTCAATCGGGCAACCGGAAGCGGCTGCAACAGTGGCTGCTGTTGCAGGCCTCTCGATATTGGCGCAACGTCAGCACATTCAATTCCCAGCTGGCTGAGTCGGCCCGGTTGATGCCCGTCACCGCATCGCCCATGCCCGCTCACGCGGGCGCCCAAGCCGGCCTCATCTCCTGAAAGCCGGCAGCCGAAAGGCCCGGAGATACTCGTAAGGCATCGGGCACGACAGACGCCCACCTTGCCCCCCAACGGCATCTTTGCCGTGTCTGCCAGCCGACCGCAGTACACCCAGGGTGTCGGGCCACTTGTCGATTTACTGAAAGTTGCTGCTGATGGCAGCCCTTCAGCGGGGCCCCTGTCGTGACGCGGCAATGTTGGGCTACCACTTGGTAGTTGTGTACACACCTGCCAGAATACGCATTCCGGGCGCTCCTGCCCTGAAGGACACCGCATGAAGGTCCCCGCTACAGAAACCCCAAGCGTTGGCATCCGCGAGTTCCGGGCCGCGCTGGCCGAATACATCGATGCCGACACGCCGGTCACGGTCACCCGCCACGGCCAAGCCGTAGGCCTGTTCGTTCCGCTGCGCCGGCCCAGCGCCGACGACTTGCTGCGCCTGAAAACCGCCACAGCCAACTTCCGCAAGGCCATGCCCCTCACCGATGACGAGGTTGAGGAAATGGTCGCCGACTTCGACGCGCTGCGGCGCGGCCGCCCGCTGCCAAGCCGCAGCCCGAAGTGATGCCGGCTCGCCCGATCATCCTTGACGCGAACATCCTGATCCGGTTCGTCCTCGGCGAAAAGGTAGCGGCCCTGCTGGCGGCGCATGCGGCCACGATCGATTTCCTGGCACCCGACACCGCGTTTGAAGAAGCCCGCAAGCACCTGCCCACGATCCTGCGCGCACGCGGCGACGACGGCACCGGCGAGGCCGCTGCGCTGGACGAACTCGATGCCGTGACCGCCCCACCCCAATACCAGCCAGCAGCTACGAACCGATGCGTGCGCCTGCACTGGCACGCATCGGCCAGCGCGACCCTCACGACTGGCAGGTGCTGGCCTGCGCCCTGCTGCTGAACTGCCCCATCTGGACCGAGGACCGGGACTTCTTCGGCACCGGCGTCGCCACCTGGACGACGGCTCTGGTCGAGCTGTACTTCACCGACCCAGACCCAGGAGCGGCAGAACACTGACCGGCGCGCGATGAGCGAAGCCGAAGTCCGCGCCGAGTACATCGACCACGCCCTGAAGGCCGCTGGCTTTGGCGTGGTGGGCGGATGGCATGACCTCGGCGCTGACCGTCTGCCAGCCAAAGTTCATGCATCGCATTGACCGGGTAACTTTCCATCCAGGTCAGCCGGCGGCCTGTCCCCACTTGTCCCCACTGTGTCCCCACGCGACCGAGCCAAAAAAACCAATGAAATCAACGTGTCCCCGGTGTCCCCGCGTGTCCCCAGCTTTTTGACACAGGTTGCAGCGGATGACGACTTGCGAGGTCTGCCAAGGCGTGCTCTCGGCCGCCTTGAGACTGCGTTCGTCTCAGCGGCTCCTGACAAAGATCGATTCGAACTCACCATGGGCGCCGTAGCGTGGAGTTCGCAAGCCCGTGCAGCACTCGAGCAACCTCGCACAGATCGCCCGGGAGTTGGGGATCAACAGGGCCGAGGCGGCCAACCCGAACCCGTTCATCTCAGGCTCAGCGCATCAGCTCCAACCTTGGGTTCCATGGAGCGGACACTCTTGTGCTCGGCGGTTGATGTAGATACGATACTATCGTGTCCATCATCCACGCTTCCAGCGAAGCGCGCCAAGGCTATCGCCGAGAGGCAGTTTGACTTTGAGGACGCGAAGTTCGTTTTCGAGTCGACCAACTTTGAGACGGTAGACACGCACAAGGACTACGGCGAACAACGAATCCTTTGCTACGGCGTGCTCAGGGATCGGATGGTAGTTGTTGGCTACACACCGCGTGGCGCGGATCGCCATGTGTTCAGCATGAGGAAAGCCAATGACCGCGAGCAAGCGCTCATCGCCCCCCTCCTTGGGATCTGACCTCGCCAAGGTGGCAACGCACGTCATTCAGCCGGAGCAGTATGAGGAACTTCCTGAGTTGACCGAAGACATGCTGGCACGAGGAAAGGTCAACAAGGGTGGCAGACCCGTTTCTCTAAACCCGAAGAAGTTGATCTCCATTCGGTTGCCTGAGGATGTCATTCTCAAATGGCGCGCATCTGGACCAGGATGGCAAACGCGCATGGCCGAGAAACTCGCGCGCGTCGCACCCAAATGACGGACAGCCTTCCGCTCAACCAGAGGTGCAACAGCGTTCATCGCCCGGCCCACATTTCATTGTGGCCCGGTTGCCGACCGCTGCTGCGCGCCGGTTGCCGTGCCTGAGTCAAAAAAGTATGCGCACAGGTACAGGGCTAGGTCTTATGCCGATCGGGCTTGCCTAGACAAGGTCGACTCAAGTCGTTAAATGGTTTAAGAACAGGCGCTTTGAACTGACCTTTTTGCCCGCCAAAAAAAGACCTTCGAACCTGCAGGCCAAGCTCGGTTCCGGATGACAACGTCCTGGCCGCGCAGATCGGCGCAGGGTGATGGTTGGAAATCCCGATCGGTACATTTTGACCAACCGCCGACCTCGATCGACAAAAATCACCCGATCGGGAATCAAATGTCCGTCCAGACCGAAGTTGAGAGATAATTTCCCGAACAGGAAATAATCATGCCCGAACAATCCGTCATCGACACCCCCGCAGCGCTGGGCCTGGCCGCCCGCACCGCGCGCAAGCGGCTGGGCCTGACCCAGCCCCAGCTTGCGTTGGCCGCTGGGGTGGGCGTGCGCTTCATCGTCGACCTGGAGGCCGGCAAACCCACGCTGCGGCTGGAAAACATCTTGCGCGTGCTGCATGCGCTGGGGGGCTCCTTGGCCGTGCACGGCTTGCCATCTCTTGGCCAGGACTGACATGGCCGCTCGCAGCCTCGAGGTCTGGTTCAGCGCCGGGCTGGCCAGCGCCAGGGTCGGCACGCTGAGCCAGGTGGCGGGCCGGCTGCGCTTCGAGTACGCACCGGACTGGCTGGCGCAGCACAAGCCTTGGCCGCTGTCGCAATCACTCCCGCTGCGCGCGGAAGCCTTTGACGACCACGCGGCGCGGCCATTCTTCGCCGGCCTGTTGCCCGAGGGTGAGCAGCGCCGCTTGGTGGCACAGGCGCTGCAGGCCTCGCGGCAGAACGACTTCGCACTGCTGGCCGGCATCGGCGGCGAATGCGCCGGCGCCGTCACCCTGCTGGAGCCCGGCCAGAGCCCTGCGCCGCAGGCCGGGGCCAACACCGTGCGCTGGCTGGATGCGGCCGAGCTGCAAGCACTGCTTGACGACATGCCGCAGCGGCCGATGCTGGCAGGCCAGCAAGGCCTGCGCCTGTCGCTGGCCGGTGCACAAGACAAGCTGCCGGTGGTCGTCGCCGACGATGGCAGCATCGGCCTGCCGCTGTTTGGTTCGCCCAGCACCCACATCCTCAAGCCGGCGATCGCGGGGCTGGACGGCACGGTGTTCAACGAGGCCTTCTGCATGCGCCTGGCCGCGGCACTGAAGCTGGCGGTGGCGTCGGTGCAGATCCACCCGGTTGCCCAGGGCGCCGTGCTGCTGGTGCAGCGCTACGACCGACTGGCCGCAGCAGCGCGGGCGGCAGAGCCCGCGCCCCCCAATCCCCCACCGATACGCCTGCACCAGGAAGACTTCTGCCAGGCCCTGGCCGTGCCGCCCGAGCACAAGTACCAGAACGAGGGCGGCCCCGACCTGGCGCAGTGTTTTGCCTTGCTGCGCCGTGCCACCCGGCCCAGCGCGTTGCCCGTGCTGGCGCTGCTGGACGCGGTGGTATTCAACGCCCTGATCGGCAACCACGACGGGCATGGCAAGAACTTCTCGCTGCTGTACGGCGCTGCGGCCTCGGCTGGCCGCGTTGTCCGCGCTGGCGGCCCCACCGACGCCACGCTGGCCCCCCTCTACGACCTGCTGTGCACGGCGGTCTACCCGCGCCTGACCGACAAGATGGCGATGAAGCTGGGCGGCCAATACCGCTTCAGCGCGCTGATGGCCAGTCACTGGGAGCGCTTCGCCCGCGACGCCGGCCTGTCACCCGCCCAGGTCAAGAAGCGGGTGATGGCCATCGCGAACCGCCTGCCCGAGCTAGCCCGACAGACCGTGGCAGCGTTCGATGCGCAAGGCCAGGGCCACCCCATCCTCGGGCAGATCGTCACGCTGATAGACCAGCGCTGCGCGCTGACCCTGCGTCGGCTCAGCGCGCCGGCGGCCAACATCGCGGCCGACAACGCGGCCGACGACGTTGACGACACTGATGACAGCGCCCCAGGCGCCGACTGATGTCGCCGCAGCTTCAAGCCCGGCAGACGTCCAAAGCAATGCGGTGACCGCTTGCTTGAGAACCTGGCTAGCGAACCTTGCTTCGACAACAGCCAGGAGTCGGTCGATTGCCAACGATTGCCGACGATTGCCGCGGATGGCCGGCACCTGCCTCATCAAACCTGTTCGCAACTGCCGATCAAAGGTTCCTGGCGATACGCAGGCCGGTGTTGTTGTCGCGGATGCCAGCCGAGAAGCGGCATCGGTTGGCCGACCGCAATTTCCCAGGGTGGTTTAACCTGACCGCAGCGCAGTTGGTACACGGCCGGGGGACCCGCAAGAGGCGGTTCGAACGCAGCCTGGGCTTGGCAAGGCTTGCGGCGCTTGAAGCTCTGGGCAGATCGCTGGGGCTTATCTCGGGGCCCATGACTCGTGGGCCGAAACCTGGGACAAGGTAGCGCGATGCGGCGTTCAACCGCAGACTGACCTTGCCCCTGGATTCCGTATCCGATAGCTGGCCTACGCGCTGGCCTACGCGCTGGCTTGCCGAGGTTGATCGGCCAGCCAGTTTTCTTCGAACCGCATCGGGCTGACATAGGCCAGCGTCGAGTGCAGTCGGGTCCGGTTGTACCAGAGCACCCAGGCGACAACTTCGTCCATCGCCTGGAAAATCAAGGCTTGGCCAAGCCGGCCTTGACCAACAGCGGCTTGACGCTGACAAAGTACTGCTCGGCAAACTGGCGGTACTCGGCCGGGTTGCGGCGCCAGGGCACTTGCACAAAGCGGTCGAGCAGCGTCTGCACGCCGGGGTCCTTGCCGGCCTCCTCGAAGGCGTCGTACAGGCTCTGCACGATGGCTGGCGGCAGGTCTTTCGGGCCGACCAGTCCATAGGGACTCATGCCGACCGCGTTGATGCCTTTCTCCTTGAGGGTGGTGATGTTGGCGTAGCGCGGCAAGCGCTGCTCGGTGACCATGGCCAGGATGCGGCAGCGGCCATCGTCGACAAAAGGTCCCCACTGCGATGCATCGGCCAGGAAGTGGATGTGGCCGGCCATCAGCGCCTGCATCCATTCGGCGCCACCTTTATAGGGCACATGGGTGAAGCGCGAACCCACGACCTGCTCGATCTCCAGCATCATCAAGTGGCCCGAACCGCCGATGCCACTGGTGCCGTAGGTGTACTTCTCAGGGTCGGCCTTGCCAGCAGCAAACAGGTCCTCCACTGTCTTCCAGGGTGAATCGGCGCGCACCACCAAGGCAAAGGTGTAGGACGACAAGCCCGTGATGAAACTGAAATCACGGGTAGGGTGCCAGTTCACCGACTGGTAGTGCGGGTAACGCAGGCTGTTGATGGTGTAGCAGGCCAGCGTGTGGCCATCAGACTTGGCCGACATCAGCGCGGCCGGCGCCAAGGTGCCCGCGGCACCCGCTCGCGCTTCCACCAGCACCGGCTGGCCCAGGATACGCCCTACCCGCTCGCCCAGGAAGCGCAGGTGCATGTCGGTGATGCCGCCGACCGCAAACGGGTTGTAGATGGTGATCGGGCGCTCAGGCTTCCAGCGTGGGGCGGCGGATTGGGCACTGGCCAGGCCGGGCGCAGCCAGCAAGGCACCCAGGCCAGCACTGAGGCTGCGGCGGCGAGGATCGAAAGGCGAATGGGTCATGCAAGTGTTCCTTGGGGAGGGCAGACAAAAAACTGCTCGCCATCATGCCAGCCCTCCTCGCCCCATCTGGGGTGAAATCCCTGACTTGATTTCATGCTGACGCGCCACAAGCAACACCAGGGCGAACCAGGAGTCCCAGACTCAGCTGCGCCAAGGCACGAAGCACTCACCCGGCGCGAAGGTCGCATAACCCTTACGCCATGTCAGTCTAAAATCCAACACAGTAAAACTTTGAAATCGCATTCCAAAGTGCGAGCTTGGTCATGGAAAATTGCGAATTTTGTGAACTAGCCAAACGTGAAGACCCGGCGCCGTTTGCTGAAAATGACTACGCCTATGCGATTCCAGACTCCACGCCGCTGAGCGTGGGCCATACGTTGGTCATCTCGCGTCGCCACGCGACGAACGTCTTCATGCTGCCTCACGAAGACTACATGGGCGTTTGGGATCTGGTGCGAACGGTCAAGATGAAACTTGACGAAACCGAGCGACCTGACGGCTACACCATCGGCGTCAATGTGGAACCCGTTGCCGGGCAGGTCGTGATGCATGCACATGTGCATATCATGCCGCGCAGACTGGGCGATGTGCAGCACGCCAGAGGCGGTGTCCGACGGCTGCTGATGAAGGTCGCGCCGGCTGCAAAGACCGCCGAAACAGAGTCGAAGAAGCCCTGGTTCAAGGCTTGGTGAAGCTGTGCGCCATCACTGCGACGGGCGAAAACACCCTAGCAGCCTCAGCGCCGGAACTGCGCCAGGCTTCACACCCGCACCAAGCGCGGTGCGGCAATTCGCGCAGCACGAGCCTCGTCGTACAAAGCCAGATAGTCGCGCGCCGGTCCGGTCCAGGACAGGTCTCGGGCCATGCCTCGCAGCATCACGGCTTGCCAGGCAGAGACATCTTGCTTGAGTTCAAGCGCGCGCATCACGCAAGCTTCCAACGCAGCAGGTGTGGCGGCATCGAACACAAACCCAGTCTGGCACCGCGCATCACCGTCTGACACGGTGTCGGCAAGTCCACCCACGCGCCGCACCAAGGGCAATGTGCCGTAGCGCAAGCCATAGAGCTGGGTCAGCCCACAAGGCTCAAAGCGCGAGGGCACGGCAATCAGGTCGGCGCCAGCGATCATCTGGTGGGCGCGGGCCTCGTCGTAGCCGATGTGCAACGAGACCCGGCCCGGATGAGCCCGTTCGGCGATCCGAAAAGCAGCTTCGATCGCCGTGTCGCCCGTGCCCTGGACAGCGAATTGCACACCGGCGCGAACCAGCGCAGGCAATGCGCCCAACACCAGGTCCAGTCCTTTTTGCGAGCTCAGGCGACTGACGACGGTCAGGATCAAGGCCTGGTCGTCCGCAGCCAGACCCATCGCTTGCTGCAGCGCGAGGCGACAGACACGTTTGCCGGCCAAGCGACCGATGTCGTATGGCGCTGCGATCGCCCTGTCTGCCCCAGGATTCCACACCGCTGTGTCGATGCCGTTGAGGATGCCGCTGACATCCCCCGCTCGCCCGCGAATCACCCCGTCGAGACCACAGCCATCGGCGCTGGCGGCGATCTCCGCCGCGTAGCTGGGACTGACGGTCGTGATCTTGTCGGCGAACTTCAGCCCAGCCTTCATGAACGACAGCTGGCCGTGGAATTCGATGCCCGACGGCGACATGAACCGCGAACTCAAACCCAGCAGCGCCCAATCGTGGTGCGGAAACAGCCCTTGGAATGCCAGGTTGTGAACCGTAAAGACCGACGCGGCAGCGGTGGGCAAGTGATCGGCCATGTAAGCACAAGCCATCGCGGCATGCCAGTCATGGGCATGGACGACCTCAGGCACCCAGGCCGGGTCAGCGTCGCCCGCAGCCAGGTGCGCGGCGACCCATCCCAGCAGCGCAAAACGCTGCAGGTTGTCAGGCCATTCATCACCGCCTGGCGATTGGTAAGGACCACCCTGGCGTCGGTAGAGGTAAGGCGCGTCGATCACATAGACCGGCAGTTGGCTGCCAGGCATTCGCCCCAGCAATAAGCGCGCTCGCATCGCACCAAAGCAGGGTCCGATGTCGATCAAGGTGCGCGCCGATTGCACGGCATCCAGGATGGCGGGCAAACCAGGCAACAGCAGACGCACATCGGCGCCGGCATCGGCCAGCGCCGGCGGCAACGCTGCGACGACGTCGGCCAGCCCGCCGGTCTTGACCAGCGGAAAGACCTCGGCAGCCACATGCAGGACCTTCAGGCGCGGTGACCCAGGCAGCGCAGCAGCTCGGACACGGCCCATCAAACGATCAGCGCCAGCAACATGCTTCGGGTGACCAGGGTCACGCCCTGCTCGCTGCGGTGGAAGCGAAGCGCATCGGCGGCTGCGTCCTCGCCAATCACCATGCCGTCGGGAATGATGCAACCGCGATCGACCACCACCTTGGTCAACCTGGCACCGCGACCGACCTGTACATCGGGCAGTAGCACGCTCCAGTTCACCTGGCTGTACGAATGGACTCGAACGCTGGAGAACAACACCGAGCGAAACACGCTGCCCGAGACGATGCAGCCGCCCGAGACCATAGACTCGACCGCCATCCCGCGCCGGTTGGGCTGGTTGTGGACAAACTTGGCTGGCGGCAGCTGCGCCTGGTAGGTCCAGATCGGCCAACGGGTGTCGTAGAGGTTGAGCTCAGGGTCGGTGGCGGTCAAATCGATGTTGGCATCCCAGTAGGCATCGATCGTGCCGACATCGCGCCAGTAGGGCTGCATGCCGACCTTGTTGCCGACACAGCTCATCTCGTACGGGTGCGCCACCGCCTCGCCGTTGCGCACCGCAGCAGGGATGATGTCCTTGCCAAAATCGTGGCTGGAGCCAGGATCTGCCATGTCGCGCTCCAGCTCCTTGTACAAGTAGCGCGCATTGAAGATGTAGATACCCATGCTGGCCAGGCTGCGGTCGGGCTTGCCGGGCACAGTTGGCGGATCCGCGGGTTTCTCGACAAAGTCGATGATGCGCCGCTGCTCGTCGATCGCCATCACACCAAGAGCACTGGCTTCGGCGCGTGGCACCTCGATGCTGCCCACCGTGCATTCGCGGCCATGCTGCACATGGTCGGCCAGCATCAGCGCGTAGTTCATCTTGTAGACATGGTCGCCGGCCAACACGACGATGTAATCGGCCCCGTAAGCGGCCAGGATATCCTGGTTCTGGTAGACCGCGTCGGCGGTGCCGCGGTACCAGCTTTCCTCGTCGACTCGCTGCTGCGCGGGCAGCAGGTCGACGAACTCGTTCATCTCGGTCTTTAGAAAAGCCCAGCCTCGCTGCAAGTGACGCAGCAGACTGTGGCTCTTGTACTGCGTGATCACCCCGATGCGGCGTATGCCCGAATTCAGACAGTTCGACAGCGCGAAGTCGATGATGCGGAACTTGCCGCCGAAGTACACCGCAGGTTT
Source organism: Betaproteobacteria bacterium (assembly GCA_010030205.1). Classification (GTDB taxonomy): domain Bacteria; phylum Pseudomonadota; class Gammaproteobacteria; order Burkholderiales; family Burkholderiaceae_C; genus Pseudaquabacterium. The sequence goes on from RGQD01000118.1 coordinate 9,590, forward strand.
GGCCCGGCGGTCGGTCAAGTCCCTGAGTCGACTGCCGCGCCCGCCCGCCAGGACCAAGGCAACGCTGCGCTTGGGCAAATCGAAACTGGATGCAAGTACGTTGTTGGCGATGCTGTGTCTCCCACCACCACGGTCTCGTCGCAAGCACCCCTGCCAGCAACAACGTGGTTTGAAGGTGAATGGTGCCATGGCTTTTGGCGGTTTTACTGCCGCCAAGGCATGAATAATGCTGACAGACTGCAGCGCAGCCATCTGCTTCACGGGCCAGCCCCAGCCCCCTGCAAACCGGAGCCCCAGCATGAAAGATCCCCTGAACCAAGCCCCAGACTCCCTGGCCACCAGCGTCGAGCAGCATCTGCTCAACACTGTGGGCGTGGCGCCGACCGAGGCCACGCCGACTGACCTGATGAGCGCTGTGGCCCAGGTCGCGCGCGTCGACCTGTCTCGGCGCTGGATCGCAGGTGACGCGGCCGACCGTGCCGCCCGCGCGCGCCGGGTCTACTACCTGTCGATGGAATTCCTGATCGGCCGCAGCCTGGGCAATGCGTTGGCCGCGCTCGGGCTGGATGCGGCTGCGCCAGGCAGCGTGGGTCATCACGCGCGTACGCTAGAAGACATCGAGTCTTTCGAGCCAGACGCCGCGCTGGGCAACGGCGGCCTGGGACGCCTGGCAGCCTGCTTTCTCGACGCGATGGCCAGCGTCGGGCTGCCGTCCTTTGGCTACGGCATACGCTACGAATTCGGGATGTTCGCGCAGAGCATCCAGGGTGGTCGCCAGATCGAGCACCCCGACCCCTGGCTGGAGGATGGCACACCCTGGGAATTTCCGCGCCAAGGCGTGCACTATCCTGTGCGCTTTGGCGGTTGGGTCGAACGCTCGGAGTCACCCGACTCGCCGCCTGTCTGGCGCCATGCCGGTGAGGTCAACGCCAAGGCCTACGACCATGTGATCCCCGGCCACGGCACCGAGCGGGTCAGCACGCTGCGGCTGTGGAAAGCCGCCGCCCCGGCGCACATCGACCTGCATGCGTTCAATTCGGGCGACTACGCCCGCGCGGCCGAGTACAAGAACGAGTTCGAGAACATCTCCTGGGTGCTCTACCCCAACGACAGCACGCCTGCCGGTCGCGAGTTGCGGCTGCGGCAAGAGTATTTTTTCACCTCGGCATCGATCCAGGACATCTTGGCGCGCCATCTGGCCGAGCACGGCACGCTGGCCAACCTGGCCGACAAGGTGGCGATCCACCTCAATGACACCCACCCGGCGATCGGCGTGGCCGAGTTGATGCGCCTGCTGGTCGACGAAAACGGCTTTGTCTGGGCCGCGGCCTGGCGCCTGACGAACAAGGTGTTCAGCTACACCAACCACACGCTGATGCCCGAAGCATTGGAGACCTGGCCAGTGGCGCTGATGCAGCAAGTGCTGCCGCGCCATCTGGAGATCATCTTCCGGATCAACCACGACTTCTTGCTGCAGGCACAACGGCTGCGCCCGGGCGACATGGACTTCCAGCGCCGGCTCTCGCTGGTCGATGAAAGCGGCGAGCGCCGGGTCCGCATGGCCCATCTGGCGATCGTCGGCAGCCACCAGGTCAACGGCGTGTCCAAGCTGCACAGCGACCTGCTGGTCGAGACCATCTTCGCCGACTTTGCCGCACTGTGGCCAGAGCGCTTCACCAACATGACCAACGGCGTGACCCCGCGGCGCTGGCTGGCCCTGGCCAACCCGGCGCTGGCAGCGCTGATCGATGCCCGACTGGGTCTTGGCTGGCGGCGTGACCTGGACCAACTCAAAGCCTTGCTGCCGCTGGCCGAGGACGCCGGATTTCGCGTGGCCTTCCGGTCGATCAAGCAGCACAACAAACAGCGCCTGGCCGCGCTGATCCACCGCTCGACCGGCATCACGGTCGATGCATTCAGCCTGTTCGACGTGCAGGTCAAGCGCATCCACGAGTACAAGCGCCAGTTGCTCAACCTGCTGCACGCTGTCACCCGCTACCGCGCGATCCTGGCCCAACCCAACGCCGATTGGGTGCCGCGCACCATCGTCTTCGCCGGCAAAGCAGCCTCGAGCTATGCCACGGCCAAGAACATCATCCGGCTGATTCACGACGTCGGACTGGTCGTCAACCACGACCCACGCATCGCCGACAAGCTCAAGATCGTGTTCATCCCGAACTATGGCGTCTCGGTGGCAGAAACCATCGTGCCCGGCGCCGACCTGTCCGAGCAGATCTCGACCGCCGGCACCGAAGCCTCGGGCACCGGCAACATGAAGCTCGCACTCAACGGCGCACTGACCATTGGCACCGACGACGGCGCCAACATCGAGATCCGGCAGAACGTCGGCGACGACAACATCTTCATCTTCGGCAAGCTCGCGCACGAGGTGGCCGCGATCCGCGCCGCCGGCTACCAGCCGATGCGGCTCTACGAGGCCGACCCGCAGCTCAAAGCGGTGCTCGACTCGATCGCCGCCGGCGCCTTCTCACCCGACGAGCCGACGCGCTACCGGCCCCTGATCGACAGCCTGCTGTGGGGTGGCGACCATTACCTGCTGCTCGCCGACTACCGCGCCTATGTCGATATCCAGGCTCGGGTCGATGCGCTCTACCGCGACCCCGAGGCCTGGACCCGCCGGGCCATCGCCAACGTCGCGGGCATGGGCCCTTTCTCCGCCGATCGAACGATCCGGGCTTACGCCGAACGGATCTGGCGCGTGACGCCTCAGGCCTGAGACCGCGATCCTGGCCTGGCACACCCTACGATGCATCCATGCTGAGCAACGAAGACATAGCCCTGATCCGCAACGGCCGCTGCAGCGATCCATTTGCGCTGCTGGGGCTGCACCGGGACGCTCAGAATCAGGCCTGGGTTCGGGTATTCCTGCCCGGCGCCAGCGCAGTGACCGTGATTGGCGGCGCCGATTCGCGCCAGCTGGGCAGGCTCAAGCGCCGCCACGCTGACGGTGTCTACGAAGGGCCGGTGGCGCTGCCCGCTGGCGACGTGCAAGCAGCCTACCGCCTGCATATCACCTGGGCCGATGGCCAAACCCAGATCGCCGAAGACCCCTATCGCTTCGGCCCCTTGCTGGGTGAGGTCGACGCCTGGCTGCTGGCCGAAGGCACCCACCTGCGACCGTACGAGGTGCTGGGGTCGACCCCTCGCACACACGAGGGCGTGACGGGCACCGGCTTTGCCGTCTGGGCACCGAATGCTTCGAGCGTCAGCGTGGTCGGCGATTTCAACCACTGGCGTGGTGCCTGCCACCCGATGCGGCTGCGGCGTGAATGCGGCGTCTGGGAGTTGTTCATCCCGGGGGTGGCTAGCGGCGCACGCTACAAATACGAACTGCACTCGGCCTTCGGCCAGCGCCTGCCACAAAAAGCCGATCCGATGGCGCGCGCCGCCGAGTTGCGCCCGGCCACCGCCAGCATCGTTGCGGCCCTGCCCGCGCCGGTGCCGCGCTCGGCCGCACGCCAGGCCGCCAATGCGCTGGCTGCACCCATCAGCATCTACGAAGTGCACCTGGGCTCGTGGCGGCGCAAGCCCGAGGACGGCAACCGCTGGTTGAACTGGAACGAACTCGCCGACACACTGATCCCTTATGCCGTGGGCCTGGGTTTCAGCCACGTCGAGCTGCTGCCGATCAGCGAGCATCCCTTCGACGGCTCCTGGGGCTACCAGCCGCTGGGCCTGTACGCACCGACCGCTCGCTTTGGCGACCCGGCTGGTTTCTCGCGCTTTGTCGAACAAGCGCACGCCGCAGGCCTGGGTGTGATCCTGGACTGGGTGCCCTCGCATTTCCCCACCGACGCCC
>RGQD01000119.1 GCA_010030205.1 Betaproteobacteria bacterium
TTCTCGAAGGCCTCGCGCGTCAGCACCTGGCCGATGGTCTGGTCATCGTGGACCATCTGCACGATGCGCCGGCCGGCGTTGCGCGCCAGCACGTTGCGCCGGCCGTCGACCGCCGGGTAGGCGGCATTGCCGGGCAGGCCGATGCCGAGTGCTTCGACCATAGACGCCATCGTGCTGGCCGTGCCCATGGTCATGCAGTGCCCGTGGCTGCGGTGCATGCAGCTCTCGGCCTCGAAGAAGTCGGCCAACTTGAGCGTGCCGGCGCGCACCTGCTCGCTCATGCTCCACAAGCCCGTGCCCGAGCCGAGTTCCTGGCCACGCCACTTGCCGTTGAGCATCGGCCCACCCGAGACACCGATGGTCGGCAGGTTGGCGCTGCTTGCCCCCATCAGCAGGCTGGGCGTGGTCTTGTCGCAGCCCATCAGCAGCACCACGCCGTCGATCGGGTTGCCGCGTATGCTTTCTTCCACGTCCATGCTGGCCAGGTTGCGGTAGAGCATCGCGGTCGGGCGCAACAGCGTCTCGCCCAAGCTCATCACCGGGAATTCGAGCGGGAAACCACCCGCCTCGTAAACGCCGATCTTGACCTGCTCGGCCAGCGTGCGGAAATGGCTGTTGCAGGGCGTCAGCTCTGAAAAGGTGTTGCAGATGCCGATCACCGGCCGGCCATCGAACTGGTCGTGCGGCACGCCCTTGCCCTTGACCCAGCTGCGGTAGGCAAATCCGTCACGGTCCTGGCGGCCGAACCACTGCTGGCTGCGCAGGTCTTCGGGCTTCTTCTTGGGGCTTGAACTCATGGTGTGCGGGCTTTCCCAGGGGGCTGGAGGATTGGGGTCGGACCCATTATGGTATGACGATTGAACTGGCCGCCAGCGCACTGCCGGTGTGCCACTGAGCGCCCCAAGGCCGGCCGAAGCCGGCCGCCCCCCGGGGGGATCAAGCCGCAAAGCCACATTTGCTTGAGAGCGCCGCTTGTCGGAAAACTTGACAGCCGTTTGGACACCCCCTAATTCATAGGTCGTGACCTATTGCTTTTTTCAACATGGTTCGTTAATGAAATCATGTCGGCGCAGCTTACAGGCTGAAAACACATTCAAGGCAGCGATCTCAAGCTGTTGATTTTGAATATGTTTTCAAGAGCTTGAGGGCTGGCACAGAGTTCGCTAAGGCTTGCATGTCCGGCAAGCAAGGACGACACCTGCACCTCAGCATCAAGGACAGCCTCGTGAAAAGAAAATTCCTCGCCTTGCTGGCTTCAAGCTGGCTCACCGCTGGCAGCGCTCAAGCCGCGCTGCTGAGCTTCAGCGACAACCTGGGGCCAGACCTGACAGATTGGGATCCGGCCAAGACCTTGTCGCTGCCTCAGTTTTCGCCCTCATTGGGCACGCTGAATTCGGTCAGGCTCGCCTTGTCTGGCGTGCTGCAGACCGAGTTCTTCGCTGGCAACACGGGCCTGGCCGCACAAAGTGTCACCGACCAACTGTATGGCAGCATGCAATTCAGCATGATCGGGCTCAGCGACCTGGTGCTGAATTTCAGCGGCAGGGAAGTGTTCCTGCTGGCTGGCGGTGCTGAAGACGACCGCTACCTGGAGGACCGACAAGCCACCAGCGCAAGCCCTGCCACCGACTGGGCCGCCGTCCTGGGCGGCGGCAACTTCCGCATCGGCGTCAAAGCCGTGGGGCTGTCGGGCATGGACGGGTCGGCAGGCAACCTCGATGGCGGCGCGATCACCCAGGCCACGGCCAGTGCCAGCGTTACCTACGACTACACGCCCAACGCTGTGCCCGAACCGGCATCGATCGGTCTGCTCGGTCTGGCCTTGGGATTGGCCGGATGGGTTGGCAGGGGGCGACGCTGACCCCGTCCATGCCTCCCACCAGCAACCGGATCGACACGATGAAACTGCAAGCCCTCGCCCTTACCGCAATGCTCTGCGCCGCCACGGCCGGCGCCCAAGCCACCCCACTGAGCTACAACTCCAACCTGCTGCCCGACCAGCCCACCAACTGGTCGAACTATCTCGATCTGCCGCAGTTTGACCCCTCGCTAGGCACGCTGCAGTCGGTGACGGTCGAGTTGTTCGCCCATCTTGCCGGCAGCGCCAAAGCTGAGAGCCACAACAACACCGCCGCCAACATCACACTCAGTCTGCAAGCTCAACTCAAGTTGGCGAACCCGAACGATCCGGGCTCCATACTGGTCACCACCACGTCGATGCTGCAGCGCAATTTCACCGCCGGCAGCTACGACGGCGCCCAGGACTATGCGGGCAGCTCAGGCGTCAGCTTCACCAACCTGATCACCAGTGCGAGCCAGTCGACAAGCTTTCTCGACGCCTCGACATTGGCCTTGTTCACCGGTCAAGGTCTTGTTCACGCACCGCTGTCCGCGACGGCAGGGTCCGGCTACAGCGGCCCAGGCAATGTTCGCTCCAGCCTGCTCACGCAGGCTGGCGGCTACGCCACCGTGCGTTACGAGTACCAGCCCCTTGCGGTGCCCGAGCCCGACACCCTGGCGTTGACCTTGGTCGGACTGGCCATGCTGGGCTTGCTGACAGGTCGCCGCAAGGCTTGATGCCTCTCAGGCCAGGTGACGAGCCGCCCAAGGGCGACATTTTTTCCCCGACCTGCCTGCGACCAAGGAAATCTTCGTTCGCAGCAGCTTGTTAATCATCATATGATTGAGGCTTGCGCTGAACCTGTCCCTGGCGCTTCGCGCCTCAGCAATCTGGACCTGGCCGCAGCGGTCTAGTCCACGACAGACCTGGGAAGGCCGGAGATTGGCCAGGTGCGCTGACGAAACCTTAAAGAACGCAACACCATGGCGACCGCCACCTCGCGCCCGAACGCCCCAGGCCCGACCCCACCAACCGGCACACCCAGCGCCCTGCGCATCGTGGTGATGGGCGTCAGCGGCTGCGGCAAGAGCACCGTGGGCGCACAGATCGCGCAGGCGCTGGGATTGGACTTCATCGAGGGCGACACGCTGCACCCGCAGCAAAACGTCGCGCTGATGGCTGCCGGCATAGCTCTGACCGATGCCGACCGCGCAGGCTGGCTCGCCGCGATTGGCGACCAATTGAGCCAGGCCCATGCCGCCGGACGCGGCCTGGTGTTGTCGTGCTCAGCGCTCAAGCGCAGCTATCGCGATCTGCTGCGCTCAGCCTGCACCGACCTGCGCTGGGTGCACCTGCACGGCCAGCCCGAGCTATTGCGCGAGCGGCTGCAGGCGCGCAAAGGTCACTTCATGCCAAGCTCCCTGCTCGACAGCCAGCTCGCCACGCTGGAGCCGCCCAGTGCTGATGAGGCAGCGCTGTGCTTTGACATCATGTTGCCGGCCACCAGAATCAGCGCACAAGCGCTGGCCCAACTCAGAAACACACAGACATGATCACTGCTGACACCTTTCGCCTCGACGGCCGGCTGGCCCTCGTCACCGGCTCCTCCTCGGGCATAGGCTTCGCGCTGGCGCGCGGCCTGGGCGCTTCGCGCTGGCGCGCGGCCTGGGCCAAGCCGGCGCCGCGCTGGTGCTCAACGGCCGCGACGAAGCCAAGCTGGCGCAGGCCGCCGACGCGCTGCGCCAACTCGGCCTGACCGTGCACAGCTGCCCGTTCGACGTCACCGACGCGGCTGCCGCCGAGGCCACGGTGGCGCGCATCGAGGCCGAGATCGGCGCCATCGACATTCTCGTCAACAACGCCGGCATCACGCGCCGGGGCGCTTTCCACGAACTGGCGGCGGCCGACTGGCAGGCGGTGATCAGCACCAACGTCGACAGCCTGTTCTTCGTCGGCCAGGCGGTGGCCAAGCGCATGGTGCCGCGTGGTGCCGGGCGCATCATCAACATCTGCTCGGTGATGAGCGAGCTGGGCCGTCCGGGCACCACCGCCTACACCGCCAGCAAGGGCGCGGTGAAGATGCTGACCAAGGGCATGGCGATCGACCTGGGGCCGCATGGCATCACCGTCAACGGCATAGGACCGGGTTACTTCAAGACCGAGCTGACGCAAAAGCTGGTCGACGACCCGGCCTTCTCGGCTTGGCTGATCAACCGCACGCCCAGCCGGCGCTGGGGCGATGTAGCCGACCTGGCCCCGGCGGCGGTGTTTCTGGCCAGCGACGCCGGGCGCTTCGTCAACGGCCATATCCTCTACGTCGACGGCGGTGTCACCGCTTCACTCTGATCCACCGCCGAACCGCCATCGCGACCCGAGATTCCGACCATGACCGCCAGCTTCAGCCAGATTATTCTGTTCACCGACAACGATGGTCGGGCGCGTTTTCAAGAACAAGCGATCGCGCTGACCGAGGGCAAGCCGCAGGCGATGCTGTCGCCGCTGATGCCCAGCGCCGGGATGCAGCTGCGCCAAAGCCCGGTCGGTTTTCGCAGCGAGTTCCACTGCACCGGCGACCCGCAGTGGGTCTTCATCCTGAGCGGGCAGATCGACCCCCGCGTCCACGGCCACTGGAGCCGCCAGGTCGGCGCCGAGCCGCTGGTGACCTTGTTCGTCAGGGCCTGAACGCCAAGCCATGCGTTGCGCGCCACCGAAACCCGAGATGATCAAAAACGTGCACGGCAACACGCTGGACTTGCTGGGCGAGGGCATCGTCAGCGGGCGCTACCCGGTCGGCAGTTCGCTGCCACCCGAGCCGCTGCTGGGCGTGTCGTTGGGCGTGTCGCGCACGGTGGTGCGCGAGGCCGTCAAGTCGCTGGTGGCCAAGGGCTTGCTGGTCACCGGCCCCAAGCTCGGCACCAGGGTGATGCCCGAGTCGTGTTGGAACTGGTTTGACCCCGATGTGGTGGCCTGGCAGTCCAGGGCAGGCTTCACGCGAGAGTTCCTGCGCGACCTGCAGGAGTTGCGCCGGGTGGTCGAGCCTGCAGCGGTGCGGCTGGCCGCAGAGCGCGCGACCGACGCCGACCTGCTCGACATCGAAGCGGCTTATGCCGGCATGAAGTCTGCGATCGAGTTCGGCGGCGATTACGTCAGCCACGACCTGCGATTCCACCAAGGGCTGCTGCGCGCCTGCCACAACCGCATGGTGATCCAGATGAGCAAAGCGCTGGGCGCGCTGCTGCGCACCGCTTTCGAGCTCTCGACCTCGCGCCCGGACGCTTCGGCGCTGGCGCTGCCGTTGCACCGTGCGGTGCTCGACGCGGTGATCGCACGCGCGCCGGCCAGCGCCGAGAAAGCCATCCTGGTGCTGATCGACGCCGCCGGCGAAGACATCGAGGCCGTGCTCAACTCGCGCCGCGAACTGCCCTCGCTGACCTTGCCCGCATCGCACCTGAAACCACGCGGCCTGACCGCATGCTGACCCCCTCCACCGACTGTGAACCCGAGCACAACACCATGAAAATCCTGATCACCGGCGGCGCCGGATTCGTCGGTTCGCGTCTGGCGCGCACCCTGCTGCAACGCGGCACGCTGGACGGCCGAAAGATCGAAAAGATCGTGCTCGCCGACCAAGCCCCCGCGCGGGCTGAACTGCTGGCTGACCCTCGCATCGAAGCCCGCGTCGGCCCGCTGTTGACGCATTGCGAAGCGCTGCGCGACGAGGCGTTCGATGGTGTGTTCCATCTCGCTTCGGCAGTCTCGGGCGAATGCGAGGACGATTTCGACCTCGGCTTGCGCAGCAACCTCGACAGCACCCGAGCCTTGCTCGACGCACTGCGCCACCGGGTCAACGCTGGCGCCAAGCCGGCCAGGCTGGTGTTTTCCAGTTCGGTCGCGGTGTACGGCCCCGACGCCGCAGTGCCGATGCCGGCGATCGTCACCGACACCACCTTGCCCACGCCGCAGACCAGCTACGGCATGCACAAGCATGTCTGCGAACACCTGATCGCCGACTACACCCGCAAGGGCTATCTCGATGGCCGCAGTGCGCGGCTGATGACGGTCACCGTGAGGCCGGGCAAGCCCAACGGCGCGGCCTCGTCGTTCTTCTCGGGCATCATCCGCGAGCCGCTCGCCGGGGTCGTGTCGATCTGTCCGGTCGGGCCGGAAGTCTCGCACCCGATGAGCTCACCGCAGCGCACGGTCGAGGGCCTGATCGCCATCTACCAGGCCAGCCGCGAGGCCTATGGCGGCCGCACGGCGATGAACCTGCCTTCGATCAACGTCACGGTCGCGCAAATGATGGATGCGCTAGAAGAAGTGGCAGGCCCCAAGGTCCGCGCGCTGGTTCGATTCGAGCGCGACGAGCGCATCGCAGGGATCGTCGCAAACTGGCCGGCCGGCGCCCGCGCTGACCGCGCAGCCGCGCTGGGCCTGGAGCCCGAAGCCTCGTTCGCCGACATCATCCGCCAGTACATCGCCGACTGCGCAGGCAACCCGCAAGCCCTCAAAGGCATGGCATGAACCAGATCGACCTGCGTGGCCGCGTGGCGGTGATCACCGGCGGCGCCCAAGGCATAGGCTACGCCACGGCCGAGCGCATGCTGGCCTGCGGCGCCAGCGTCGTGCTGTGGGACATCGACGCGGCGCGGCTGGACCAGGCGGTGGCCGCGCTGGCATCGCGCGGCCCGGTCAGCATCAATCGTGTCGAGTTGACCGAAGAGGACAGCGTTGCCGCGGCGGCTGCGGCAACGCTGTCGCGGCACGGCCGGATCGACATCCTGGTCAACAACGCCGGCATCACCGGCGGCAACGCACCGACCTGGGAGCTCGACCCGGCAGTCTGGCGCCGCGTGGTCGAGGTCAACCTGATCGCCCCGTTTCTGGCCTGCCGCGCAGTGGTGCCGCAGATGATCGCTCAGGGCTATGGCCGCATCGTCAACATCGCCTCGGTGGCCGGCAAAGAGGGCAACCCGAATGCCTCGCACTACAGCGCCAGCAAGGCCGGGCTGATAGGCCTGACCAAATCGCTGGGCAAGGAACTCGCGACCAAGGGCGTGCTGGTCAACGCCGTCGCCCCGGCCGCCGCGCGCACCGCGATCTTCGACCAGATGGCGCCCGAGCACATCGCCTTCATGCTCGGCAAGATACCGATGGGCCGGCTTGTGACGGTCGCCGAAGTCGCGGCGATGGTGTGCTGGCTGGCGTCTGAGGAGTCGAGTTTCTCGACCGGCGCGGTGTTCGACCTGTCGGGTGGGCGCGCGACCTACTGATCGCCGCAAGCCTCAGCCTGATGGCATCCAGCGTCGCAGATGGGCGGCGTTGGCGCCACGCCGGCTCTTGGCGCGCTTGAGCTCGGCGCGCGCCACGCTGCGCAGATGCACTTCGTCGGGACCGTCGAGAAAACGCAGCGCGCGGCCCCAAGCCCAGAGCCTGGCCAGCGGCGTGTCAGGCGACAAGCTCATCGCGCCGAAGACCTGCATCGCCCGGTCCAGCACCCGGGTCTGCAGCCTCGAGCTCACCAGCTTGATCGCCGCCACATCGGTTCGGGCGGCGGCCGTGCCTTGGCTGTCGAGCCGCCAGGCCGCCCGCAACACCAACAAGCGGGCCTGGTCGATCTCGACCCGACACTCGGCGATCCAGTCCTGCACGTTGGAGAAATCGGCGATCCGGCCACCGAACGCCCGGCGCTCGAGCGCGCGCTCGCACATCAGTTCGAGTGCCAGCTCGCACTGGCCGATGCTGCGCATCGCATGGTGGACGCGTCCCGGACCCAAGCGCGCCTGGGCCAACGCAAAGCCGGCACCACGCTCTCCCAACAGGTTATTGATCGGCACCCGCACCTGGCGCAACAGCAATTCGCAATGACCGTCCAGGGACGAGTGGTCCATCACCGGGATGTTGCGTTCGATGGTCAGGCCGGGGCTGTCCATCGGCACCAGCACCATCGAGTGCCTTGCGTGCTCTGGCGCATGGTCGCCTTCGCTGACCCCCATCACGACCGCGAGCCGGCAACAAGGGTGCGCCGCGCCGGTGATGAACCACTTGCGGCCGCTGATCACCCATTCGTCGCCGTCGCGCTCGATGCGGGTCTGCAACTGGGTCGGGTCGGACGACGCAGTGTCGGGCTCGCTCATCGCGAAACAAGACCGGATCTGGCCGCTGAGCAGCGGATTGAGCCAGGCCTGCACCTGGGCCGGTGTCGCAGCGATCTGCAGCAACTCCATCGTGCCGCTGTCGGGCGCGTTGCAGTTGAAAACCTCGGCAGCCCAGGGCAACCGGCCCATGATCTCGGCCAGCGGCGCATAGTCGAGGTTGCTCAAGCGGGTGCCGGGTTGGTCGGCGCGCAGGCTGGGCAAAAACAGATTCCAAAGCCCCATCTCGCGCGCCTGCGACTTGAGCGACTCGATCAAGTCGAGCGGGTATTCGTTGGCGTCCGACCAGCGGTGCCACTCGGCCATCGAGGGCAGCAGCAGATCGGCCATGAATTGCTGCAATTTCGCTTGCAGCGTCAGCGACTGGGGTGAATCGGCAAAGTCCATGACGACGGATTGTTCGATCGCCCGCTTGACGCGCTTTGTCGCTTCAGGGACGGCGCCGGGCCCAGTTCACCCGGTCTTGCGACAGATCAAGTTCATCGCGCGATCCTGGGCCGAGCGTTCGGCCGGACGTTTACGGCATCATTCGAGGCAAACCACCACTTCCTGCCCAGACCATGACCGATGAACTGCACGACGTCCGCGCCCTCGCCTTCGACATCTTTGGCACTGTGGTGGATTGGCGTAGCTCGATCATCCGCGAAGGTCATGCCCTGGGGCAACGCCTGGGCCTCGCGGCCGACTGGCCGGCCTTGGCCGACGCCTGGCGCGCAGGCTACCGGCCGGCGATGGCCGAAGTCGCAGCCGGCGAGCGTCCCTGGGCCACGATCGACGTGCTGCACCGCCAGATCCTCGACGACCTGCTGCCGCGATTCGGGCTCGAATCCTTGTCGGAGGGCGAACGCGACCAGTTCAACCGGGCCTGGCACCGGCTGGCGGCATGGCCCGACAGCGTGGTCGGCTTAGCACGACTGCGCAGCGCGTTCGTCACCACCACGCTGTCAAACGGCAACGTGGCCTTGCTGGTCAACCTGACCCGGGGCGCTGACCTGCGATTTGACTGCGTGCTGTCGGCCGAGTTGATCGGCCGCTTCAAACCCGACCTCGAGGTCTACCGTGCAGGGGCGCGCTTGCTTGGCCTAGCGCCGTCGCAAGTGATGCTGGTGGCCGCTCATCCCAGGGACTTGGCAGCCGCCCAGCAAGCCGGGCTCAAGACAGCTTACATCCCGCGCCCGGACGAGCACGGCCCCGGAGGCTGGATGGAAGCAAGCGGCGAGACGCGCTTCGATCTGGTGGCGCCGGACTTGATCGGATTGGCCAAACAACTGGGAATCGCCTGAACTGCGGCAATATCGGTCGGGCAACAATTGATCAATATCAATTGCTCTATGTCAAGTGGCTGTCAGCCTGAGCGGACAAAATCCGTCCCATGGATAAGGCCAGATGAAGACCGTCTCGATTTACCCCGACGTCGGCCCCACCGGTTGCGGGGTCTGCCCGCAGGGCAAGGACACACCGAATTGCCAGCGGGTGCTGGACCAAGCAGAGCTGATGCCTCAGCTGAGCGGGCCCAGCGACGAAGTGAAGCGCTTGATGGCAGCGTTGGGCACCCGACTGGGCTTCGCCACGGATGGTGACCTGCCTGCCGGGGCCGGCTGGGTCAGGGCGCTGCATGTGCAGCCCGGCGAGGTCAGCCTGCAGCTCGCGTTGGACCGCAGCTGCGGTGGCGCCACACTCGCCGACACCGCATTCCAGACCCTGTGCAGCCTGTTGCCAGACACCGACATCTACGTCACCCATGCGGCTTGACAGCCGCGCTGACCTGAAGACTACAGCTTCGCCGCAGAGCGTCGTTTGGCGGCCGTGGCGTCGAGTTGGTACTGCTCTTCAGCAGCGCGACGCATGTCTAGCGCCGCGTTGAGCGCACCGGTGTATCGCTCAGGGGTGTACGTGTTTTGGTTGGCGATATAGACGCTGCGACGCAAGGGCTTGCTACCAAAGCGCGGCAGGTTGACCGAAAAATGACACTCCGGCACCGACCGGCCAGGTCGCTGGCGCAGGATCGGGCCGCTGATACCGACCGGCAGGTCGTTCTGCTTGCTGGGACTGGTACCGCGCTGCAAGCCGGTAGGTGCCGGCAACTCAGCGATGCGCTGCCGAAGTGACTCGATCGCGCGCTTGAGCGCGGGCCTTGGCCCATTGCCGGGACCTTGCCCATCCGAATAAAACAGCGTCGGCTGGCCATAGCGCATTTGCCATCCATGCGTGCTGTGGGTATCGATACGCTGAATGTGTTCAGGCACGCGGATACGGGCGCCTGAGTAGATGGTGACGGTTCTTGTCTGCATGAGCTCTTGGCTTTCCTAGGGTTCACCCCTGACGCGTCCCGGCTGATGCGCGCGGCGACAGTTTCTGTTCATGAACCCCGCGCTGAATCGAACGAACAAGCCTCAACCATCGATCAGCGCCGGATCCCAGGCATGAACGGTCTGGTTTTGCACGCCCAGTCCTTCAATGCACAATTCAATTTTATCATTTATTTTTAGGAACACCGATTCGGGTTTACACCCCATACCAACACCGGGTGGTGTTCCGGTACTGATCAGGTCACCCGGATACAGCGTCATGAATCGGCTGATGTAGCTCACCAGGTGGGCGACGCCAAACACCATGGTGCGAGTGCTGCCGTTTTGGTAGCGCTTGCCGTTGACCTCGAGCCACATCGAGAGCTGCTGCGGATCGGCCACTTCGTCGCTGGTCACCAGCCACGGACCGACAGGACCGAAGGTGTCGCAGCCCTTGCCCTTGTCCCAAGTACCACCGCGCTCGAGTTGGTATTCGCGCTCGGAGATATCGTTGACGACGCAGTAGCCCGCGACATGATCCAGCGCGTCGGCTTCGCTGACATAGCGGGCGGTGCGACCGATCACCACGCCGAGTTCGACCTCCCAGTCGGTCTTGACCGAACCCTGGGGCAGCACCACCGGATCGTTGCAACCGATCACCGTGCTGGTGTGCTTGGTGAACAGCACCGGCTCGGCCGGCACCGGCATGCCCGATTCGGCCGCATGGTCAGCGTAGTTCAGGCCAACGCAGATGAACTTGCCCATGCCGCTCCAGGGCGGGGCGATACGCCCGGGCTCAGCCACCAGCGGCAGACTGGCCGGATCGAGCGCACGCAGCGGGGCCAAGCCTTCAGGCGTGAGCATCTCGGCGCGCAAGTCAGCAATCACGCCCGACAAGTCACGCACGCGGCCTTGGGCGTCGAGCATCGCAGGTTTTTCGTGGCCCTTGGGGCCGTGGCGTAGCAGTTTCATGGATGTCTCTCCTGGTTTTCAGAGTGGCAGGCCGTTGGCCTTGAGGTAAACAGCGTAGAGCGAACTGGTGGCACAAATATAGAGCCGGTTGAGCTTGGGCCCGCCAAAGCAGACGTTGGCGACGGTCTCGGGAATGCGGATCTTGCCGATCAGGCGCCCGTCCGCGGTGTAGACGTGGACGCCATCGCCGGCGCTACACCACAGTCGGCCCTGGCGATCGAGCCGAAAGCCGTCGAAGTATCCTTTGCCGCAGGTGGCGAAAAGCGACGAGGCCCCGAGCCGGCGGCCGTCGCTGCTGAGCTCTAAGCGACGAATATGCCGCGGCCCGCCAGGGTCATGGCTGGCACCGGTGTCGGCGATGTAGAGCAGGGATTCATCGGGCGAGAACGCCAGCCCGTTGGGCTTGACGAAATCATCGGCCACCTTGTCCACCACGCCCGTGGCGGGGTCGATGCGGTAGACGTGGCAGGCACCGATCTCGCTGTCGGCTGTCGCGCCCTCGTAATCCGACAGGATGCCGTAGCTCGGATCGGTGAACCAGATCGATCCATCGGAGCGAACCACCACGTCGTTGGGCGAGTTCAGCCGCAGGCCCTGCCAGCGATCGGCCAGCACCGTGATGCGGCCATCGTGCTCAGTGCGCGTGACGCGCCGCGTCAGATGCTCGCAGCTGACCAAGCGGCCTTCGCGGTCGACCGTGTTGCCGTTGGCGTTGTTCGAGGCTTCGCGAAACAGGCCCACGGTGCCGTTCAGCTCGTCGAAGCGCAGCATCCGGTTGTTGGGAATGTCGGACCACACCAAGCTGCGGTGGGCCGGGAACCAGGCCGGTCCTTCGCACCAGCGCCCACCGGTCCACAGCCGCTGGACACGCTCCGGCCCCGCCAGGCAGCGCGCGAACTCCGGCTCGATCAACTCGAAACCGGTGCCTTCCAAGCTTCCGAAATCAGCCATGTCTGCACCTTTGTTTCATGCCCGTCAGCCGGGCGGATTCAAGCTTTTCCGAGATGAGAAACGTCAGCGCCTCGCAGCCTGCGATCAGTTGGACCAGCCGCCATCGATGACCTGCGCGGTACCGGTGGTGAACGCGCTCTCGTCGCTGGCCAGGTACACGGCCAGCGCGGCGATCTCGCTGGTTCGGCCGAGCCGGCCCATCGGCTGGCGCGCGACAAACGCGGCCTCGACCTGGGCCACGGTCTGGCCGCTCGACGCGGCCTGGGCCTTGACGCGATCACGCAGCGAGGGGGACTCCACGGTGCCAGGGCAGATCGCGTTGCAGCGGATACCGCGGGTGACGAAATCCGCCGCCACCGCCTTGGTCAGACCGATCACCGCAGCCTTGGTCGCGCCGTAGACGAAGCGGTTGGGCGCGCCCTTGAGACTGCCAGCGACCGACGCGACATTGATGATCGACCCGCCCGACCCGCCGTTCTCGCTCAGCATGCCGGGTAGCAGGGCTTTGATGCTGCGGTACTGAGCCCGCACGTTGAGTTCGAAGCCGAAGTCCCATTCGGCCTCGGTGCAATCGAGCACCGAGCCGACGTGGACAAAGCCCGCCGCGTTGACCAGCACGTTGACCGGCCCGGCCTGGGCAGCGGCGGCCAGCACGGCAGCGCCATCCGTGACGTCGAGCACCAGGGTACGGCAGCCGCTGGCCTCGGCCAGCGAGCGCAGCAACACCGGGTTGATGTCGGTGGCGATCACCTGGGCGCCTTCGCGAACAAAGGCTTCGGCGATGGCTCGCCCGATGCCTTGGCCAGCGGCGGTGATGAAAGCGGTCTTGCCAAGCAGTCGTTGTGCCATGTCGTTCAACTGTGGATAAACGGATCAGTTTCCCACGGCGCAGTGCTCAGGCAGCACCGGGCTAACCCGCCCCAGCGCGATGCAGCCGCAGGCCTACCAGCGGCAGCCCTTGTCGCGCAAGGCGTCAAAGGTCAGCGGCACCGCAGCGAGCAGGCCCATGCTGGCGTAAGCCTGTCGGCAATCGGTTTTGGCGGCCTTCTCGATGTCTTCGGCGAGCTTGGACTTGCCCTCGGGAGGATGCGGCAGCAGCGGCAGCAGGCCGCGGCTGCCCTGGGCCGAGATCGCGCCGCCACGCCGCGGCGCCAGGTCGAGGATCAGCCTGGGCGAACTGG
>RGQD01000120.1 GCA_010030205.1 Betaproteobacteria bacterium
ACCCAGCTGCGGGTGCTGGTAGGGGTACCAGTCGACATGGGCCAGGCCAGCGCATTCGGCGTCGCTCCACCGCAGCAGCTTCAGGTCGTCCTCGGGCGGGTGGTCGCGGTACCAGTGCACCCAGTCATAGTCTGTGATGCCGGCTTCCTTGTTTGGCGCCCAGATCTCGACGGTCCAGAACAGCGCGCCCAGGTGCTCGTAGATCCAGTCCTGGGTGCCGGTGATCACTTCCTTGGGGTGGTACTTGAAGTCGTGAAAACTGCTGACCGCCGGGTAACCGGTGAGCTTCTCGCCCAGCGCCGACAGGCGCTTGATGATCCACAAGTCTTCGGGCGTCATCTGCTCGTCGCTCATCGTCCCCATCGGGCGCAGGATCACGCCCGAGTGGGTGTGGAAGCTCACCGCTGCGCCGATGTTGGGATGCGTGACGACGAAGTCGACCATCGCGCGCACTTCGGGCTCGCTGGTCGGGTAAGGACCGGCGCCGGCCTGTTCGAACTCCTGCCGCCACATCGACGGGAAGTTGCGGTTCAGGTCCAAGCCCTCGAGGTTGGGGTTGACCTTGACCTGCAGGCCGTCGTAATTCGTCAGCGTGCCCTCGGGCATCACGCGCCAGTAGTGGCCACCGAACTCGCCGGGCTCGCGCGGGATCATCAGCCTGGCGTCTTGCGGGTGGCACTTCCAGCTGCCGTGCGGGTCGGGCAGGCGCATGTGCAGCACCCGGCCGTCGCCGTCGATGTCCTCGGCGGTCAGGCCCTCGACCGCCGGCTCGTCGCGAGGGTAAGGCCGGGTCGACGAGCGGATATGGCGCGGCTTGTCGGCCAGCGCCAGCTCGGCGCCGTCCGGGTTGAGCCGCGGGCAGAGGTAGACCACGCGGGTGTCGAGCAGCTCGGTGACGCCGGCGTCGCTGCCGTGGCCAGAAGCCAGCTGATGCAGCCAATACAGGCAGGCGGTGGAGGCGGTCAACTCGGCGGCGTGGATGTTGCCGTCGACCCAGATCGCCGGCTTGTCGGTGTCAGCGCCAGTGGCGGCGTTGGTCAGCGCCAGCAGCCAGATGTCGCGGCCCTCGAAGCTCTTGCCGATCGAGCGCAGCTGCACCAGGGCTGGCCGCGCAGCTGCGTACGCCTGCAGCAAGCGCGTCAGCTCAGCGTGGCGGTAGAAGGTATCGAAGCGGGGGACAGGCAGCGGGGCGGATTGGGGCATGACGGACCGGCCGGACAGGCCGCTGGATGACGACGGCGCAGTGTCGCAGAGCCTGGTTCCAGCGAGCGGCGAAGCCGGCGCAGCCGAACCAGTGCGAACGGTGCAGCAGCGGATGGGTCAATCCGTGGCGTGTTGCGCAATGCGCGCCACCGCGCAAGCCCAGGCGTCGTTGCGGCGAACCCTTGCGCTGGCTAGAGTGCTGGGGTTTGTCAAGCGCCAAAAAAATCGCAGTGCCCTGACGGAGAGATTGCCTGCCTTCCAGCCCAGCCCCTTCCGCCGTCGCCCGAGCCCAGACCGCAAGCCATCGCGCACCGGTTGGTGTTTGGCCGCTGTGGGCGGCCTGGGTTGGGTTTGTCATTTATGGCAGCCTGGTGCCACTGGATTTCCACCCCATCACCTTGTTGCAGGCCTGGCAAACACTGCTGGACGCGCCGATGCTGGCGGTCGAGGCTTTCTGGGATGCGTGGCGCTGCTCGGCCGCCAGCCCGAAGCCGCCAGCCGCTGGCGCAGGCTGCTGGCCGGCGCGGCGGCCTTGGCCGCAGCGACGCTGTTGGCACTGGCGCTGGAGTTTGCGCAAACGGCATTCCCGCCGCGCACTGTTTCACGCAACGACTTGGCCTCAGAGGCGATCGGCAGCGTGCTGGGCATGCTGCTGGCGCAGGCCGGTGCGGCGCGCTTGCGCCAGCTGCTGCGCGGCCTGGGTCAGGGCGGGTCGCCGCTGCTCAAAGAGCTGGGGCTGGCCTATGCGCTGGGCTACGGCGCCTGGGCACTGTTTCCGTTTGACGTGTTGTTGACTGCGCAGGAGTGGCGCGAAAAGCTCGGCGGCCCGCAGCTTGCAATCTGGCTGGCTGACGCCAGCGCTGAGCAAGAGACTATCCGCATCGCCGCCAAACTCATGCTCGAGATCTTGGCGTCGTCGCCTTTGGGCGCGCTTTGGATGGCATGGCAATCACCCCGCCACGGCGCAATGACCGGTAGAGTCGGCCTGGCATCGACCCTGCTGCGCGCCAGCATTGTTGGCGCGCTGACCGGTTTGCTGATCGAAGCAGCGCAGTTGGCGATCGCCTCGGGGCTGAGCCAGGGCGTTTCATTGCTGACCCGATCGATAGGCTTTGCGCTGGGTGCCGCAGCATGGCATGGCACGACAGCATGGCGCATCGAATCCGCGCGCGCCGTCTTGCGCCGGCTGACGACGCTCGCCGTGCCCTTGTACCTGCTGTTGTTGACCGCGCTCTACGGTTGGTGGCGCGGCCCCTGGCCGGGCCTGCAGCCTGCACTGCGCCGACTGCACGACGATGTGCGCTTCTTGCCGCTCTTCTACCACTACTACAGCACCGAAGCCCATGCGCTGACCAGCATGGCGGTGGTGATCGCCGGCTATGCCCCGGTCAATCTCATGTGCTGGGCCTGGAACATCGACGCCCGGTTGGCGGGCGCGTTGGCGGCCCTGCTGGCTGCCATGGTGGAGACCGGGCGACTGCTGGCCGGCGGCAAGCCGGACCCGAGCAACGTCGTGATCGCCTGGATCGGCGTCTGGGGTTTGGGCTGGCTGCTGAGCCTGTTGAGCGCCCCAAGGCCCCGGCCAGCCGCCCGAGGCTTGCGTTGACGCCGGCGCTGGTCGGCATGACGCCGAACAGGCGCTGGGCCGTGCCGGCCTTGGCGGGCAGCGCTGTGGCGGTTTGGTTGGTGTCGTTTCCGGTGCAGCCCATCATGTTGGGACTGGGCTTGTTGCTGGCCAGCGCGCTGGTGGCCTGGCGCCCGCACTGGCTGTTCACCTTGGTCGCGGCGGCTTTGCCGCTGCTCGATCTCGCGCCCTGGAGCGGCCGAACCTATCTGGATGAGTTCGACGCGTTGTTGCTGCTGAGCACGGCTGTCGCATGGGCCAGGCTGCCGCCGGCCATGCCTGACAGGCGGCAGCCGTCGGCGCTGAGCTGGGCCTTCACGCTGTTGCTGGTCAGCCTGCTGATCGGCTTGGTCCGCGCGCTGTCGCCTTGGCCAGACTTGGCGCTCGATGCCTTCAGCCAGCCCATGAGCCCGTTCAATGCACTGCGCTTGGGCAAGAGCGCGCTGTGGGCGCTGTGCCTGTGGCGACTGGCCACCCGCTTGCAGAGTGCCGGCGCCGATGTCGTCGGGTCCTTCGGGCTCGGACTGGTGCTGGGCCTGGCGGGAACGGTGGCGGCTGTCGTCGTTGAGCGATTGGCCTTCAGCTACTTGTTGGACTTCGCCGGCAGCTACCGCGTTGCAGGGCCTATTTCGGCGATGAGTCTGGGCGGCGCTTACATCGAGTGCTTCATCGCCGTGGCCACGCCTTTTCTGCTGGCCCAATGGGTGCGGCCCGGCGCGCTTTGGCGCTCGCTGGCTTGCACGGGTCTGCTGATCAGCAGTGCCTACGCGCTGATGGTCACTTTTTCCCGCGGCGGCTACGCGGCGATGGCGCTGGCGGTGCTGGTGTTCGCAGGCGCCAGTCTGGCAACCAAGCAGCGACGCCGGCGAAGCCTGGTGCTCGGGCTTGCCTCGGCGATCTTGGTCGCCGGGGTGGCCTATCCGGTGCTGAGCGGCAGCTTTGCGCAAAGCCGTTTGCAGACCCTGGCCGCCGATCTCGACACCCGGCAGAAGCACTGGGCCGATGTCTTGCAGATGATGGGCAGCGACCCGGTCAGCAGCGCACTGGGCATAGGACTGGGGCGCTTTGCAGCATTCAAACTCTGGCACACGGCCGTTGGCGAACGCCCCGGCAGCCACCGTTTGGTGTCAGACGATGGCGTGCGCCAGCTGTTGCGTTTGGGCGCGGGCCATGCCTATTTCGTCGACCAGATCGTGGCCTTGCAGCCAGGCGCGAGCTACAGCCTGAAGTACCGGCTGCGAACAGCTGATGCGCGGGCTGCGCTCAGCGTCGGGCTGTGTCAGAAGTGGCTGCTCAGCTCGGCCGAGTGCAGCGTCGGCCGGCCCGTTCAAACGGCTGCGACGACGGCTGTCACTGCGCCAGGCTGTTCGCCGCAAGACTGTCCCAAGACGACAGCTTGGCAAGAGTTTTCGCTGCGCATCGTCGCGCCCGAAGCTGGACCGGGTCGCTTGCCGCGGCCGGTCCGGCTGAGCTTGAACAACGCGGGCCGCGTCCCGGTCGATCTGAGCTGGGTGTCCTTGGTCGGCGCCGACGGTGTGGAAAAGATCCGCAATGGCGACTTTCAGGCCGGCATGGACGGCTGGACGGCGACCTCGGACAACCATCTGTCCTGGCATACCAAGTCGCTGCTGTTGGGGGTGTATGTCGAGTTGGGATTGTTCGGTGTCAGCGCCTTGCTGGCCTTGCTGCTGGCAGGCGCCTGGCGCGCCGCCAGCGCTGCAGCGCAGGGACAGGCCGACGGCGCAGCGCTGCTCGCAGCCATGGCCGCGTTCGGGACAGTCGGCCTGATAGACACCTTGGTCGACGTGCCTCGGTTCATGTTGCTGTTCTTGCTGTTGTGTTTGTTGCCTGGCGCACTGGCCAGGCGCTGAGCACCTGCTGCTCAACAATCCTGCATCCCACGGGTCGCCGCCAGCGAGGCGGGCGCTCGAGTTCAGCAACCCCAGCGCAAGCGAAGCATTGGCGATGATGCAAGAGTGTTGAGACGCCGCTTTTTCACGCCCCGGTCTGGCTTGACCACCAGAGCGCGCCAGTGCTGCAGTTCGATGCCGCGCATGTGCAGGCGCAAAAGATCGAGACCCATAACCAACACGCGCGCCAGCACGGCGGCTTGGTCCGCACCGAGCACGAGTTCTTCGGCGAGGTCTGCGATGCAATAGTGGGCGTTCGCGAAGTGCTCGTCACAGGATCCCACGCCGTGCAGGTCGACTTCAAGCACTTCGCCGAGAGCCACCAGCCCAAGCTGGCCGCGCTGGTCGCGGGCTGCAAGACGGTGGACCCCCCGAGCGAGCGGCAGCTGCTGGTGCTGGCATGCAAGTCCTTCGGCAGGTTCGACCGCCTGGCCGGCCTGCCGACGCCGGGTTGACGCGGCCGGTCAGCGCGCCGCGGCCTTGACTTTCAGGCGCCAGGCGTGCAGCAGCGGCTCGGTGTAACCCGAAGGCTGCTCTTTGCCCTTGAACACCAGATCCAGCGCCGCCTGATAGGCCGCGCTCTGCGGGTTGCCGGCCATGTTGTGGTAAGCCGGGTCGCCCTTGTTCTGCCCGTCGACGACCCCGGCCATGCGCTCGAAGGTGGCGCGCACCTGGGCTTCGCTGACGACGCCGTGGTGCAGCCAGTTGGCGATGTGCTGGCTCGAGATGCGCAGCGTGGCGCGGTCTTCCATCAGGCCGATGCCGTTGATGTCGGGCACCTTGGAGCAGCCCACGCCCTGGTCGATCCAGCGCACCACATAGCCCAGGATGCCCTGGGCGTTGTTGGCAATCTCTTGCTGGCGATCCTCCTGGCTCCAATCGGCTTTGGCGACGACCGGAATGGTCAGCAGCTTGTCGAGGATCTCGTTGCGCACCGCATCGCGGTCGCTCGCTGCATCCGCCGCTTCCAAGCCCTGCTGCACCTGGCTGACATTGACCTGGTGGTAATGCAGCGCATGCAGCGTGGCGGCGGTCGGGCTGGGCACCCAGGCGGTGTTGGCGCCAGCCTTCGGGTGGCCGATCTTCTGCTCGAGCATCGCGGCCATCAGGTCGGGCATGGCCCACATGCCTTTGCCGATCTGGGCCCGGCCGCGCAGGCCACACTGCAAGCCGACCAGCACGTTGCTGCGCTCGTAGGCGGCGATCCAGGCGCTGGACTTCATGTCGCCCTTGCGCATCATCGGACCGGCCAGCATCGCGGTGTGCATCTCGTCGCCAGTGCGGTCAAGGAAACCGGTGTTGATGAAAGCCACGCGGCTGGCGGCCGCAGCGATGCAGGCTTTGAGGTTGACGCTGGTGCGGCGCTCTTCGTCCATGATGCCGAGCTTGACCGTGGCCTCGGGCAGGCCCAGCAGTTTTTCGACGCGTCCGAACAATTCACCTGCGAAAGCCACTTCGGCGGGGCCGTGCATCTTGGGCTTGACGATGTAGACCGAACCCTGGCGCGAGTTGCGAATCGTTTGGCCGGCGGCAGGCTTCAAGTCATGCAGCGCGATCGTCGTGGTGACCACCGCATCGAGGATGCCCTCGGGAATCTCGCGCAGCGTGCCGGCGGCGTCGGTGTAGAGCACCGCCGGGTTCGTCATCAGGTGGCCGACATTGCGCAGGAACATCAGCGAGCGGCCGTGCAGCACCACCTCGCCCGGGCCCGCCGGCGCTTTGTAGCGGCGGTCCGGGTTCAGGCCCCGCGTGAAGGTCTTGCCGCCCTTGGACACCTCTTCGGTCAGCGTGGCCTGCAGGATGCCCAGCCAGTTGGCGTAGGCCAACAGTTTGTCCTCGGCATCGACCGCAGCGATCGAGTCCTCCAGGTCGAGGATGGTCGACAGCGCGGCTTCGAGCACCAGGTCAGCGACGCCGGCGGCGTCTACGCTGCCGATCGGGGTGTTGCGGTCGATCTGGATGTCGAGGTGCAGGCCGTTGTGGACCAGCAGCACAGAAGACGGCGCTGCCGTCTCGCCTTGGTAACCGACAAACTGTGCGGCATCCGCCAGGCTTGTGTGGCGGCCGTCCTTCAACGCCACAGACAGCTTGCCCGCTTGCACGCTGTAGCCTGTGGCGTCGGCATGCGAGCCGGCCTGCAGCGGCGCAGCCTGATCGAGCACTGCGCGCGCATGGGCGATCACCTTGGCGCCGCGCACCGGGTTGTAGCCCCCAGCGCGTTCGGCGCCGTCGGCTTCCGAGATCACGTCGGTGCCGTAGAGCGCGTCATACAGCGATCCCCAGCGCGCGTTGGCGGCGTTCAGCGAATAACGCGCGTTGAGGATGGGCACCACCAGCTGCGGACCGGCCTGCAGCGCCAACTCGGCATCGACCTGGGTGGCCGTGGCCTGAACATGGGCCGGCACGGGCTGCAAATAGCCGATCCCCGTCAGGAAAGCGCGGTAGGCCGGCATGTCGGCGATCGGGCCGGGATGGGCGAGATGCCAGGCATCGATTTCGGCCTGCAGCCGGTCACGCTCAGCCAGCAACGCGATGTTCTTGGGCGCCAGGTCGCGCACGATCGCGTCGAAACCGGCCCAGAAAGTGGCCGCTGCGACGCCAGTGCCTGGCAGCACGCGGGCATCGATGAATTGCGCCAGCGGCGTGGCAACCTGCAGACGGTGGTGAATGGTGCGTTCAGTCATGTGGGCTCGCTCGGTTCAGGTCAAAGGAAAGAAGGACAGCACATCGCGCAAGCTGCTGCCGATGCGGGTCGGGACGGTGTCGAGTTGCTCGAGCGGGCCGCCGGCCCGGTTGACCCACAGCGTGGTGTAACCAAACCAGGTCGCGCCGACGGCATCCCAGCCGTTGCTAGAGACAAACAGGATTTTCTTCGCTGGCAGCCCGAGCGCCGTCGGCCCGAGCTGGTAGACCATCGGATCGGTCTTGAAACGCTGCACCGAGTGGGCGCTGAGCAAGGGGTCGATCAAGTCGCCGAGCCCGGCGCTGCGGATCGCCACCGCCAGCATCTCGGGGTCGCCGTTGCTCAGGATGCCGGCGCGGATGCCGCGCGTGCGCAAGGCCTGCAAGACCTCGGCGTTCTCGGGAAACGCCGAGAGGTGGCGGTACTGGTTCATCAGGCTGTCTTCGGCGGCTCGGTCTAGCGCCAGACCGAGCTTGAGCGCAGCGAACCGCAACCCGGCGCGGGTCAGGTCCCAGAAAGGCCGGTAGCGCCCGCTCATCGACGCCAGCCGGGTGTAGTCGATCTGCTTGTCGCGCCACAGCAGCGCGAGCGCCTGACCCTGGCCGGCAAACAGCTGCTCGGCCAACAGACCGACGCTGTAGACATCGAACAAAGTGCCGTAGGCGTCGAACAGCACGGCTTCTGGTGGGGGCGTCAGCGGATGTTCCATGGTCAGCCCGCAATGTAAGGCCAAGTCAGCCTGCGATTACACCGGGTCAACAGCCTAGATTGATGACTTTTTCATCTGCAATCTATCGATCAACGTCTTGGTTGGGCTGGAATAAAGCTGTAATCTGACGCGATGGATCGCTTGAAGCAAATCGAATCTTTCGTCGCCGTGGCCGCCAAGGGCAGCCTGACCGCCGCCGCGAAGGCCGAGGGCGTGGCCCCGGCGGTGGTGGGTCGGCGCATCGACGCGCTGGAAGAGCGGCTGGGCATCAAGCTCTTGCTGCGCAGCACCCGGCGCATCACGCTGACCCACGAGGGCAGCGCTTTCTTGGAGGACTGCCAGCGCATCCTGGCCGACATCGGCAACGCCGAGGCCAGCGTGTCGGCAGGCGGGGTCAAGGCCAGCGGCTTCCTGCGGGTGACAGCACCAGCGGGTTTCGGTCGCCGCCATGTCGCCCCGCTGGTGCCGGGCTTCCTGGCCCGGCATCCGGACGTCAAGCTGTCCTTGATGCTCAGCGACCGGGTGCTCGACATCGTCAACGAGGGTTTCGACTGCGCGGTTCGAGTCGGCGACATGCCCGACTCCAGCTTGGTCAGCGTCCGCCTGGCCGACAACCGACGGCTGTGCGTGGCGGCGCCGGCCTACCTCAAGCGCGCCGGCGTGCCGCAGCAGCCCGGCGACCTGGGACGGCATGAATGCTTGACGCTGTCGTCGGACGCCAGCCAGGCCCGCGGCTGGGTCTTCAGTGTCGACGGTCAGGTCAGCCATCTGCGCCCAAGTGGGCGCCTCGATTGCAGCGACGGTCAGGTGCTGCATGCCTGGTGTCGGCAGGGCATGGGCATCGCCTGGCGCAGCATCTGGGAGGTCGAGGGCGACATCGCCAGTGGCGCGTTGGTGCCGGTGCTTGAGTCGTTCGCCGCGCCGCCCAACGGTATCTACGCGCTGGTGCCACAGCGCAAACACCTGCCGCTGCGGGTGAGGCTGTGGATTGACTTTCTCAAGCACCACTACGGCGATGCGGCTTACTGGCGCAGCGCAGCAGCCTGAAAGCCTGCGGCGCCGACGGCGGTCAGCGCCAGAGCATCACTTGGCGTCGGTGACGCATTTCTTCACAAAGCTGCTCTTGGCAGCGCCAGCGAGCTTTTTCTCGGCGGCCTGCTTGTCGCAATCCTCAGCTGGCGACGGCTTGGCGGTCGCGGCGGCGGCAGGGGCGGCAGCGTCGCCGCCCGAGCACTTCTTGATGAAACTGCTCTTGGCAGCGCCAGCGAGCTTTTTCTCGGCGGCCTGCTTGTCGCAATCCTCAGCCAGCGACGGCTTGGCGGTTGCGGCGGCGGCCGGGGCGGCAGCGTCGCCGCCCGAGCATTTTTTGATGAAACTGTTCTTGGCAGCGCCGGCGAGCTTTTTCTCGGTGGCTTGTTTCTCGCAGTCGGGCGCGGCAGGTGCTTCGTTCTTGGCATGGGCTGCAGTGGCCATCAGGCCCACCGCGACGACAAGGATGGAGAGCTGTTTGAGCATGGAGGAGTCCTTAGCTGACGTTGCGGCCCGGCGGGCCCGGAGCAATTTGAGCAGAGCCGCGGGTGGTCGGCAATGCGCAATCACCCCCGATTCGGCGCGCCGCCGCTTGTTCTCAAGCAAATCTGGCTTTGCGGCTTGATCTCCGCGGGGGGCGGCCGGCGTCGGCCGGCCTTGGGGCGCTCAAAGAATTCGCCGCGGGTGCGCCAAGGCCTCGTGTGCGGCATGCAGCCGACGCACCAACACGGCTATGAAAGCGCTGTCGAACAGCTGCCGGGTGGCCGGGCTGAGCCGGCCCACCGCTTCGGGCGTGAAGGCGATCGTGGTGGCCGGCGCGGCGACGATCACGTCGGCGCTGTGCAGCCGCAGGTCGGGGCTTGGCGCGAGGTAGGCCATTTCGCCCACCGAGGTGCCTGGGCCGAGCTGCGCGACGCACTGGCCGTCGCGGTGGATGTCGACCCAGCCGCGCGCGATGATGTGGAAGCTGCGCCCCGGGTCGCCCCGGCGGTAGATTGCTGCGCCGTGGCCGAGCCGCAGCCACTGCGCCCGGTGCACCACCTCCCACAGTTCGACATCCCCGAAGCGTTCGAAGAAGGCGAGGGATCGCAACAGGTTGAAGCGCTCCGAATCGAGAATGACCTGCGTTCGGCTGGGTGGCAGCTCGCCGCTGGTCGCCAGTTCCGACCAGGCCAGCGCAAACGAATCCCAGCCGACGGGCCGGTCGCCAGGCTGCTTGGCCAGCGCCTGGCGCAGCAGCGCGTCCATTCGCTGCGGCACGCCGCCGCGCTGCGACATCAACGACGGTGGCTCGGCGTGGTAGACCTGGTGCATCAGCGCAACCTGGTGGCTGGCGTCGAAGGGTGGCCTGCCGGCCACCAAGTGGTAGAGGACCGCGGCCAGCGAGTACATGTCGGCGCGCGCGTCCAGCGTGCAGCCGTCGAGCTGCTCGGGCGACATATAGGCCAGCGAGCCGACCCGAAACACCTGGGTTCGCTCACTGCGGTGGTCAAACACACTGCCGAAGTCGGTGATCTTGATGTCGCGAACACCATCCGGGCGGATCGTGGCCAGGATGTTGGCCGGTTTGACATCACGGTGGATCAGGCCATGACGCGCGACATAGCCCAGTGCCATCGCGCATTTGAAGCCGATCTCGACGATCTGGTCCAGCGGCAGCAGCGCATCGGATCGGCAGTACCGCTGCAAAGTGTCGCCTGGCACGTACTCCATCACCAGGTAGGGCTGATGCGGGTCGGCGACTGCGTCGAAGATCCGCACCACGTTCGGGTGCTGCAGCTTGCCGGCCAGGTCGGCTTCGGCGGCAAAAAAGCGCTCGCGGTGATGCTGGTCCAGACGGTCACCCACGTTGGCTTCGCGCACCCGCTTGATCGCGACCTGGCGCTGGCCGAATTCGTCCTCGGCCAGAAAGACCTCGCTGGTGGCGCCTTCGCCCAATCGCCTGATGACCCGGTACTTGCCGATGCGCTGCGGCAACCCGGGATCGACCGGCCAGCGCCGGTCCAGGCTGACGAGCCCCGGCGCAAACGGCGTGGTGGCAGCGGTGGCGAAGACAGGGTCGGCGGGCATGGCGGGCACAGGCGGTCAAGCCGGGTTGTCGGCAGTTCCGCTGTCGAACTGAATGCAGGCGGCCAGGCCGTGCTGTGTGCCGAGCTCGCAAGCGACCCCAAACCGTAGAATCCCGCCCCATGATCCAAGCCAAAGAGGCCTTGCTCGGGGCCCTGGCTGCCGCAGTGCAGCAGCTAGCACCCGATGCTGCCCAAGACCGCGCATACATCCCGGCGTTTGAGTCACCCAAGGTGGCCGCGCATGGCGACTTCGCCATCACCGCTGCGATGCAACTCGCGCGCAGCCTCAAGCGCAACCCGCGCGAACTGGCCGCCGCGTTGATCGAGGCCTTGCAGGCCCAGCCCGCGGTGCAGCGCTGGGTCAGTGCGCTCGAGATCGCCGGGCCCGGCTTCATCAACCTGCGGCTGTCGGCCGCCGCCAAGCAAGCGGTGGTTGCCGAGGTGCTGGCCGAGGGCAGCTTGTTCGGCCAGCGCCGGCCCAACGGCAAGAAGATGATGTGCGAATTCGTCTCGGCCAATCCGACCGGCCCGCTGCATGTGGGCCATGGCCGCCAGGGCGCGCTGGGCGATGCGATCTGCGGCTTGTACGAATCCCAGGGCTGGGCGGTGACGCGCGAGTTTTATTACAACGACGCCGGCGTTCAGATCGCGACCTTGGCGCGCTCGACCCAGGCCAGGATCCTGGGCCTGAAACCCGGCGACGACGGCTGGCCGGCCGATGCCTACAACGGCGAATACATCGCCGATATCGCCGCCGATTTTCTGGCCGGTGCGACGGTGCGCGCTGATGACCGGGCTTTCACTGCCAGCGGCGATGCGCAAGACATCGACTCGATCCGTCAGTTCGCGGTGGCCTATCTGCGCCACGAACAAGACCTGGATTTGCAGGCCTTTGGCGTGAAGTTCCAGAACTACTTTCTCGAGTCGAGCCTGTACCTCGATGGCAAGGTCGAGCATGCTGTCGCGCGATTGAAGGCCGCTGGCAAGACCTATCAGAGCGAGGGCGCGCTGTGGCTGCGGTCGACCGACTACGGCGACGACAAGGACCGGGTGATGCGCAAGTCCGACGGCAGCTACACCTACTTCGTGCCTGACGTGGCCTACCACATCGACAAGTGGCAGCGCGGCTTCGACAAGGTGATCAACGTCCAGGGCACCGACCACCATGGCACCATCGCCCGGGTGCGCGCCGGACTGCAGGCCGCTGCGGTGGGCATACCGCAGGGCTGGCCTGACTACCTGCTCAACAAGATGGTCACGGTGATGAAAGGCGGGGTCGAGGTCAAGATCAGCAAGCGCAGCGGCGGCTATGTCACGCTGCGTGACCTGATCGAGTGGACCAGCCGCGACGCGGTGCGATTCTTCTTGATCAGCCGCAAGGCCGACACCGAGTTCGTGTTCGACGTCGACCTGGCCTTGAAAGCCAACGATGAGAACCCGGTGTTCTATGTCCAGTACGCCCACGCCCGGATCTGCTCGGTGCTGGCGCAGTACACGCTGCGCACCGGCAAGAATGTCGACATCGCGCTGGACCCCGGCGTCGACCTGTCGCTGCTGACGGCAGCCACCGAGACCGCGCTGATGCTCAAGCTCGCGGCTTATCCCGACATGCTCAGCGGCGCGGCGGCCGACTTCGCGCCGCACGACGTCGCGTTCTACTTGCGCGACCTGGCCGCTGCATTCCACAGCTGGTATGGCGCCGAGCGCTTCCTGATCGACGACGCTGCATTGGCTGCGGCCCGCATGGCCTTGCTGGCGGCGACCCGCCAGGTGCTGCGCAACGCGCTGGCGATGATGGGCGTGAGCGCACCCGATGCGATGAACCGGGAGGCGGCGGAAGCGGCCGCAGCGCCATGAAATCCCAGCGCGGTGGCTTCCTGGTGGGTCTGGTGCTGGGCCTGCTGATCGGTCTGGGCGTGGCACTGGGGGTGGCGATCTACATCACCAAGGCGCCGATACCCTTCATCAACAAGCTGCCACAGCGCAGCGCCGAGCAGGACGCGGCTGAAACCGAGCGCAACAAGCGCTGGGACCCGAATGCGCCTTTGGCGGGCAAGAATGCGGCCCGCGCCCAGCCTGCCGCAGCCA
>RGQD01000013.1 GCA_010030205.1 Betaproteobacteria bacterium
CTGAGCGCCCCAAGGCCGGCCGAAGCCGGCCGCCCCCGTGGGGATCAAGCCGCAAAGCCACAATTGCTTGAGAGGGCAGCAGCGTCGACTTCGTGCGTCGATGGCAGCGCATGGCCCCCATGAAGATCAAGAATATACTGACCTACAGCGGTAGCCAGTTCACAGACTTCTTTGCCAGCAAGACCAGAACACCCAGTGGCCTGCATGTGTTCGATAGGATCTGCAAGTTCATGGACATTGAGCACCGCCTGTCCCCGCCCAGGCGCCCCCAGACCAACGTCATAAACATGCGGGTCTTGACACCTAGACACCATCGACGCATCCGCCAGGGCCATCAGCGCAGCGTGGTCAACGCTGGAAGCGGAGCCGGCGGCCTTGTGCGCCGGCGAGCAGACCATTCTCGAGTTCTGCAAGCGGCCAAGCCGGGTCGGTCGAGCCCGCATCTTCGCCGCCTACCGCGTGGACCTGGACGATTCGGGGATGGTCGCGTACCGCGTCTTGGTCGGCGGCGTGGTCTAAACAAGGCCTTGATCAGTTTTATTGCCAGCCTCCGGAGGGAGGGGTGCGGGTGAATCGACGGGTCACCCTCAACGACGTCGCGCGAGAATGCGGGCTCGCTCCCTCGACGGTGTCGAACGCGCTCGCGAACAAATCAATCGTCACACCAGCGACCAAGGCGAACGTCCTCAAGGTCGCACGCGAGCTGGGCTACCGTGTATCGATGACTGCGCGGGCTCTTCGTACGAACCGGTCAGGCACCATAGGGCTTCTGGCCAGCGACATAGCCAACTCCTTTTACGCCGATATCCTCAAACAGGTGGAAGAAGTCGCGTGGGGGAAAGGCATATCGCTTTTCCTCGGAAGCACCGGATTCGACGATGCTAAACAGTCCCGTTATATTACCTCGCTGATCGACAAGCAGATCGATGGCCTGATCCTGACGTCACACAGCCTTCGGACCACCGATCGCAAACTGATCAAGGCCCATAACATTCCAGTGGTTTGCTTGAATCGCTACGACCGGCATCTCAACGCCGACTTCGTGGGCGTGGACAACGACCGGGGCGTCCGTCTGGCGCTTGAGCACCTTGTCTCCGTTGGCCATCGGTCGATTGGCTTTGTCACCGGACCGGCCGTCGCCAGCGCTGCCAATGAGCGACTGGACGCTTACCATGCCGTGCTGAAGGAACATGGCATAACCAGAGTCGACGACTCCCTCGTGGTCCTGGGTGAATATACCGAAGTTTCGGGTCGTGAAGCTGCGCAGCTACTCCTGCGACGAACGCATCCGCCGACCGCCATCTATTGCGCCAACGACCTGATGGCGCTAGGGGTCATGGCGACCGCACACGAGTTGGGTCTTTCCATTCCGGCAGACCTGTCGGTCATGGGATTCGACGACATTGACGTCGCCGCGCATCCGTTGATTGGACTGTCAACCATCTCCGCACCTCGGGGAGAAATGGGGCGGCTTGCCGCGACGATGCTCATTGAACGGGTCGAGGGCGCCACCGATCCGCAAGGCGAACCAATCCCTTTCAGACACATTCGCCTGGCACCGACGATGGTGCTGCGGAACACGGTAGCCGCACCGAAAAAGAGCTGATCGCTGTACGAAACACGGTTCGAGCAAGCGGATTCAGTGCCGGATCGCGGTGTCCGATCCGGTAATCAGCTTCACGATCTCGTCCGATGTTGTTTCGCTGACATTGCGAACACCAATGCAAGTGCCCTGCCGCATGACCGAAATCCGATCCGACACTTGGAAGACATGGCCGAGGTTGTGGCTGATCACGATGACCGAAAATCCGCGCGTCTTCAGGTCCGCAATCAGCGCCAGCACTTTTTGTTGCTCAGCCACACCTAGCGCGGCCGTAGGTTCGTCCAAAATCACGACCCGACGCCCGAAGGCAACGGCGCGAGCGACTGCGACGCTCTGGCGCTGGCCCCCCGACATGGACTTCACGGTCAGCTTGGTCGAGTGCATATGGATGCGCAGCGACTTGAGGAGTTCGGAGCTTTGCGCGTGCATCTCACGCATGCGCAGAAACGGAATACCGAACACAGGCCGCACGAGTTCTCGACCTGCGAAGATGTTCTCCGCGACATTCGAACTGTCGAAGAGTGCGAGGTCCTGGTAGACGGTCTCGATTCCAAGTGCACGGGCATCCTCAGGCGACTTCACGGTCACCGGCCTGCCCTCGAACCAGTAGGTGCCGCTATCCGAGTTCTGTGCGCCCGCGATGATCTTGATGAGAGTGGACTTGCCGGCCCCGTTGTCGCCAACGATCGCCATCACCTCTCCCTCCTCGAGGGAAAAGTTGACGTCGCTCAGTGCCTGTACGGCACCGAACCTCTTCGAAATGCCTTCGAGCTTCAGGAGGGCCATGTCTGTCCGCTGCGAGTGTCGGGGCGCTTTTTGCCGGTGGTGCGAGGCCCTCGATCGTGATGACCGCGGGCCGATCGCTCTACTTCTTGCAGATCTGCTCGACTGTCTTGGCGTTGATCAGCGGCGTCTCGAGCATGGTGATCTTGGGCACCGGCAGACCTTTCGCCACAGCCAGGGCGATTTCCAGTGTCTTCGGCATCAGCGTCGGGTAGTACACGGAGGCATACATCTTTCCGCTCCTTACGCCTTGGCAGCCTTCCTCACCTCCATCGATGCCAACGATCGTGACGCCGTTGATCTTCTTTTCGTCGAGCACCTTGACGGCACCCATTGCCATCGAATCGTTGTGGCCGTAGACCGCTTTCAAGTCACGGTGCGCAGTGAGCGCGTCCTCCATGATGGCGACTGCCTCATGCAGGCGAAAGTTAGCAACATACGAAACAATTTTGATGTTTGGATACTTGGAGACGATCTCCTCGAACCCCTTCTTGCGGTTGATCGTGCCGGACGCGCCCGGGTTGCCTTCGAGCTGGATGATCTTTCCGGAAGTACCCATTTTCTCGATGATGGAGCGGGCGGCCATGCGGCCCATTTCGACATCGTCAGAACCGATGTAGGCGGCAATCTTGTCGTCCGGCACCGCGAGCCTGCGGTCGAAGTTCACGATGGGTACCCCGGCCTTGCGGATCAAATCGACGACCGGAGCGAGCGCAGTCGAGTCATTGGGCGACATGACGATCACGTTGACCTTGCGGGAGAGCAGGTCCTCGATGGTCTGCATCTGGACCGCGCTGTCACGCCGCCCATCTGCGAGCACCAGCTGGACGCTCGGGTTCTGCGCGGCCCACGCACGGGCCTGGCTGGTGCCCAGCACGCGGTAGGGGTGCTCCATGTTCGGCTGACTGAAGCCGAATACAAACTGCTGCTGTGCAGACACGCCGCCAGACAGGACGAGGCCGAATGCAGTTGCCAGTGCGGCCCGGATGATGCTTTTATTCTTCATCGATTTTCTCCGTTGGGTTCTCGTCTGCTGTCGCAGACTCTCGTTGGCTAAGGTCCGGATCACTTGCTTTTACCCATGGTGATCCGACGCATGCTGAACATGACCGCGATGACGATGATAGTACCGCGGGCAATGTCCTGGGCATAGGGCGTGATTGAAAGCAGATTCAGAATGTTGTAGGTGAGGGCGATCACTGCCAGCCCAATGAATGTCAGCAGAATCGAGCCAGATCCGCCGATGAAAGGTGTCCCACCGATCACAACGGCCGCGATCGCCGACAGCTCGAACATGACGCCGGCAGTGGGCTCGCCAACGCCGAGCCGACCGAGAAAAATAAGGCCAGCAACTGAGGCCAGCGTCCCGCTCAAGACATAGACGCCGCGCTTCACACCATCCACTTGGATCCCGGCCCGATGCGCACCCAGCTCGTTGTCACCAACGAGTGCCACGTTGCGCCCGTAACGGGTGTACTTGAGCACCACGCCAGCCAGGATGAAGATCGTCCCAGTCAGGAGAACCGCGACAGGAATGGGCCCAAGATATCCTCTACCGAAGATCGTCACGAACTCCGGTGGAAGTATCGCCTGGATCGTTCGCCCGTCGCACAGAGTGAGCGCCAACCCGCGCGCCGCCGTCATCATCCCAAGTGTCGCAATGAATGGCGGTACGCGTCCCCAGGTGATGATCGCTCCGTTAACGTAGCCGCAGGCTGCGCCAATCAGCGGCACGATGAGGATCATCAGGGGTGTGCCGACGAGCGGGAGCAGGATTGCCCCGGAAACTGCTGAAAGAGCGAGAATCGAGCCGCCGGACAGGTCGATGCCGCCCGTCATGATGACATAGGTCATCCCGATAGCCAGCAGGCCCACCATCGTCCACTGGCGCAGGACATTGAAGACATTCTCGGTCGTGAGGAAATGCGGCGACATCATCGTCGACACCACGATGAGGATCGCGAGGCCGACGATTGAGAAATTCCCAGCGACAAAGTCGAGCACACGCTCTCGAACGGTCACAGTTCCTAGAGTCGGACCAATGGGCAATTTTTCGGTCATGTTGCTCTCCCCGTTGATGCCGTATTCTGAAAAAAACTACAGAGTCTCGCGAGCGCAGCAGGCGGCTGTCATCGCCCCTCGTGGTTCTTGGCCCACAAATCGAATCTGAGTTGCGTCGCGTCATATGCGCAAATGCCTATGCGCAGCGTCACGATGTCGCTGGCATAGTTCGGCTTCAAATACATCGTCTTGAGCCAAGCCCTTGACCACGACGGTCCGTTGGAATCCCCAAGCATCTGAGACATCTAGCAACTCTCCATCACGCGCTGGGCGATGCAGGTCTTGAGTTCGCCGACAACTGCAACGCGGTCACTTGTGTCTACGTTGAGACGATCAAGGCATACGCCTTTTTTCGCATGATAACGTTTTTACTTGTCTTTGCAAACGATTTTATTTTTGATAGAGTCTGTGAAAAATTTGAGAACAATGAGAGGATCGTCATGAGCCATAGCACTGCGCTGGATGGAATTCGAGTGCTCGACCTGTCCCGCTTCATTTCGGGACCGTTCTGTGGGATGCAGCTCGGCGACCTTGGTGCCGAGGTGGTGAAGGTCGAGCGACTCGGCGTCGGTGAAGACTGTCGCCCGGTGGCTCCGCACATCAATGGTGAGAGTCTCTACATCATGGTTCACAACCGCAACAAGCGTGGGCTGGCAATCGATTACCGGGCGGCGGGTGCGACCGCCGTGCTCAAGCGACTGTGCGCCAACGTCGACATCCTTATCGAAAACTTCAGGCCGGGCACGATGGAGGCCATGGGTCTGGATTGGGAAACCCTGCACGAGATCAACCCGCGCCTCATCATGGTCCGGATCTCTGGTTTCGGACAGAGTGGCCCGACCTCTCGTCGCCCCTGCTTCGACGTGATCGCACAAGCAACCAGCGGACTGATGAACATGACAGGTCAGGCTGACGGTCCTCCGACAATGGCCGGCACCTTCATCATCGACTATTCGACGGGGCTCTACGCAACCATCGCGGCCCTGGCCGCACTCGAGGCACGTCATCGGAGCGGCCGCGGCCAGATGGTCCAAGCGAGCCTGCTGACCAGCGCCATGTCATTGCTCATGACCGCCATTCCGGAATACTTACTCTTTGGCAAAAATACGACGCGCCAAGGCACGCGCGATCGCTATGCCGCACCGGCCAACAACTTCCGTTGTTCCGATGGCGTGTGGGTGCACATATCCTCCGGGAATGACACGCTGTTCGGCCGTTTCGCGCGTGCGACAGACCTTCGAGACATGCTCGATGATCCGCGCTTTGCGACCAGCGACCAGCGAATGGCCAACATCGATGCCGTCGAGGCGCGTGTGGCCGAATGGGCTGTGCGCCACACCAACGGCGAAGTGCTCGCCATACTCAGTTCTGCCCAGGTTCCATGCGCCAAGATCGCAGACATCGCCGACGTGGTTGCCGATGAGCAGGTCCAACATCTGGGGCAAATCATGGAAATCGATCACCCCGTGGCAGGTAAGGTCCCGATGCAAGGGTTCCCCATCGGGCTGTCTGAAACACCCAGCAGCGTGAGGCGTGCAGCCCCAACCATAGGCCAACACACCGACGCGGTCCTGGCTGAGTGGGGCGGGTTCACTCAGCTTGAGATCGGCGAACTGAGGTCGACGCGAGTCATCTGAGCACGCCAAATCCATCGCTCTTCCGAGCGCTGCGCTGGCGCTCATTGGCGAAGACAACTTCGGATTGCGCAGGTGGCAATGATCAAGCCATACGCGCAAGCCCATGCGCATCGGCGAGGCGCTCTGAGCCATCCAGGCATCGCGCAGTCGTCAATTGAGAAACCAGCGGCGTTGGCCCGGCGCTCACTAAAGCACCAGACCCGCCTCTATCACCAGCCGCGTGAGCGCTTGCTCCAACATGGTCCTGGCCGAACTGGTGACATCATGCAAATGGCGATGCAAGGCCGCGTCGTCAGGATGTTGGCTGGCGCATTCCGAGCTATACCGCTCGAAGCCCACCAGCAGCGTGACGATCTCCGCCAAGTGGCGCGGGCATTCGCAAGCGACCATCGACGGTATTTCTGTCAAGGTCACCAGTTCAACATCGCTGTAGCGCCTCGGGCTTGATGGAACCTTGTCGACGACTGCTTCAACGATTGGCCGCGACGTCACGATCAGACCGGCAAGTTCCCTCCCGGAGACCGGCTCGCGGCGCACCGTCACGCCAGCAGCGACCAGCGTTTCGACAAGGGCTTGCGCGCCAAATGAATACACCAGGATAAGGTGCGCCGACGGCAGCGTGCTGCGCAGGCCCAGAACGCGATCGGTCATGGAAGCGTGCAGCGAAGCCACGTGTATGACCAGCACATCGGCGCTGCCAGCGCGGGCCACTTCGCGCTCAAGATGGTCCAGGTCGTCGTAGACATGCGCCGGCGCGGGTCGCAGCCGCCCCTGGAGCTTGCGGGCGGCGGAGGGGCCGACGACAAGGACCCGCAATGCGCCGGCCGACGCGATCTGGTGGCCCGCTAACAGGGTGACCAGTGCATCGGTATCGAGACGAGCCACGGCGCCGATCGCATGCCCCTCCACCGTCAGGCGCTTGATCAAGCGCAACCGCTCAATGTCTTTCATCGAATAGCTGCGTTGCCCCGAGGCCGCCTTGGGTGGCGCCACGACGCCGTAGCGGTGCTCCCAGATGCGCAGCGTTGAGGGCGACATACCGGCCAGGCGCGCGGCCGTGCCGCTGCGCATCAAGGGTCTGCTGGTTTGTTCGTCTAGGGCTGTGGCTACGGTCATCGGATGACGCTCTGTGGTGACTTTGACAACAAGGATTGTGGCAAAATTTACAGATGACACGGTATTGAAACGAAAATATTGTTGAAAAGACCGTTGAATCGTCTGCAAAACCGTTGCACTGGGAGAATTTCAACACTACATTGCAGTTCATGCGTTTCAAAGCTTGTTTCAACCCGCCAGGCCCGTCGTGCCTTCACGAGTTGGGGGCTGCTGTGACTCGCCACGGGCGGTGCACGACCTTCAAAAGAACGCTCCTGCCTTCCCGGCCTGCCCGGCCTTCCCGGCCTGCCCGGCTCGCGTGGACGGTGCCGAGCCCCCCAGAGAGTCAGGCAGGCACGACATTGCCTGCGCCGATGGCGTCATCCACGTCGTCGATCCGGTGCTGCTGCCCGCCTGAAGCAGGCCGCGCCCTATCCCAGCTTTCCCTCAACCTCGGCGGCCGAAACCGCCTTAAATTTAAAAGTGCATCCCATGAAAAAATTCATCATCGTCAGCGCCATCTCGCTGGCCAGCATCGCGGCCCAGGCCAAGGACATCGTCGACACTGCCGTCGCCGCCGGCAGTTTCAAAACACTCGCCACCGCACTCCAAGCCGCAGGTCTCGTGGATACGTTGAAGGGCAAGGGCCCATTCACTGTCTTCGCGCCAACCGACGAAGCGTTTGCCAAGATCCCGAAAGCCGACCTCGACGCGCTGCTGAAGGACAAGGCGAAGCTGAGCGCTGTTCTGACCTACCACGTCGTAGGGGGCAAGGTGATGGCCAAGGACATCAAGCCTGGCAAGGTCAAGACCGTGCAGGGCAGCGAACTGACGCTTGCGACGGCCGGTGGCGTCACCGTCGATGCTGCGAAGGTGACGGCCGCCGACGTCGCTGCCGACAACGGTGTGATCCACGTGATCGACACGGTACTGATGCCCAAGTAAGGATCGCCCGTTGCGGAAACTGCCGTGCGACACGAGGGAGACAACCTCTGTCGGCGGGAAGTGGTAGGCGCGCGGGTCAAAAGCTTGCGCGAATTTAACCTTAATAATACACGTCTTCTTGTTTTGTGTTAGACCCGTGTTCGCGCGAGTCAAAAGCCTGCGCGAAGGGGCCGCATGCAACGACAAATGCCGTCCGGTCGACACATCAAATCCAACGAGCACTATTGCTAACTCACTGGGACGAAATATGAAAAATTTAAGCATGGCACCCGACCGATTCTGGACGAAGGCAAAGATGGCAGCGACGGCATTCCCTGCTATCGGAGCCGCACTCGCCGTGATGCCTGACTACTCACACGCAACCAGCACCGGGGTCCTCAAACAGAACGACTTTGTCGGCATCTCTTTCTGGATCATCTCGATGGCGTTGATCGCCGCGACCGCGTTCTTCTTCCTCGAACGTGACCGGGTGTCGCCGAAATGGAAGACCTCACTCACCGTCTCGGGCTTGGTCACTCTGGTGGCCGCCGTCCACTACTTCTACATGCGTGAAGTGTGGGTTGTCGCCGGTTCGACGCCGACGGTGTTCCGCTACATCGACTGGTTGATCACCGTGCCCTTGCTGATGATCGAGTTCTACCTGATCTTGGCCGCGATCACCAAAGTGCAGAGCGGCATCTTCTGGCGCCTGATCATCGGCACCTTGGTGATGTTGATCGGCGGCTACATGGGCGAGGCAGGGTATTGGGGCGTCTGGCCTGCGTTCATCATCGGCATGGCGGGCTGGGCGTTTATCCTGTACGAGATCTTCCTGGGTGAAGCCGGCAAGATCAGCGCAGAGACCGCTCCTCCGGCGGTTCGGTCAGCCTTCAACACGATGCGCTTGATCGTTACCTTTGGCTGGGCGATCTATCCGATCGGCTACTTCTTCGGCTACCTGACCGGCAGCAACGCCGCCGACAGCGCCAACGCGCTCAACATCATCTACAACGCAGCAGATGTGTTGAACAAAATCGCCTTCGGCCTGATCATCTGGTCAGTCGCGGTGAGTGAATCTGAGCAAGCGGCGAAGCACTGATCGCCAAGACGGGGTCGAGCGAAGCGCTTCGGCCCCGTCATCAGCAAATCCAACATGCAAGCAATTGTCATAGGCGCGGGTTTCGGCGGGATGGCCGCCGCTCTACGACTCTGCGCCAAGGGCTACGAAACCACACTGATCGACCGCTGTCCCGCCGTGGGTGGGCGCGCGCAGGTCTTCGAGCGCAATGGCTTCAAACATGACGCGGGCCCGACCGTCATCACTGCGCCTTTCCTGTTCGAAGAGCTCTTCGCTCTGTTCGGGGAACGCCTGGAAGATCATGTACGACTGGTGCCCTTGACGCCCTGGTACAGGTTCCACTTCGCCGACAACACCCAGTTCGACTACGGCGGCACGCTAGACGAAACACTGGCCGAAATCGCGCGCATCGAGCCCGGTGACTGCGATGGTTACCGCAAACTTCTAGCCCAGTCCGAAAAGATATTCGACGTCGGCTTCCGGCAACTGTCGGCCGCACCCTTCCATCGCTTCGGCGCGATGCTCAGGCAGATTCCGGCCTTGCTGCGACTGCGCAGCCATGACACCGTCTGGCAACTGGTATGCCGACACTTGAACAATCCTAAGCTTCGTCAAGCCTTCTCGATTCAGCCGCTGCTGGTCGGTGGCAACCCGTTCGACACCACCAGCATCTACGGCTTGATTCATTATCTTGAGCGCGCGCATGGCGTGCACTTCGCGATGGGCGGCACGGCAGCCATCACCGCCGCGCTCAACAGCTTGATGGCGCGGCACGGCATCGATGTGAAACTCAACACCACGGTCAGCCGTGTCGATGTCGAAGAGGGCATCGCAACCGGCGTGACCCTGAGCGACGGCGTGTCCATGGCTGCCGACGTGATCGTGTCGGATGCCGACCCGGCGCATCTGTACGGCGCAATGATCCGGCCGGGGGCGCAGGCTGCATCGGCTCGCCTGAAATTGGCCACTGCCGAGTTTTCGATGGGCCTGTTCGTGCTGTATTTCGGCACCACCCGTCAATACCCGGACGTCGCGCACCACACCATCTGGCTCGGCGCGCGATACCGCGAGCTGCTGGCCGACATCTTCCACGACAAAGTCCTGTCGGAGGATTTTTCACTCTATCTGCATCGCCCCACGGCGACCGATCCCAGCTTCGCACCGGCGGGCTGCGACAGTTTCTACGTGCTGTGTCCCGTGCCCAACCTGAAGGGCGCGGTCGACTGGACGGTCGAGGGGCCGCGACTGCAGTCGCGCATCGTCGAAGCGCTGGCCGGCACGATTCTGCCTGGCCTGAAAGCGTGCATCACGAGCGACTTCTACATGACGCCGGAGAATTTTCGCAGCGACTACCTGAGCGCCCACGGCGCAGGCTTCTCGGTGGCGCCGCTGTTCCGCCAATCGGCATGGTTCCGTTTCCACAACCGAGCTGAAGGCATTCGCAACCTTTACCTCGTCGGCGCCGGAACGCATCCGGGGGCTGGCCTCCCGGGCGTACTGTGTTCGGCCAAGGTCATGGATGCGCTCGTGCCTGCGGTGCCGATCTCTTCACTTTATGGCGCTGCACCCTGCCCTGAATCCGCATTGCAGAGCGCCAACCTCGCGCTGTCGAGCAAGGGTAAGAGCTTCCACTGGTCGCGCCGCTGGATGGCGTCAGCTCATGCTGCACGCGCCACGCGTCTCTATGGGTTTTGCCGCTATGTCGACGACCTCGCCGACGAAGGCTGCGCGCGCCAGGATCCTCGGGTTGCACTCGCGCTCGTCGCGCAAGAAATTGCCTGCGGCTTCTCGGAGAACCCGGTCGTGGCTGACGCGATCGCGTTGATGAGCGAGTGTCGTATACAGCCCGCGCTGATCTTGACCTTCGTCGACGGGATCACGTCGGATCTGGACCCCGTCCGCATGGCCGACGAGGGCGATTTGCTTCGCTACTGTTACCAGGTAGCCGGGACCGTCGGCGCGATGATGTGCCGAATGATGGGATGCAACGACCCGTCCGCGTTGCGCCACGCCGTAGATCTCGGCATCGCGATGCAACTGACGAACATCTGCCGAGACGTCGCTGCTGATGCGGCAGCTGGGCGCAGATACCTTCCAGCAACAATGATCGGCGACCTTGCACCGCAGGCCTTGGTCGATCCCGCGCCGACGCTGCAACCCCGCCTGCAAGCCTGCATCAGCCAACTGCTCGTTCTCGCTGATCGCTACTACCTCAGCGGCGAGGCGGGACTGGCCCACCTGCCGTGCCGCGTCGGGTGAAGAGCCTGGTGACCTTGCGGGCGCTGCTCTCGGCCCCGCTTCGGTTCCATTTCTGGGTGCCATCGCAAAGTCACGACGAGGCCTTGCATGCCGCACTGTCCCGTTTCTTCGGCGCCGAGACAGTGCTCGAGAAACCTCGTGTCTGAAGCTTTCGACCTGGTCATCCTCGGCGGAGGGTGCGCAGGCCTCAGTTTGGCGGTGGCTCTCGCGGCGCATGGCGAGCGCTGCCCCCGAACACTCGTGATCGAGCCTCGCACCCAGTACACAAACGACCGCACATGGTGCTATTGGAACGATCACCGCGCCCCGGCGCAATGCCCTGTCCAGCAGAGCTGGCAATCGATGCGGCTCGTGCACGGCGGCCTGAGCGTTTCTCTCGACTGCGGCACGACGCCCTACCAGATGCTGGCCGCCCGAGACTTCTACGCCATGGCCCAGCGCACGATTGCCCAACAACCGAAGATCGAGTTGAGGCAGGGTAGCTCGGTTGTTGGCGAGCCCAGCCTCAGCGGTGACATCTGGCGCTTGCGCAGCAGCGCCGGCGAGGTGACAGCGCGGTCGGTCGTGGACACGCGCCCCCCGCAAGGCCCACGACGTGACGGGGCCGTTCTTTGGCAATCGTTCTACGGGCAGGAGATCGAATGCACTGCTGCCGTCTTCGACCCGTCTTCGCTGGACTTGATGAACTTCCTGGCACCGGATCCACGCCATGTCGCATTCGTCTACTTGCTGCCCATCTCGTCGACGCGCGCGCTGGTGGAAGTGACAGTCTTCGGAGCCGCGCCGCTCGAACCTCAGGCACTCGCCCCCTGGCTTGAGGCAGCGATCGCCGAGCGAGTCGGCGCTGCACCCTTCACCACGCTACGCCGTGAACAAGGGATCTTGCCGATGGGCCTGATCGACACCCCGAGACAAACGCACCCGGGCTGCGTCAAGGTCGGTGTGATGGCCGGTGGTGCCCGCGCCAGTACAGGTTACGCATACCAGCGCATCCAGCAATGGGCCAGCGAATGCGCGCGTGCGCTGGTGAGCCAGGGCCGGCCGGTCGCGCACCGGCCCGATCCATGGCCGCTGCGCTGGATGGACCGAATCTTCCTTGAGGTGTTGCGGACAGAACCGAGCCGAGGCGCATCCCTTTTCTTCTCGCTGTTCAGCCGCACTGAGCCGGCCCACGTCATTCGCTTCCTGAGCGGCCGTGCCGGCGTGGTCGACAGCCTACACGTCATCGCCGCGATGCCGGTGGCGCCCTTTGTGCGCGCCTTGATCGCTTTGGCGCGGCGGCGCGGCCGGGTCAGCGGGATCGAGGGCATGGCATGAGTTCTCCGGGTCAACAGCGGCGGCGAGCAGGTTTGAGGGTGCCCGAAGGCGAAGCGATGCCACAGCATCGCATGGGCAGTGCCCCGAGCCTCGCACAGCAAGGACTTGCCTTCAGTGCACTGGCCTGGCTGATGGTTTTGGCCTGCCTGTGGTTTCCGCCTCTCAGCGCCCAGGCTCAACTCCTGATGCTGTCGCCGGTGATCCTGGTGTTGGGTGTTCCGCATGGCGCGCTGGACCTTGTCTACGCGTGGCAACTCGGTGGCATCCGGTCGCTGCGGGGCTGGAGTTTGTTCACGATCGCTTACTTTGCGGTCGCAGCGTCGGTCCTGCTCTTGTGGTGGCTCGCACCGGGCACCTTCCTGGTGGCATTCCTGTTGATCTCGGCATTTCATTTCTCCGGCGATCCTGCGGGCGAAACTCCGACGCTGCTGAGCGCCCCAAGTACGGCCGAAGCCGGCCGCCCTCGTGGGGATCAAGCCGCAAAGCCACATTGGCTTGAGAGGACACTGTATGGTGGTGCCGTCATCCTCTGCCCGCTGGCATTGCACGCGGCAGAGGTGTTGCAACTGTTCGCTTTTCTGGTCGGATTGCCAGCGGCGCAGGCAATCGTCGACGTCTTGCATGTGGCAGCCTGGCCCTGGGTTGCCGCCATCGGCGTCGCAGCGATCCTCGGCCTGCGAACTGCTTGGGTACGCAACATCGAACTGGTCTCACTCGCCGCGCTGCTCACCTTCTCGCCCCCACTGATCGGATTCACGCTGTTTTTCTGTGGCATGCACAGCGCACGTCATGTGCTCAGAACGCGTGACTACTCACGGGCCGGAACCTTGCGCCATCTGCTGCGCACCGTTTGCTGGCCCATGCTCGCCACGGTGGTCGGCGTCGCCATTGCTGTCGGCTGTTCGAGTGGCGAGCCGCTCGATCTGC
Organism: Betaproteobacteria bacterium; assembly: GCA_010030205.1. Taxonomy (GTDB): domain Bacteria; phylum Pseudomonadota; class Gammaproteobacteria; order Burkholderiales; family Burkholderiaceae_C; genus Pseudaquabacterium. Next base: position 13,685 of record RGQD01000013.1, read on the forward strand.
GGCTCGCACAAGTGCTCTTCGTCGGTCTGGCCGCGCTCACTGTGCCCCACATGATCGTGGTGGAGCGAGTTCGGCTTGCCGGTTGGGTCAGGGGCTGAGGGCTGAGGGCTGACGACCAGACAAAGTTTTCGTCACGGTGGCGGCGGGAAATGCTGCTCGATGCCTTGTTGGTCGTACCTCGCCTGCAGCCTGTCATCGCGGATCAGCCCTCGCCCACCGGCCCGGTGGTCGAAGAGCTTTGCCGCTACGACGCTCACATGCGACGACAAGCCCGCGCCTTTGATGACCTGGATCGCGCCGGCGATCTGCACCAGCGAGCGCTCACCGCCCAGCCGGGTCAGGTGCTTGAGCACGACGAACTGCGACAGCTTGAGCGCAGGCCTCGAGCAGCTTGGCGGCGCGATTCTGCGCCAACGGGTCGATGATGCCAAGCTCGTTGTGCAACTGGAAGGCTAACCGGTCATGGGCGGCGGCGTCAGGCGTAACAGGCCGGGCGGAAGAGGTCAGGCTGTCTCGCTCGCTGTCACGCTGTCACACTGCCAACTGCCAGCTGCCGCGCCAAGCCACGCCGCGGCGCGGGAGGACGCTGTGCCGTGCCGGTCGGCAGATAACCCAGCCGCGCCAGCATCTGCACCGTGTGGCCGGGTTGCGGCGCATCCAGCAAAGCGTGGATCGCCCGGTAGGGCGCGGCCACCGCGTCAAACTCCTGCAGCGCCTGTTCGTTGGGGTGCAGTGCCAGCCCGGCGGCAGTGGCGGCCAGGTTGATCCGCGCATAGGCGCGGCCGGCGGCGATCTGCTGGCTGCGTTGGTTGCCCTCGCTGACCAGCCAAAGATAGGCTGGCGTTGATGCGGTGATCGCGTCGAAGTCCTGGATCTGGCCGCGCGTCGCGCTGGAGTCGGGCGCCGGGAAGGTGCTGCGGTCGAACAAGCCGGTCTTGGCCAGCGCCACCAGCAGCGGGCTGTCAATCGTGATGCCGTCGCGGTGCTGGTCGATCTCGGCGCTGCCCACGCGCAGCACCCGCATCGACTCCATCATCGGCGCCTCGGTGCTCAGTTCGATGCGCCAGGCCTCACGAGCGATCGCGCGGATGCTGTCGAGCCGGCCGCGTTCAGCCGCAAGCGTGTCGGCCGCGCCGGCCAGACCCAGGCGCAGCGGCAGGCCGTCGACTGCAGCACGCAGCCGCAGCACATCGGCGGGCGCGATGGCCCGTGCCGGGTCGTAGGCGCGGCGGTCGGTGCGGCGTGCCAGCACCTGCTTGAACAGCGGATCTGGCGCGGCGCCGACGTCGGGCAGCATTTGTACCCGGGCGAAGGCGCGTCCGTCCAGGCGCAGGCCGGGTTCACCGTCGGGAAACAGGCGGATCTCTGCACGCTGGCCGCGCTCGGCGGCCGCCATCACCAGCAGTTCGAGAAATGCGCCAGCACCCATCAGGATTTGCCGGCCGTAGGGGTCGGTGGCGGGCAGCAGGCGCTGCGGGTCTAGCCGCAACACAATTTCACCGGGCGCAGCCAGGTCGGCCAGCCAGGGCTGCATGTTGTGCGGATTGGGCGCCAGCAGTGCATACGACAGCACCCAGTGCCGCAGTTCGGTGTCAGGCGCCGGGCCTTGCCAGGCGGCCACCGCGCTGGCGGGCACCTCGAACACCGAACAGCCGGCCAGCCCGCCCGCGGACGCGGCAAGCACCACCCCACCACCGGCCAGCCGCATGAATGCACGTCGATTCATCGTCACCCTCCCAGGCCCAGCTGCAATGAATTTAGCTTAACGTTAAACCACTTCGTCGCGCAAGCATGCACCGGCGCGGCGCTGATGACAGGGTTGAGTATTGACATCTCGACGTGCCGCAGTCGGGCCAGGTGCCGGCCTGGGTGCCGTATGGACGTCTGGTGCTGGATCACGCAGGCGCGTCTCAACCCACGGAAGAAATGACACCATGAGTGACTCATTGCCCGCCGAACAGTGGAGTGCATCTGCCAGCGCTTGGGCCCGTTGGGCTGCCGTCGCCAGTGAGTATTTGGTGCCGGAAACCGAAACCATGCTCGATCTGGCGGGCATTGGGCTTGGCAGCCGTGTTCTGGATGTCGGATGCGGATCGAGCGAGCAAACGGTACTCGCCGCGCGGCGCGGGCCGTCTTCGCTGTGTTGCGCCCAGGTGGGCGGTTCGCGGCGATCGTGGCGGGTGATATGAAACGCACGACTTACAACACGATCGCGTTGGACCTGCTGGCGCGCCACGGTGGTAAACCGGACTGGGACGACAAACCGGGCAGCATTCGTTCGTTGGTGAACCCGACGAAACTGGAGGTGCTGTTCCGGAAAGCTGGGTTTACTGATATCGCGGTCAGCAGCCTCGCGACCGTGCAACGGATGGCAAGTGCGGCAACGGTGGTCTCGATGATCCGAGATGGCCACGCGTTTTACAAATCGCTCATTGCCGATCTTCCCGCCGATCGTCAGGACGCCGCCTGGGCTGAACTGACAGTGGTTTTGAAGCGGTTTGAAGGGCCGGATGGAATCACCGGGCCTGGAGAGATCAATTTGGTGGTGGAGCGCAAACCCGCCCCGTAAAGCCCGAGCGCGCGGTGCGCCCGGGACAGGCACCCCTGTCTTGAGCCTTGCCGAGTGCGTTTGAAATTGCTGTGGCACCGCAGGCCGGCCCCAGTCCGATGGTGGACGGGCCGGCCCTCTAGCCTCTAGCCTCTAACCTCTAACCTCTAACCTGAGCGCTATTTCGCCAGCAGCCGCGTCGCCTGCCACGACACGAACTGAACCCCGTTGGCGCGCTTGGACCACACCGCATGGAACAGCAGGTCGAGGTGCAGGTCCTGTCCGCGTACGGTCGGCTCGAAGGTGCAGCTGCCCGTGATGATCGCAGCGCTCCCATAGACGCGCACCTTCACGTCCCCCTGCGTCATCTTGCGGTACCTGACCGCGCCCGAGCGCATCGATTCGATGAAGCTCGCCTTCGTGTCAACCGTCGTGCTGGAGTGGATGTAGACGAGGTCGTCGCCGAACAGCCGCTCCATCGCGGCGAAATCGTTGCTGATCTGCGCGGCGTAGCGGGCCTGCTCCGCCTGCAGCGCTTCGGCTTCAGTGATCTGCGTGCTCATGTCGTCTCCTGGTCGTTGTGGTTGCCGGACTATGCCGCAGCGGAGAACCTGAGGTCAATCCGGGCGCGGCACAAGCCGAACCGGGTGCGCGCGCATCGTCCTTGGTGGCGTCGTCCAGGTCAGCGAACGGCTCGCCGCGTTGCGCGCGAAGTCGGGCCTCGGTGCCGCCGAACTGGCGCACAGCCTGGTCCAGATCGACGCAGCCGCACGGCGCTGCCCCCGCGATGCAACGCGGCGCTACCTGGGCGGGCTGGGCTGCGAGCCACCCGAAACCCTGTCGGCATGGGGACAGGGCGTGGAGAGCGGCCTGGTGGCGCTCAAGCTCAAGACGCCGCGTCAAGCCACCCAGCGCCTGGCGTTGCCGAACATCCGCCGCCAAGGGCTGGGCGTCGAGACATCGCCTGCGGTCCAGCTCATCTGCGCATGACGCAAGACCCGCTCGGGGTGCGGCATCAACGCGGTGATGCGACCATCGGCTGTGGTCACCGCCGTCAGACCACCCGGGCTGCCGTTCGGATTGAACGGGTAGGCGTCGCTGGCCTGGCCCTGGTGGTCGACAAAGCGCATCGCGCGCTGCACGGTCGCGGGGTTGCCTCGCTGCGAGAAATCGGCGAAGCCTTCGCCGTGCGAGACCACGATGGGCAGGCGGCTGCCGGCCATGCCACTGAAAAACAGCGACGGGCTGTCGAGCACCTCGACCAAGCTGAGCCTGGCCTCGAACTGCTCGCTCTTGTTGCGGGTGAAGCGTGGCCAGTCGTCGGTGCCCGGGATGATCGACGCCAACGCGGCCAGCATCTGGCAGCCGTTGCACACCCCCAGCGCCAGCGTGTTCTGGCGACCAAAGAAGGCTGCGAATTGGTCCATCAACACCGGGTTGAACAGGATCGACCGGGCCCAGCCCTCGCCTGCGCCCAAGGTGTCGCCGTAGCTGAAACCGCCGCAGGCCACCAGGCCCTGGAACTGGTCCAGGCTGGCGCGGCCAGTCTGCAGGTCGCTCATGTGAACGTCGAAACTGTCGAAGCCGGCCTGCGCCACCGCGTAACTCATCTCGACCTGTGAATTCACGCCCTGCTCGCGCAGGATCGCGATGCGCGGACGCGCCAGGTTCAGGTAGGGTGCTGCGACATCCTCGGCGGCGTTGAAGCTCAGTTGCTGGTGCAGTCCGGGATCACCTGGCTGCCCCGCAGCCGCATGCTCGCTGTCGGCACAGGCCGGGTTGTCGCGCAGCCTGGCGATGCGCCAGCTGACTTCGTCCCAGGCCTGCTGCAAGTCGCGCAATGGCGCACTGAACTGCGGCTTGGCATCGCGCCAGACCTCGACCACTGCGCGCTCGTTGGTCTTGCCCACCACATGGCTGTGGCGCGACAGCCCGTGGCTGCGCAGCACCGCCATCACCGCGTCACGCTCGCTGCGACGCACCTGGATCAGCGCGCCGAGCTCCTCGTTGAACAAGGCTTTGAGCATCAACTCGTTGCGGCGCTCGCTGACCTGGCCCGCCCAGTTCTTGGAGTCGCCCATCTCGGCCCGGCTGTCGCTGATGCCGTCACCCTCGGTGACCAGCATGTCGACGTTCAGGCTCAGTCCCAGCTGACCGGCAAACGCCATCTCACAGGCCGCCGCCCACAGCCCGCCGTCGCTGCGGTCGTGGTAGGCCAGCAGCTTGTCATCAGTGCGCAATTGGTTGATCGCCGCGACCAGTGCCTTGAGCTGGGCCGGATCGTCCAGATCGGGCACCCCATCATGCTCAGCGCAGCCGAACTGGCCGGTCACCTGCGCCAGCATAGACCCCGCCATGCGCATCCGGCCCTGGCCCAGGTCGATCAGCAGCAGGCTGGTGTCGCCGGCCTGCAGCTGTGGCGTCAGCGTGCCGCGCACATCGTCGAGCGTGGCAAATGCAGTGACGATCAGGCTGACCGGCGCGGTGACCTGCCGGGGCTGGTCGCCGCCGACCTGATCGACCCGTGCTGTCCATTTGGTCCGCATCGACAAGCTGTCCTTGCCGACCGGGATGCCGATGCCCAGCGCCGGACAGAGTTCCATGCCCACCGCCTTGACGGTGTCATACAGCGCAGCGTCCTCGCCAGGTTCGCCGCAGGCGGCCATCCAGTTGGCCGAAAGCTTGACCCGCGACAGCATGATCGGCGCGGCCAGCAGGTTGGTGATCGCCTCGCCCACGGCCATCCGGCCAGAGGCCGGTGCGTCAATGGCGGCCAGCGGCGTGCGCTCGCCGAGCGCAAAGGCCTCGCCGCGCAGACCCATGTGATCGGCCAGCGTGACCGCGCAATCGGCCACCGGCACCTGCCAGGGGCCAACCATCGGGTCGCGGTGGCTCAAGCCCCCGACGCTGCGGTCGCCGATTGTGATCAGAAAGCGCTTGCTCGCCACTGTGGGGTGGCGCAGCACCGTGAACGCCAGTTCGTCGAGCTTGAGCCCGGTCAGCGCCAGCGCCGGCTCGCTGCGAACCACACGCTGCACGTCGCGCTGCGTCTTGGGCGGCTTGCCCAGCAGCACGGCCATCGGCATCGCGATCACGGGCTCGCCGCCGGGGCCGTCCTCGACGATCAACTCGGGCGCGTCAGTGGCCGCACCGACCACTGCGAACGGGCAGCGCTCACGTCGGCACAGCTGCTCGAACAGCGCCAAGCCCTCGGGGGCGATCGCCAGCGTGTAGCGCTCCTGGCTCTCGTTGCACCAGATTTCCTTGGGTGCCAGGCCGGATTCTTCCAGCGGTATCTTGCGCAGGTCGAAGCGCGCGCCCTTGCCCGCGCCGTCGACCAACTCAGGGAAGGCATTGCTGATGCCGCCAGCGCCGACATCGTGGATCGCGAGCACCGGGTTGTGCTCACCCAGCGCTGCGCATCGGTTGATCACCTCTTGCGCCCGACGCTGGATCTCGGGGTTGCCGCGCTGCACCGAATCGAAGTCCAGCGCCGCCGTGTTGCTGCCCGAGGCCATCGAGCTGGCAGCGCCACCACCCATGCCGATGCGCATACCCGGCCCGCCGAGCTGCACCAGCAAGGTACCGGCAACAAAGCGCAGCTTGTGGGTCTGGCCCGCGCTGATCGACCCCAGTCCGCCGGCGATCATGATCGGCTTGTGGTAACCGCGCTGAACGCCCGCCACCGATTGTTCGAAAACCCGGAAATAGCCGGCCAGATTGGGTCGACCGAACTCGTTGTTGAAGGCCGCGCCACCCAGCGGGCCGTCGATCATGATCTGCAAGGCACTGGCGATGTGCTCGGGCTTGCCGATGGGCGCACGCTCCCAGGGCTCGTCGAGCCCGGGCAGGTGCAGGTTGGAGACCGAGAAACCGGTCAGGCCGGCCTTGGGACTGGAGCCCCGACCGGTCGCACCCTCGTCGCGGATCTCGCCGCCAGCGCCGGTGGCCGCGCCCGGAAAAGGCGAGATCGCGGTCGGGTGGTTGTGGGTCTCAACCTTCATCAGCACATGTGAAGTTTCTTGCTGGGCGCGGTACATCGGCGCACCCGACGATCCTGCGAGGTCGGTGCACGGCGCCCAGCGCTGCACCGGCCCACCTTCCATCACCGCAGCGTTGTCGCTGTAGGCGACGATGCTGTGCTGCGGCGCGAGCTTCTCGGTGTTGCGGATCATGTCGAACATCGACAGCGGCTGGTCGACCCCGTCGATGCGGAAATCGGCATTGAAGATCTTGTGTCGGCAATGCTCGCTGTTGGCCTGGGCAAACATCATCAGCTCGACGTCACTGGGGTTGCGCCCAAGCGCGCTGAAAGCGTCCACCAGGTAATCGACCTCGTCGGTGCTGAGCGCCAGACCGAACTCGACATTGGCGCGCACCAGCGCCCGCCGGCCACCGCTAGCGCCCAGCCCCAGCACATCGACATGGACCAGTGGCTCAGCGGCCTGCTCGTCGAACAAAGCGCGGGCTGCGTCGCGCTGGTAGGCAACGCTCTCGGTCATGCGGTCATGCAAGTGCGCCGCGCAGGCCTGCAGTTCCTCGGCACTGAGCGGCTTGGCGCTGAACAGACCCGGCTTGACGCTGAGCCGGTACTCGGTGACGCGCTCGACCCGGTGCAGCGCCAGCCCGCAGTTGCGGGCGATGTCGGTGGCCTTGCTGGCCCAGGGCGAGACCGTGCCCAGGCGAGGCATCACCAGCACCAGCCCCGCGCTGACATCGGCGTCGGCAGGCAGAGGGTCGCCGTATCGCAGCAGCGCGGCCAGGCGGCCCGAATCGGCAAAAGCGCCCGGGATGGTCATCACCCAGTGCACATGGCGCGCTGTCACGCCGATGATCCGGCCATTGACGGCCTGCAAGCGGGCCAGCAAAGCCTGGGCGCGAAACGCCGAGAGTGCGTTGCCACCCTCAAAACACGATAGCGGTTGAATCGGATTCGAGCGGGATGACGGCATGGCAGAAACGCTTGAAGGCAGACCGCGACAGGCAAGGCTCAGGCTGAGCGTCGCGCAAGGGCCATGCCCGTGGAAACCCAGCATTCTACTTTCAGGTGGGATAATTTCAGACATGGCCATCACCCTCAAGACCCAAGCCGCCGAGATCGAAGGCATGCGAATCGCAGGCCGCCTGGCCTCGGAAGTGCTCGACATGCTGACACCGCATGTCAAGCCAGGTGTCAGCACCGAGCAACTCGACAAGCTCGCGCATGACCACATCGTCAAGGTCCAGCAAGGCATCCCGGCACCGCTGAACTACCAGCCACCGGGCTATGTGCCCTACCCGAAGTCGATCTGCACCTCGATCAACCACCAGGTCTGCCATGGCATCCCGAACGACAAGCCGCTCAAGAGCGGTGACATCGTCAACATCGATGTCACCGTGATCAAAGACGGCTGGCACGGCGACACCAGCCGGATGTTCATCATCGGCGAGGGCTCGATCGCCGCCAAGCGCTTGTGCGCGCTGACCTACGAATCGATGTGGAAAGGCATCGCCAAGGTCAAACCCGGCGTTCGCCTGGGCGACATAGGCCACGCGATCCAGGTCTTCACCGAGAACCAGGGTTTCTCGATCGTTCGCGAGTTTTGCGGCCATGGCATCGGCGCGAAGTTCCATGAAGATCCGCAAGTGCTGCACTACGGCCGGCCGGGCACTTTGGAGATGCTGGTGCCAGGCATGATCTTCACGATCGAACCGATGGTCAACGCCGGCCGGCGCGAAATTCGCGAACTCGGTGACGGCTGGACCATCGTCACCAAGGACCGATCGCTGTCAGCGCAGTGGGAGCACACGGTGCTCGTCACCGAAACCGGTTACGAGGTGCTGACGCTGTCCGCAGGATCACCGCAGCCCCCGGCCTTCGTCGCGGCGGCCTGAGCAGCACCCGAGCGCATTGCATGGCTGCTGATTCGCCTGCGGGCGCGGCCCAGACGCTGGCCATCACCGCGCTGCGCGGCCAGTTCCGCGACGACAAGAAGGCGCTGATCGCGCACTTTATGGCCAGCCGAGCGTCCTCGCCGGCGGCGGCCCGGATGATCAAGGCGCTGACGCGCCATGTCGACAACACGCTGACGCAGCTGTGGGAGCACAGCGCGATGCCCGCCAGCGCCACGCTGGTGGCGGTGGGCGGCTACGGCCGAGCTGAGTTGCTGCCTTACAGCGATGTCGATGTGCTGGTGCTGCTGCCTGACGAAGCCTCTACCGAGACCGACAGCCCGCTCAAAGCCGCGCTGGAAGCCTTCATCACTGCGTGCTGGGACATCGGGCTTGAAATTGGCTCGGCGGTACGCACGGTGGCCGCTTGTGTGACCGAGGCGGGCAACGATGTCACGGTGCAGACCGCGATGCTGGAGTCGCGTCCGGTGTGCGGCGCGCGAAAGTTGTTTGCGACATTCCAGCGCGATACCGCGGCGCTGATAGACCCGAAAGCGTTCTTGCGCGCCAAGACGCTGGAGATGCAGCAGCGCCACACCAAGTACGAGAACACCCCTTATTCGCTCGAGCCCAACTGCAAGGAAAGCCCGGGCGGCCTGCGTGACCTGCAGACGCTGCGATGGATTGCGTGCGCCGCGGGACTCGGCCGCAGCTGGTCCGAGTTGGCCGCCAACGGCCTGATCACCGCTTTCGAGGTCAAGCAGCTGCAACGCAACGAGGGCACGCTCAGGCTGATACGCGCCCGGCTCCACGCGGTGGCAGGTCGGCGCGAGGACAGGCTGGTGTTCGATCTGCAGACCGCCGTGGCCGAGAGTTTCGGCTACCAGAGCAGCCGCAGCGCCAGATCGTCCGAGGTGCTGATGCACCACTATTACTGGGCCGCCAAGGCGGTGACCCAGCTCAATCAGATCCTGATGCTCAACATCGAGGAGCGCATCAACGCCAGCGAAGCCGCGCCGATGCGCCGCATCAACGACCACTTCTTCGACCGCGCCGGCATGCTCGAGGTGGCGAGTGACGAGCTCTACCTCAACCAGCCACAGACCATCCTGGAGACCTTCCTGGTCTTTCAGCGCAACCCCGGGATCCAGGGCCTGTCGGCGCGAACCTTGCGCGCGCTCTACAACTCTCGCCAGGTCATGGGCACGACCTTCCGCCACGACCCGGTCAACCGCGCGCTGTTCATGGACATCCTGCGCGAGCCGCAAGGCATCACGCGCGCGCTGCGGCTGCTCAACCAGACCTCGGTGCTCGGCCGCTACCTGTGGGTCTTCCGCCGCATCGTCGGCCGCATGCAGCACGACCTGTTCCACGTCTACACGGTGGACCAGCACATCCTGATGGTGCTGCGCAACATGCGGCGCTTCTTCATCCCTGAGCATGCCCACGAGTACCCTTTTTGCTCGCAGTTGGCCAGCGAATGGGACAAACCCTGGCTGCTGTACGTGGCCGCGCTGTTCCACGACGTTGCCAAGGGCCGAGGCGGCGACCACTCCGAACTCGGCACACACGAGGTGCGGCGCTTTTGTCGCGACCATGGCATCGCCAAAGAAGACAGCGCGCTGGCCGAGTTCCTGGTCAAGCACCACCTGACGATGAGCACGGTGGCGCAAAAAGAAGACTTGTCAGACCCCGATGTGATCCGGGCTTTTGTCAGCAAGGTGGGCGACGTGCGGCGGCTGACCGCGCTCTACCTGCTGACCGTGGCCGACATCCGTGGCACCAGCCCGAAAGTCTGGAACGCCTGGAAGGGCAAGCTGCTCGAAGACTTGTTTCGTTACAGCTTGCGTGCGCTGGGCGGCGCCCGGCCCAACCTGGACGCCGACCTGGAGGCCCGCAAGCAAGAAGCGCGGCAGATCCTGGCCTTGCACAGCGCGCTGCCTGGCACCGAGTTGCCGCTGTGGAAGACGCTGGAGCTGAGCTACTTTGCGCGCCACGACCCGAGCGAGATCGCCTGGCATGCGCGCGCGCTGTGGCGCCACATCGACACCCCCACCGCAGTGGTCAGGGCTCGGCCGTCGCCGCTGGGCGACGGCTTGCAAGTGCTGGTGTACGCGCCGGATCGGCCCGATGTCTTCGTCCGCATCTGTGGCTATTTCGACGGCGCGGGTTTCTCGATCCAGGATGCCAAGGTGCACACCAGCCGGACCGGTTTCGCGCTAGACACTTTTCAGGTCACGCATCCGCAGTGCGAAGCGGCCGACCCGGGCAGCTACCGCGACCTGATCTCATTGATCGAAAACCAGCTCACGCTCGCGCTCGAGAGCCAAGGGCCGCTGCCTGAGCCCAGCCGAGGCAGGGTGTCGAGGCGCGTCAAGTCATTCCCGGTCACGCCGCGCGTCTCGTTGCGGCCCGATGAGCGCGCCCAGCGCTGGTTGCTGTCGGTCAGCACCAGCGACCGCTCCGGCTTGCTCTATGGCATCGCCCGGGTGCTGGCACGCCACAACGTCAACCTGCAACTGGCCAAGGTCACGACACTGGGCGAACGGGTCGAAGACACTTTTCTAGTCGACGGGCAAGCGCTGCAGCAGACCCGGGCCCAGTTGCAGATCGAGTCCGAATTGCTCGATGCGGCAGCGCCGCTGCGCTGAATCGCGATGGCCTTGCGCAACATCACGTCGGCCGAGGCCGCCGCCGACCTCGGTCTTTTCGACGCCATCATCGATGTGCGTTCGCCGGCCGAATTCGAGCTCGACCATTTGCCCGGCGCGGTCAACTGGCCGGTGCTCGACAACGAACAACGCCGCACCGTGGGCACGCTCTATGTGCAGACCTCAGCACTGGAAGCGCGCAAGCTCGGAGCGGTCATCGCCGCGCGCAACATCGCCGACCACCTGGAGCGCTGGATCGCCGACAAGCCGCGCGACTGGCAACCGCTGGTCTACTGCTGGCGCGGTGGCCAGCGCTCGGGGTCGCTCGCCTGGTTTCTCGACCAGATCGGGTTTCGCAGCGCCAAGCTCGCCGGCGGCTACAAGGGTTTCCGCACCGTGGTTCGGCAAGACCTGGTCGATGGGCCGGCACGCTTCGATTTCCGGGTGCTCGCAGGGCGCACCGGCAGCGGCAAGACCCGGCTGCTGCAGGCCTTGGCCGCAGAAGGCGCGCAGGTGCTCGATCTCGAAGCGCTGGCCTGCCACCGAGGATCGGTCCTGGGCGGCATACCCGGCCAGCCGCAGCCGAGTCAAAAGCATTTCGACTCGCTGCTGTGGCAGGCACTGCGGCTGCTCGAGCCCGGACGCGCGGTGTATGTCGAGAGCGAGAGCAAGAAGATCGGTCGGCTGCAGATACCAGACTCGCTGATCGAGCGCATGCACCACCACAGCCCGGTGCTGCGGGTCGAGATGCCAGACGCTGCGCGTATCGAATTGCTGCTCGAGGATTACGGCTACTTCGCCGCCGATGCCGCAGGTTTTTGCGCACTGCTCGACGGCTTGATCGAGTTGCGAGGCCGCGAGACGGTCGGCCGCTGGCAGGCCATGGCCCGGGCCGGCGCCTGGGCCGAGGTCTTCGGCGCGATGATGCTCGAGCACTACGACCCGCTCTACCTGCGGTCGATAGACCGCCATTTCGCGGGCTATGCCCAAGCGCCTGAGGTGCTGCTGGCCGATGGCGGCGCGGCAGCGATGCGCAGCGCCGCACGCAGCCTGCTGGCCGACGACAGGGACTGAGCGCGGGTCGCCGGATTCACCGCTGCCTTGGATCAAGCTAGGTTGGGCGCCCAGCGCGCATCATGCAAGCCCCGAGACGCCGCGATGGCTGACAGCCCTGCACTCGTTGAATCCCGCAGCTTCGGCGTGCGCCCCATCCCACTTGCTGCGGCCGCTGGCCTGACTGGCTCGCGGCTGGCGTGACTTGATGCGCTCCCCTGGGTGATCCTGACGGTCTTCGTCTGGGGCTTGCCGCCGGTCAAAGCTTTCCTCAACAGTATTTACGCACCGGCATTCCCGATGTCGGGGCTGCACAAGCTGGTCGAAAAAAATGCCGCCGGTGGTGGTCAAGCCGACCAAGGAAGGCGCGGTCTATGTGCTGGGCTTGCTCTCGGCCACGGGCACCGGCATCCTGCTGGCGGCGATCTTCGGCGCGCTGGAGATGAAGTACCAGCCGGTCGAGATCGCCCGTAGCTTTGCGCGGACTTTCTGGCTGCAAAGGCCGGCAAAAGCCGGCCCTTGTCCTTCACGCTGGAACCCCCTCCCGGAGGGGGCCGGGGGAGCCCAACATTCACCCGCAGGGATGAGCGGCAGCGCCGCTCTCCCCAGCCCGCGCGCAAGCATGCGCGCGGTCGTTCGCCAGGCGTGCGTCAGGCCGCAGGGCCTGTCGCACGTCCGGGCTCACCCCATGTGCAGGCCGCCGTTGCAGCTGAAGTCAGCGCCGGTGGTGAAACCCGAGTCGTCGCCGGCCAGCCAGGCGCAGATCGAGCCGATCTCATCGGGCGTTCCCAGGCGCTTGACGGGGATCGTCGAGATGATTTTCTCCAGCACTTCGGGCTTGATCGCGCGAACCATGTCGGTGCCGATGTAGCCCGGGCTGACGGTGTTGACCGTCACGCCTTTGCTGGCCATTTCCTGCGCCAGCGCCATCGTGAAGCCGTGCATGCCGGCCTTGGCTGCCGAGTAATTGGTCTGGCCCGACTGGCCCTTCTCGCCGTTGACCGAGCTGATCTGGATGATCCGACCCCAGCCCCTTTCCACCATGCCCGGCACCACTTGCTTGGTGACGTTGAACATGCTGTTGAGGTTGGTGTCTATCACCGCTTTCCAGTCCTCTGGCGTCATCTTCAGGAACATGCGGTCACGCGTGATGCCGGCGTTGTTGACCAGCACGTCGATCACACCATACTCGTCAACGGCCTTGGCGAAAGCCTCGACCGTCGAACCCCAATCGGCGACGTTGCCGACGGACGCGTGAAAGTCATAACCCAGCGCCTTCTGCTCGTCCAGCCACTTGACAAAGTCACGGCTCGGCCCGCAGCCAGCGATGACCTTGAAACCCTGCTTGTACAGGCGCTGGCAGATCGCGGTACCGATGCCACCCATGCCACCGGTGACGTATGCAACTTTTTGACTCATTTGTTCTCTCCTAATATCTTTGGTAAGGGGTCTTGACAGGCCATGCCCACAGCGTGTCTGCAGGTCACAGCCAGGTCCATCGGGTTCACCCTGTCGCGATCGGCAGGGTTTGATGTCCATCAGCGCTCAGCGCTTTGAAGGGCTGGATCAGCGCTCCAAGGTCAGCGCAACACCCATGCCGCCGCCGATGCACAGCGAGGCAATGCCCTTCTTGGCATCACGCTTGATCATCTCGTGCAGCAGCGTGACCAGGATGCGGCAGCCGGACGCGCCGATCGGATGGCCGATCGCGATCGCGCCGCCATTGACGTTGACCTTGGACATGTCCCAGCCCATTTCCTGGTGCACCGCGCAGGCCTGTGCCGCGAAGGCCTCGTTGATCTCGAGCAGGTCCAGATCGGCCGGGCTCCAGCCCGCGCGGGCCAGCGCCTTGCGCGCGGCCGGCACCGGGCCCATGCCCATGATCGCCGGGTCGAGACCGGCGCTGGCATAGGACGCAATGCGCGCCAAAGGTTTGAGGCCTAGCGCAGCGGCCTTGGCCGCACTCATCACCATCACGCCGGCGGCACCGTCGTTCAAGCCCGAGGCATTGCCTGCAGTCACCGAGCCGGCCTTGTCGAAGGCTGGCCGCAAGCCGGCCAGCGCTTCGGCGTTGGTCAACTTGTTGATGAACTCGTCGGCGGCGAACAGGATCGGATCGCCTTTGCGCTGGGCGATGCTGACCGGGACGATCTCGTCCTTGAAGCGGCCGGCGTCCTGTGCGGCACTGGCTTTTTGCTGGCTGCCCAGCGCCAGCGCATCCTGCTGCTCGCGGCTGATGCCGTACTTCTTGGCCACGTTCTCGGCGGTGATGCCCATGTGGTACTGGTTGTAGACGTCCCACAAGCCGTCGACGATCATCGTGTCAACGAGCTTCCAGTCACCCATGCGCTGGCCGTTGCGCGAGTTCGGCAGCACATGCGGCGCCAGGCTCATGTTCTCCTGGCCGCCGGCGATGATGATGTCGCTGTCGCCGTCGCGGATGGCTTGAGCGGCCAGCATCACCGACTTCAAGCCCGAGCCGCAGACCTTGTTGATCGTGAAAGCCGGCACAGCCTGCGGCAGGCCGCTCTTGATCACCGCTTGGCGCGCGGCGTTCTGGCCCGAGCCGGCGGTCAGCACCTGACCCAGGATCACTTCGCTGATCTGCTCGCCAGTCAGACCGCTGCGCTCAAGCAAGGCCTTGATGACGGTGGCGCCCAACTCAGGTGCCGGTGTGCCGGCGAGGGTGCCGCCGAATTTGCCCACCGCGGTGCGTGCGGCGGCGACGATGACGATGTCCATGCTCATGTGATGAAGTCTCCGGAAAAGAATTGAGGGGATGGGAAGGTTCAGGCTTTTTGCTTGACGTAACGGCCGGGTGCGGGCTCGATCACCTTATGGCTGCGGTTGCCGTAGGACTTGGGCGCGGCGATCTGCTTGCCGCCCTTATGGCTCAGCCAATCAGCCCACAGCGGCCACCAGCTGCCAGTCGTCTCGGTCGCGGTCTTGAACCAGTCGTCGGCCTGTCCTGGCAGCTTGTCGTTGATCCAATGGCTGCGCTTGTTCTTGCTCGCCGGGTTGATCACGCCAGCGATGTGGCCCGAGGCGCCGAGCACGAAGGTCTTGTCCTTGGCGCCTTTGAGAACGCCGGTCGACGCATAGGCCGCAGCCCAGGGCACGATATGGTCCTCGCGTGACCCGTAGATGAACACCGGGCAGCTGATCTTCGACAAGTCAAGCTTTTCGCCGCAGACCGTCAGCGCACCAGGCGCTTTCAAAGTGTTGTCGAGGTAGGTGTGGCGCAGGTACCAGCAGAACATAGGACCCGGCAGGTTGGTCGAGTCACCGTTCCAGTACAGCAGGTCGAAGGGCGGCGGGGCCTCGCCCTTCAGGTAGTTGCCGACGACGTAGTTCCAAACCAGGTCGTTGGGCCGCAGAAAGCTGAAGGTCGTTGCCAACTCCTTGCCCTTGAGCAGACCGGGGCCGTTGGGCGCCTCCTCGCCCAGCGTCATTTCGCGCAGCTTGACCGCGGCCTCGTCGATGAAAACGTCGAGGATGCCGGTATTGCTGAAATCGAGCAAAGTGGTCAGCAAGGTCATCGAATGCGCAGGCTTGTCGCCGTGCGCGGCCAGCACCGCCAGCGCGGTCGCCAAGATCGTGCCGCCGACGCAAAAGCCCAAGGTATTGATCGTTGCCGCACCGGTGATCGCTTGCACCACCTCAACCGCCTTGATCGCGCCTTGATCGATGTAGTCGTCCCATGTGGTGGCGGCGAGGCTCTCGTCCGGGTTGCGCCAGCTCACGACAAACACCCGATGGCCTTGCTCGACGGTGTAGCGGATCACCGAGTTCTCGGGCTGCAGGTCGAGGATGTAGTACTTGTTGATGCAGGGCGGCACGAACAGCATCGGCCGCTCGAAGACCTTGGCAACGTTGCGGCCGACCTCGAACACGCTCTCGTCAGTCTGCGACATGTGGCCCTGCTCGATGTCCTTCCAGAGCAGCTGCATGCCATGCGAGATGCTCTCGCCGCCAGTCTCCACCGCCTTGGCCAGCGCCTCGGGGTTGGTGGCGAGAAAATTGGCCGGGCTGGCCGCATCGACCCACTGTTGGACTGCAAAGCGAATCCGGGCCTTGGTCTTGGCATCGCCCTGAACACTGTCGGCCATCTGCATCAAGGTGCGGGCGTTGAGCAGGTAGGTCTGCGCTGCCAGCGCCGCAGCCGGGTTGTGCGCCCAAGCGTCGGCCGCAAAGCGCTTGTCGCCAAGCTTGGCGGCCGCTTGGCCTTGTGGCTGGTGGGTCAGCGCACTGTTCCACATCGACGCTGCCTGCGCCAGATAGTCCGCCTGCAGCTGGCTCATCGCGTCCATCGGCAGGCTCAGACCCGCCATCGATTGCCACATCTCGCTCATCGCCGATCCCATGGCTTGGGCGTTGGCGGTGATAGTCTGCCCGACCTCGCTGGGGGCGGGTGCCGTCTGTCTGGTCATGTGAATCTCCTGATCCGATACGCTGGTGGCGCGCCTATGTACGATGCTGTACAAGGGTTCACTTTGTACGCCAACAAGCTTACCGCATGATGACGTAAATTTTCAATAAGCGATATTTCGTACCGCCATCTGAAATGCATATTGTTACCGTTGCTTGGATATTTGTGGTGCTGCTGATGGCAGCCGCCGAAGCGAGCTCGACGCAAGGCACGCTGCTCGGCGCCTTGTTCACGCTGTTGCTGTACGGCGCCCTGCCGCTGAGCATCGTGCTCTACGTGATGGGCACACCGGCGCGCCGGCGTGCCCGTTTGGCTGCCGAGACCCGCGCGGCCGAGCGCAGCGCGGGATCAGCCCCCGACAGCGACGGCGGCAGCCATACGCCCGGTGTGGCCGTCGCGCCTGAACGAGAAAAACCGTGACGCGTCGCTGACCGTGCACCAGGTCCCACCACTGATTTGATGCACGCCCAGCGTCGCCAAGCGACGTCGGGCCAGCCCGGCCAGGTCTGCACGCCAGCGAAGACTGCCGTCCGGCCTGGGGCTGGGACGAAACAGCGTCGCATCAGTCCTGCGCGGGTCAACACCAAAGGCCTGCAACACGTCTTCACCGACCTCGAAGGCCTGCGGTCCGATGCAAGGACCCAGCCAGGCCAGCAACTGATCGGCCGGACAGCCGGCGAGCTTGCACAGCGCCGAGACGCTTTGGTCTATCACCCCGGCCGCCAGCCCGCGCCAGCCGGCATGGACCGCACCGACCGCAAGACCGTCAGCGCTGCACAACAGCAAGGGCAGGCAGTCGGCCACCAGCACGGTGCAAGCCAGGCCTGGCTCGCGGCTGATGCTGGCATCGGCCTGCAGCAATTCGCGGCCTGCTTGCAGGTCGGCAGCCGTCAGCGTGACGACAGTCGCGCCGTGAACCTGGTTCAGCCACACCGGCGCTGCGCCCAGCGCCTGCGAAAAATGTCGCTGGTTCTGAAACACCGATTCAGGCTTGTCAGCCCCCGCTCCGCCGAGCGCCGGCGGGCGCAGGTTCAGGCTGTCAAAAGGTGCTTCACTGACGCCACCGGACCGGGTGCTCATCAGCGCGCTGACATGGGCTGGCGCCGGCCAGTCAGGGCGCAAGGCCTGGGGCAGCCTCATCAGAAAGCGTCGGGACAGGCGTCGGGGTGCGTCTTGGAAAACACGTCTTGCTGCAGACAGGTCCCGAAGACGCGCATCACGTTGGGCACATGCTCGGTGCGGCAGTTGAAGCGCTGCGCATTGAAGACCTGTGGCACCAAGACGCAGTCGGCCACGGTCGGCGTGTCACCGTGGCAGTAGCGACCAGGCTGCGCAGCGAGTTGGCGCTCGACCACCTCCAGGCCGGTCTCGACCCAATGGCGGTACCAGCGGTTCTTGTCGTCCTCGCTGAGCTTGAGGTCGCGCGTCAGATAGCGCAGCACGCGCAGGTTGTTCAGCGGATGAATCTCGCAGGCCATGTCGTGCGCCAGCGCGCGCACCCTGGCCCGGCCCAGCGCGTCGGCCGGCAGCAAGGGCGGCTGAGGATGGGTCTCGTCCAGGTATTCGATGATCGCCAGCGACTGGGTCAACACCGCGTCGCCGTCCTTGAGCAAAGGCACCAAGCGCGAGGCTGAGACCGTCGAGTAGGACTCGCCCAGTTGCTCGCTGTTGGCCAAGTGCACCGGCATGTAGTCGTAGGCCAGACCCTTGATCGCCAGCGCGATCCGCACCCGGTATGAGGCCGAAGACCTGAAGTAGTTGTACAGCTCCATCGAAAGGCCTCCTTGAAAAAGCCCGCTGTCAGCCCTGCTTGATCCTGAGTTGCAGGCTGCCCAGTCCTTCGACCCGGCCTTCGATCAGGTCGCCCGGGACGACCGCCGCAACGCCGGACGGCGTGCCGGTGAAGATCAGGTCGCCCGCTTGCAGCGTCCAGGCATTGGACAGCGTTTCGATGGTCTCGGCGACGTTCCAGATCAACTCGCTCAGATCGCCGCTCTGGCGTTGCACGCCGTTGACCGACAGGCTGATCGCGCCGCGCTTGAGCTCGCCGGTCTGTGCAATGGCATGCAGCGGGCCGATCGGCGCCGACTCATCGAAGGCTTTGCCGATGCTCCACGGCCGGCCCTGCTTCTTCATGTCGTTTTGCAGGTCACGTCGGGTCATGTCCAGGCCTATCGCATAGCCCCAGATGTGGCGCACGGCGTCGGCCGCTTTGATGTTGCGGCCGCCGATGCCGATCGCCACCACCAGTTCGATCTCGTGGTGCAGGTTGGCAGTCAGCGGCGGATAAGCCATCTCGCCGACCACGCCGTCAGCGACCGGCAGCACCGTGTCGCCAGGCTTGAGAAAAAAGAACGGCGGCTCACGGCCAGTGAAACCCATCTCCTGGGCATGCTCGGCATAGTTGCGGCCAACACAGTAGATGCGGCGGACCGGAAACACGCCACCGCCGAAGACCGGCACGGTGGGCTGGGTGGGCACAGGAATGACGTGGTTCATGGCAGGTGGTCGGAAAAAGGGGTTGATCGGGGGCCGATGCAGAATCATGCCACGGGCCCGGCTACACTTTTACCCACGATGATCGAGACCCGCCGAATCAAACACTGCCGCCAATGCGGCACCGCCGTGGCCTACCGCCAGCCCGACGACGACAACCGCGAACGCGCGGTCTGCGGCGCTTGCACCACGATCCACTACGAGAACCCGCTCAATGTCGTCGGCACGGTGCCGGTGTGGGGCGAGCAGGTGCTGCTGTGCCGGCGCGCGATCGAACCGCGCTATGGCTACTGGACCTTGCCCGCAGGTTTCATGGAGCTTGGCGAGACCGTGGCCGATGGCGCGCTGCGCGAAACTGTCGAGGAAGCCGGCGCGCGGGTTGAAATGCAGGACTTGTTCACGATGATGAACGTCGTGCGGGTCGGCCAGGTGCACTTCTTCTACCGCGCCCGCATGCTCGACACGACGCTGAACCCGGGTGTCGAAACCTTGGAAGCGCGCTTGTTCCTCGAGCACGAAATCCCCTGGGACGAGATCGCTTTTCACACTGTTCGCGACACGCTGAAACACTACTTCGCCTGCCGCCAAAGCGGCCAGTACCCGCTGCACTGCGCGGACATCTAAACCCGGCAGCTAAACCCGGCAGTTGCCCGCCGCGTCGACGAATGCCATGAATTCGGCATCGCGGTCGTGGTCGCCGGCATGCACATAAGGCGGCTGCGGAAATGCCGCCAGACAGACGACCACCAGGCGGCGCTGGCGATGGATGTAGATGAACTGGCCGGCAAAGCCGCGCGCGATCATCGCGCCATCGCCGGTCAACCACCAGCTGTAACCGTAGCCAGTCAAGCGGGTCGAACGCACGGCTTGGATCGCCAAGGTTTCGGGCGGCAGCGCAAACGCTGGCCGCGCCACTTCATCGATCCAGCCGGCGGGCAACAAGCGACGCCCGTCTACCACGCCGTCATCGGCGACCAACTGCGCAAAGCGGCCGAAATCACGCAAGGCCATCCCGGCCCGGCTGCCGCCGATCTCCTGACCGTCTTGGGACTCGACGGTGAAGAACGCATCGAACTCCATGCCACAGGGCTGCCAGATGCGCTCGGCCATGTAGTCGGCGAGCCGCCTGCCGGTGGCCGCGCTGATCACCGCGCCCAGCAAGTAGGTGTCGCCGCTGTTGTAGCACCAGCGGGTACCTGGTTCGTGGACCGCGGGCAGCTGACGCATGATCTCGAACACGCCCCCAGGCACTTGATGGGCCAGCGAGCGGCTGTAGCGGTTGACGTCAGAGTCCCGGTCCGGATAGACCTCGGTCCAACCCACGCCCGACGACATGGTCAGCAGATGACGAACCGTCACCCGGTCGTAAGCCGACCCGGCCAGCGCCGGCAACCAGCGCACCACCGGCAGGTCCAGCCCGGGCAGCGAACCATCGGCCAGCGCGACGCCGACCAGCATGGCCGTCATCGACTTGATGGTCGACATCGTGCTCCAGCGGTCGCCCGGACGCAGACCGAGTCCGTATTGCTCGAGCACAAGTCGTCCGTCACGCACCACCAGCAAGCCGGCCACTGTGTTGCGGTCGAAGAAATCGGCGACGCTTCTCGCTGCGCCGCCGCTGTCAAAGATCGGTGCGATCTGCGGGCCGCGCTGCCAATCGCGTGGCTGCGGCCCACGCTCGATGCGGCGCGACGCGAACAGCCGATCAACCATGCGATAGCCATGGCTTTGCAGACCCGGCGGCCAGAGCAAAAAGTCCTCGGCACGCGGCAAATGTTCGACCGGCAACGCCAGCGTCGCGCCTGGTGGTGGCGTTGGATCCCTCTTGTTCATGGCTGGAACCCGCTTCAAGTCGTCGCCGCCGTCACACGCCAGATCACGTTGCCGACATCGTCAGC
>RGQD01000121.1 GCA_010030205.1 Betaproteobacteria bacterium
CAAGGCCACCGGGTCGGCGTCGGGCAGTGCTGCTGGCCGGGCGCGCACCGCCAGCACGCCTGGCGAGAGCGGCGCCACATCCAGCCCCAGCGCAGCCAGGGCCTCGGCATGGACCTCGGCGGCAGCCACTTCGGTGGGTGTGGCCGCAAACGTCGCAGGGATCAGCAGCGGCTGCGAGGCCATCGCCGCTTCGCCGCCCTCGACCGCGTCGCGGGCCGCTTGCGCGGCCTTGAGCCGCTCATAGACGATGCGCTCGTGCGCTGCATGCATGTCGACCACGATCAGGCCGTGCGCGTTCTCGGCCAGGATGTAGACGCCCGAGAGCTGCGCCAGCGCGCGGCCCAGCGGCCATTGTCCTGGCGTGACACGTACCGATGGCAGTGCTTCGGCGTTGCTCTGGCTGGCCGGATAGCGCAGCGCGCCCGGCGCAGGCGATGCCGGCGTGCTGTTTTCGATGTCTTGTACGGCCATCGGGCTTCCTGGCGCAGGCTCCCGTGCATACAGCACAGCCAGATCCTGCAGGCCCAACACGGTTTGGCCGCTGTGGTCTGGACGGGACCAGCTCGGCTTGGCGTTCGGGACGGCGCTCGCCAGGTCATGGGTGGGCGCGCCGGCCGCAAGGCCGTCGTGCGACACGGCCAAGCGCTCGCGGGGCCAGTCGTCGCCCGAAATCGCAGGCGCGCGTGACAGCGCCAACGCCGCTTCGACCGCATGTCGGACCGCTTGGTGCACCTCGCGGCCATCTCGAAAGCGAACCTCGATTTTGGTCGGATGGACGTTGACGTCGACCCGCATCGGGTCGATTTCGACGAACAGTACCCAGCTGGGCTGGCGGTTGCCGTGCAACACGTCCTCGTAGGCCGATCGAGCGCCGTGGTTGATCAGCCGGTCGCGGACGAAGCGCCCATTGACATAGGCGTACTGCTGGTCGGCGCGGGCGCGCGCGGCATCGGGCAGGCCGATGCGGCCCCAGACACGCACTGTTGATCCCGCTGCGGACAGCTGTGCTGCGGAGCCCGCCGCGTCCAGCATTGCGTCCCGGCTGCGAGCGATGAAGTCGGCGCCCAGTACATCGGCCATGCGCTGCTGCGCGCTGGCCCCGCGCCACTGCTCGACCAGCTTGCCTTCATGCCAGACGGCGAAGCCGACCTCAGGACGCGACAAGGCATGGCGGCGAACCGCTTCCAGGCAGTGCGCCAGTTCGGTGGCGTCGGTCTTGAGAAACTTACGCCGCGCTGGGGTCGAGAAAAACAGTTCGCGCACTTCGACTGTCGTACCTTGGACCCGGGCGGCTGGTTGTAACTCGCCGCTGCGCGCATCCAGCTTCGACGCGAACGACGCTTCGGCTGTGCGGCTGGCAATGCTGAGATCGGAGATCGACGCGATCGCTGCCAGGGCTTCGCCGCGAAACCCCATCGTCGCCACGGCCTCCAGGTCGTGCAGGCTGCCGATCTTGCTGGTGGCGTGGCGTTGCAGCGCGAGCACCAATTGCTCGGGCGGGATGCCGCATCCGTCGTCCTCGACGCTGATGCTGCGAACCCCACCGGCCAGCAGCCGCACGGTGATTTGGCTGGCGCCGGCGTCCAGCGCGTTGTCGACCAGTTCGCGAACCACCGAGGCGGGTCGTTCAACGACTTCGCCAGCAGCGATCTGGCTGACAAGCTCATCGGGCAGGGCGAGGATCGGGCGGTTGGGCGACGTCTGCATGCACGGATTATCCTGGCCTGTGGATTGCGGCGCATCGCGCTGGCTTGGGCAGGTTGCGGCTCGACGCGTCCGGGCGCCGTGGCCGAGATAATGCAGCGTCATGGATACCTTGATGATGCTGGCCGATTTCATCCTGCATGTCGACCGCCACTTGCGCGAGTTCGTCGATGCCTATGGCTTGTGGGTCTATGCGCTGCTGTTCCTGGTGATTTTTGTCGAGACCGGGCTGGTGGTGATGCCTTTTCTGCCCGGCGACTCGCTGTTGTTCGTGGTCGGTGCGCTGGCCGGCGCCGGGCTGATGAGCTACCCGCTGGTGCTGGCGCTGTTGCTGATCGCCGCTGTGGCGGGCAACCAGACGAATTACGCGATCGGCCGGGCGCTGGGCCCTAAGGTTTTCGGCTGGGGGCAGTCGCGCTGGTTCAACAAGCGGGCCTTCGAGCAGGCCCACGCGTTTTACGAAAAATACGGTGGCATCACGATCGTCGCGGCGCGCTTCATGCCGTTTCTTCGCACTTTTGCGCCCTTCGTCGCAGGGGTCGCGCAGATGACTCGGCGCAAGTTCACTTTCTTCGACGTCACTGGCGGCGCGCTGTGGGTTGGCAGCCTGGTCAGTGCGGGCTATATGTTTGGCAACATCCCCTGGGTCGCGGCCAACCTGAGCAAGATCGTCTGGGCGATGATCTTGATCCCCGGTGCACTGATGCTGTTCGGCGCTTGGAAATCGCGCCGGACGCAGGCTTGATCGGCGCGCTCCAAGCTGTTCAAAGCGTGCGCTGTCTCGCCAGCGGCGGATTGCGTGCGAAGTAGCGTCGAATGCCGGTGTGCAGCGCATCGACCAGCTTGTCCTGGTAGTCGTCGTCGCGCAGTCTGGCTTCTTCCTCGGGATTCGAGATGAAGGCGGTCTCGACCAAGATGCTGGGGATGTCTGGCGCCTTGAGCACCGCGAAACCGGCCTGCTCGACGCTGCGTTTGTGAAGCGCGCCAACCTGGCCGATCAAGGCCAACACCTCGCGACCGATGCGCAGGCTGTCCTTGATCTGGGCCGCTGTGCTCATGTCCATCATCGCTCGCAGCACCTGGGCGTCCTTGACCGCACCCAGGTTGACGCCGCCCACGCCGTCGGCAGCGTTCTCCTTGTTGGCTATCCAGCGCGCTGCGGCACTGGTCGCGCCGGTCTCTGACAACGCGAACACCGAGGCGCCGCGTGCAGCAGGGGTAAAGAACGCATCGGCATGGATCGAGACGAACAGGTCGGCCTGAACTCGCCTGGCTTTGCGTACCCGTTCGTGCAGTGGCACAAAGAAATCGGCGTCCCGCGTGAGCATCGCCCGCATCCCGGGCACACTGTTGAGTCGGTCGCGAAGCTTGAGCGCAACGGCCAGCACCACGTCTTTTTCGCGCAGTCCGGTCGGGCCGACCGCGCCGGGGTCTTCACCGCCGTGGCCAGGGTCGATGGCCACGATCACCAGGCGGTCGATGCTGCGCTGTTCTTCGGCTGCCAGCGTGGCTGGGGCGGGACTGGGCAGTGGTGCCGGCGTTACCGATGGCGTCGTTGTTCTGGGCCGATCGACCGCCGTGTTTGACGGGGACGTGGTGGCAATTGGTCGCTCGATTCGGCCGATGAACTCACCCAGCGCGTCTTGCACGCTACGCACAGCCAGCGCCGCGGCGCGCTCGCGATCGTGGATCAGCGTGGCCAGAGGATCCAGCGCCTCGGTAGGGTAGAGGTCCAGCACCAAGCGATGTTGGTAAGCGGCGACCGGCGCCAGCGTGAACTGCTGCGGTGCCACCGCCTGTTTCAGGTCCAGCACCAGTCGCACCACGCGTGGCAGGTTTTGGCCCACCCGCAACCCGGCGATGAACGGATCATCGGCCCGCACCTTGCCCACCAACTCGCGCAGCGCAGGGCTGAGTTCCAGCCCGTCGATGTCGATCACCAACCTGGGCGGGTTGTCGGTGAGGAACTGTCGCGCGGACAGCGGCTGGTCGCTCTCGATCGTGACCCGGCTGTACTCGTTTGCTGGCCATACCCGCACGGCGACGATGGAAGCGCCGAGCGCCAACTCAGCCCGACCCAGGCTCAGCGCCAGCGCGCCCCGGCCAATCCTGCGCAGCGCCGCTCGGCGCCCGCTGCTGGCGTGTCGATTGATCGGGTTCATGCCAGCAGGTCTCGTCCGCGCTCGGTCAAGGCCAGAATCCGCACTTGGCGGCGATGTTCGTCTACCAGCTCGATCTCTATGCGCAGATCGGCCACCGGCAGCAGCCCGGCGGCTTTGTCGGCCCATTCAGCGATCTTGAGGCCCTTGCTGGCGAAGATTTCGCGAAAACCCGCGTCCAACCATTCGCGCGGGTCGTTGAAGCGGTAAAAGTCGAAATGTGCCGCCTCGCTGCCGTCGGCCAGCGCATGCGGCTCCATCACCGTGTAGCTTGGGCTCTTGATTCGACCGCTGACACCCAGCGCGCGCAGCAGGTGGCGCACCAACGTGGTCTTGCCTGCGCCCAGCGGACCGTGCAGCTCGATGAAAGCCTCTGAGATGGCCGATTGGGCTGCGAGCGCACGGGCAAAGGCTTCGCAATCGGCCTCATCGGCCCAGTCGATGCGGCGGCTTTCTAGAATCGGCCCATGGTCATCAGTCAAGGTCTTGGTCAGGGCGAAGGTTGGGGGTCGGTGCGGGCAACAAAGGATGCGGATCTAGCGCCTGTGCAGAACGTGCCGGTTCCGGACCTGCAAGCGCTGTGGCCGCAGTTGCAAGCCTGGGCGAGCGAGCTGGGATTCTCCCAGATCGGGGTGGCTGACGTCGATCTTCAGGCCGCCGAGCCCGGGATGACGGCTTGGTTGGCGGCGGGCTTTCAGGGCGACATGGCCTATATGGCCGCGCATGGTTTGAAGCGAGCGCGGCCGGCCGACTTGCTGCCGGGCACGCTGAGGGTGATCACGGCGCGGATGGACTACCTGCCAGCATCGGCCGCGCCAGCGAGCACCGGCGACTGGCAGGCGCTAGTGTTTGATCGGCTGGCCGATCCGCAGCAAGCCGTGGTCTCGCTCTACGCCCAAGGCCGCGATTACCACAAGGTGTTGCGACGGCGGCTGCAGCAGCTTGCCGATAGGCTGCAGCAGGCGGTCGGTCGCGACGGTCCGGCGGGGCGGTCGGGCCACCGCGTCTTCACCGACTCGGCGCCTGTGCTCGAGGTTGAGCTTGCCCAGCGCAGTGGCATCGGCTGGCGCGGCAAGCACACGCTGCTGCTGTCGCGCGAGGCCGGGTCTATGTTCTTCCTGGGCGAGATCTTTACCGACCTGGCGCTGCCGGTGACCGCGCCGGTCAGCAGCCACTGCGGCCATTGCACGGCCTGCATCACAGCCTGCCCGACCGGGGCGATCGTCGCGCCGTACCGGCTCGACGCGAGGCGCTGCATCTCCTATCTGACCATCGAGCACGAGGGCGCGATCCCGGTCGAATTCCGCGCGGCGATGGGCAACCGGATCTACGGCTGTGACGATTGCCAGCTGGTCTGCCCTTGGAACAAATACGCCCGTCGCAGCCCCTTGCCTGACTTCGAAACCCGTGAAGCGCTGGGGCATGCCACGCTGTTGCAGCTCTGGGCCTGGGACGAGACCGCGTTCTTGCGTGGCGCTGGGCAATGCTTTTCGCCAGACTGGCGACGCCGCGCTGGCATCGGTCTTGGCACAGCCAGAGCCCGACGCGCTGGTGGCCGAGCACATGGCCTGGGCGCTGGCCCAGCATGGACCGGTCCAGACATGAACGAAGATGCGTCTTGTTTCAAAGAATTCACCGAATCCGAGAGGAAGCAACAAGATGTCAGTTCAAGCCCAGTACCTGCAAAAACGGGTGTCCGCAGCCGACGCGATGCGCCAACTGCGCGATGGCGACGCGATCGTCGTTTCGACCGGCGTCGGTGAGCCGCCCAGCTTGCTGACAGCACTTTCAGAGCAGCGACTCGACTTCCATGGCATCAGGGTGTCCCAGGTTCTGGCGATGCGCAGCTACGCTTATCTGGACCCGTCGACGGTAGACCATGTCCGCAATGTCGCGTATTTCTACGGCGGTGCGACCCGCGCGGGCGGGCAGGCGGGCTGGGTCGACTTCACGCCGAACTACTTCTCCGAGATTCCGGCCCAGATCGAACGCGGCCAGATCCCTGCCGACGTGGTGTTCGCGATGGCCTCGACCATGGATGCTCACGGCTATTTCGCCATCAGCCTGGGTGCAGACTACACGATGGCGGCGATCGCCAAGGCCCGCGCCGTGGTGCTCGAGGTCAACCCCAACGTGCCGTTTGCCTACGGCAACTGCCATGTCCACATCTCGCAGGTCAGCGCGCTGGTCGAAAGCAGCGATCCGGTGCTCGAGGTGGGCTTGCCCAAGATCGGCCCAGTGCAGCAAGCCATCGGCCGGCAGGTCGCCGACCTGATCGAGGACGGCTCGACGCTGCAGATCGGCTACGGCGGCATCCCCGACGCGGTGGTGATGCAGCTCACCCACAAGCACGACCTGGGCATCCACACCGAGATGATCGGCGACGGCATCATGACCCTGGTCGAGAGCGGCGCGGTGACCAATCGCCGCAAGAACTACCTGCCGGGCAAGATGATCGCGACTTTCGCGCTGGGCTCGGCCAAGCTCTACCGATTCATGGACCGCAACCCGGCGCTGGAGATTCACCCGGTCAACTTCACCAACGACCCCATGCTGGCCGGCCTCAATGACAATCTGGTGGCGATCAACGCCAGCCTGCAGGTCGACTTGTTGGGCCAATGCGGCTCTGAAAGCCTGGGCCATCTGCCATATTCGGGCACCGGCGGGCAGTCAGATTTTGTCCGTGCGGCCAACCGCTCGCGCGGTGGCAAGGCTTTCATCGTCGTGCCTTCGACCGCCAAGGGCGACACCATCTCGCGCATCGTGCCTGTGCTCTCGCCCGGCACCCATGTCAGCACCAGCAAGAACGATGTCAACTACGTGGTCACCGAATACGGCGTGGCTCAGCTGCGCGGCAAATCGGCCAAGCAGCGCGCCGGCGAACTGATCGCGATCGCCCACCCGGACTTTCGCAGCGAACTGACCGAGCAGGCCCGGCGCATCAACCTGATCTGAGCGACCGACTGACGGGTCTGTCAGGTGTAAGTGACCCAGTCGGCATGCTCGTCGCCATCGAGGTGCGGCAGCGCGTTGTAGCTCAGCAGCATGTGGCGTTTGGGGTTGAAGACGAACTCGGTGACCGCGCTGTTGCGCAAGCGCATATTGAGCTCGACCGTGGTCGCTGGCGTGGTGCCCAGCACTTGGCCGACTGCGGTGGAGATCGGCCCGCCGCTCGAGACCATCAGCACCTCGCCCTCGCAATGCTCACGCACATGGTCTAGCGCAGCGGCCACGCCGGCGCGGAAATCGACGTAGCTTGGCATGCCCTGGGGCTCGGTCTGGCCCGCCATCCAGGCCGCCAGACCCTGACGCAGCACGCGAAAATGTTGGCGGTAGAGCTCGGGTGTGTCGGGCTTGGGCAGCGCTTGAGGGTGGATCGCGCTGACCACGGCGTGGCTGTCGTATTCGTTCAGGCCGGGCAACTGCATCGTCGGCTGGCTTAGACCCATGCCGGTGGTGATCGCATCCAGGCTTTGGCGCTGGCGCATCAGCGTGCCGCTGATCAGCGTGCCGAAGCGCCGGTTTTTGGCGCGGAAGTACTCGCCCAGCCGCAGGCATTGGCGCTCGCCCAGGGGGCTGAGCTGGTCGTAGTTGGCGGCGCCGAAAGAGGCTTGGCCATGGCGTACAAGGTAAAGGGTTCCCATTCCCTGATTGTGGCCAACCGCGGCTTGGGGCTTTGTCGCCGCAGTGACCTGGGTCGTCGCCCATGTCGCGACCACTACACTCAGTCGCAATGAACGTGCTGGCATTCGAGTCTTCCTGCGATGAAACCGGCGTCGCGCTGGTCAGCACCCAGGCCGTGGGCTTGCCCATGCTGCGCGCCCATGCCTTGTACAGCCAAGTGCAGATGCATGCGGCCTATGGCGGCGTGGTGCCTGAGCTGGCCTCGCGCGACCACATCCGCCGTGCGCTGCCCTTGACGCGCCAGGTCTTGCACGAGGCGGGCGCGACGCTGGCCGAGATCGACGTGGTGGCTTTCACCCGTGGCCCCGGGCTGGCTGGCGCGCTGCTGGTGGGCGCTGGCGTGGCGTGCGCGCTGGCTGCCGCGCTGGGCAAGCCCACGCTGGGCGTTCACCACCTTGAGGGGCACCTGCTATCACCATTTTTGTCCGCCGACGCACCTGAATTTCCGTTCGTTGCCTTGCTGGTCTCGGGGGGGCACACCCAGCTGATGCGGGTCGATGCGGTCGGGCGCTACACCTTGCTGGGCGAGAGCATCGACGACGCCGCGGGCGAAGCCTTCGACAAGTCGGCCAAGCTGCTGGGTCTGGGCTATCCTGGCGGTCCGGCACTGGCTGTTCTGGCCACGCAGGGCAGGGCAGACGCCTACCCGCTGCCCAGACCTTTGTTGCACAGCGGCAACCTGGATTTCTCGTTTGCCGGCCTGAAGACGGCGGTGCTGACGCAGCACCGCAAGCTCGGGACGGCGCCCACACCCGGTCAACTGGCCGATCTGGCGGCCAGCACCCAGGCCGCGATCGTTGAAGTTCTGGTCAAGAAATCGCTGGCCGCGCTCAAGTCCAGCGGTTTGAAGCGTCTGGTGGTCTCGGGTGGCGTCGGGGCCAACGCGGAGTTGCGCCGGCAACTCGACGAGGCGATCGCCCGTCGTGGGCTGAGGGTGCACTACCCTGAACTTGCACTGTGCACCGACAACGGCGCAATGATCGGGTTGGCCGCGGCGATGCGATTGCAAAGCGGCGCGGCCACCGCATCGATGGACTATGCCTTCGACGTGCGGCCGCGCTGGGCGCTCGACCAAATCGATGGCGCCAATCCGATCGCGGCCTGATCAACTGATGCTGAGCTGTCTGGTTTGCGCGGAACTGCGCTTGGCCAAGCTCAGTGTCAACACGCCTTGGTCCATCTTCGCGCTCGACTCGGTTTGATCAATCTCCATCGGCAGCGTAAAACTGCGCGCATAACGGGTCGACGCCCGCTCGCTGTAGACCACGCGCTCACCTTGTTTCATTTCGTCCTGACGGGCGCTGGTGGCTTCGAGCATCACCCGCCGGCCATCGATCGAGATCTTGACATCTTCTTTGCCCATGCCGGGCAAATCGACTTTCACGCTGTAGCTGTGCTCGGTCTCGGTGACATCGAGTGCCGGGCTGCGAAGGCCGGCGCTTGAACCTGCCGCGGTGCTCGACGGTGTGGCGAAACGGTCAAAGAAACTGTCGTCGAACAGGCGATCAAAAGTGCGTGCCAACTCGGCGCTGCTGCGGTTCATGGGTACGAAGAACATGCTGTGCTCCTTACAATTTTGCGGTGGATGGACCTTGCCAAAAGCCTGACCGGCAAGATCCTGACGCTGCAACTGGCGGCTCTCAAAGGCATTTCAAGCACCCATTTATTGCGGCCCATCAAGGCTTTGACCAGCCCTGGCGGCTGAAGGTTTTCAAGCTCCGATGAAACGGCCCCTGTATGCGTGAAGCGATCAACCGGCTGCCCGGCAGCAAGATCCGCGAGGTTGCCAACGCCGGTTTGGGCAAGCCCGATGTGCTGGCTTTCTGGTTTGGCGAGAGCGATGAGGTCACACCCGAGTCGGTGCGGCGCGCTGCGGCCGAGTCGCTGCTGCGGGGCGAGACCTTTTACAGCCACAACCTGGGTCTGCTCGAATTGCGCGAGGCCTTGCGGGCCTACACCGCCGGCCTACACGGCGACCCGGGCCCTGACCGGATCGCGGTCACTTCTTCCGGGGTCACGGCGCTGATGACGGCGATGCAGTTGCTGGTCGATGCCGGCGACGAGGTGGTGGTGGTCACGCCGGTCTGGCCCAATTTACCGGCGCAGCCCGAGATTCTGGGCGCACGCGTGACCCGGGTGTCTTTGACGCCCGACGCCAACGGCGCCTGGCAACTCGATCTGCAGCGCCTGATCGCAGCGGTGACCTCGACCACGCGGGTGCTGCTGCTCAACGCGCCCAACAACCCGACGGGCTGGACGCTGACCCGCGACGAGCAACGCGCACTGCTCGACCATTGCCGCCGAACCGGCACCTGGATCGTCGCCGACGAGGTCTACGACCGGGTCTGGTTTGGCGCCGGTCGCGCCGCCCCGAGCTTGCTCGACATCGCCAGCCCGCAGGACCGACTGGTGGTTGTGCACAGTTTTTCCAAAAGCTTTCTGATGACTGGCTGGCGGCTGGGCTGGCTGGTGCTGCCCACAGGCCATCTGGATGCGGTGAGCAAGCTCATCGAGTTCAACAGTTCTTGCGCGCCAGTGTTCGTTCAGCGCGGTGGGCTGGCGGCGCTGGCCATCGCCGAGGAGTTCGTGCCGCAGCTGGTCTCGCGGCTCAGACGCGGTCGCGACACGCTGTGCCCTGCGCTCGCTGCGATACCGGGCCTGCAGTCGGCGACGCCACTGGGCGGCATGTACGCCTTTTTTCGGGTGCCAGGCGCCGACGATTCGCTGGCCTTTGCCAAGCGACTGGTGCTCGAGCAGGGTCTGGGACTGGCGCCTGGTGCGGCATTTGGCCTCGAGGGCGAGGGCTGGCTGCGTTGGTGTTTCGCGTCGAACGACCCGAAGCGCTTGCTGGCCGGTGTTGAACGCCTCCAACAAGGCCTGGGCCTATAATCGGTGAGTTTTTCGCTCCAGGCCCTTGCGGGTTTGCTGCGCGAGGCAGGCACGGCGTGGGTTGGTTTCACTCGCGACCGCAAGTTCATACAGGAAACCGCCTCTGGCACCGAGCGTCAGGCGTGGCGGCTTTCCGAAAACCAAAGGAAACACCATGTCCGTCGACAAAGCCCACCGGGCCGAAACCGTTGCAGGCAATGCCCGCACACCTGGCGATACCGGTTCGCCTGAAGTTCAGGTTGCGCTGCTGACCGCTCGCATCAACGACCTGACACCGCACTTCAAGACCCACTTGAAAGACCACCACGGTCGCCGTGGCTTGCTGCGCATGGTCAGCCGCCGCCGCAAACTGCTCGACTACCTCAAGGGCAAGACGCCCGAGCGCTACACCGCGCTGATCGCCAAACTCGGCCTTCGCAAGTAAGCAAGATCCCCGCATCGAGCCTGCCTGGATCAAGCCCAGCACAGGCTCTTTGCATTTGGAGCAAGCGACCCAGCAGCGGCAATGCTGTGTCATTCCAAGGGTTTCCTGGCCACCAGGACATCGTTGGAATGGCATCCAAGCCAGCCAGGTCTGATGCTCCCGGTTCCCACGAATGCGCAGATGCGCAACGTGATCCTGTCATCCAAGGAGACAATTTCATGAGTCTGTTCAACAAAGTCACCAAGAGCTTCACCTGGGGCCAACACCAGGTCCGGATGGAGACCGGCGAGATCGGCCGTCAATCCAACGGCGCGGTGCTGGTCGATATCGAAGGCACCGTGGTGCTGGCCACAGTGGTGGCGCGTACCGAGGCCAAGGCGGGTCAGGATTTCTTCCCGCTCACCGTCGACTATGTCGAGAAAACCTATGCCGCTGGCCGCATTCCAGGCAGCTTTTTCAAGCGTGAAGGCCGCCCTAGCGAGCTTGAGACCCTGACCTCACGGCTCATCGATCGCCCGATCCGCCCGCTGTTTCCCGAAGGCTTCTTCAATGAAGTCCAGGTGATCATCCATGTGCTGAGCCTGAACCCCGAGGTGCAGGCCGATATCGCCGCGCTGATCGCATCGAGCGCCGCGTTGTCGGTCTCTGGCATCCCGTTCAACGGTCCCGTCGGCGCCGCGCGCGTGGGCTATGTCAACGGTGAATACGTTCTCAACCCGGGCAAGACCGCACTGGCCAACAGCAAGATGGACCTGATCGTCGCCGGCACTGAAGCGGCCGTGCTGATGGTTGAATCCGAAGCCGACCAACTCAGCGAAGAAGTGATGCTGGGCGGCGTGGTGTTTGGCCACGAGCAGGGCAACATTGCCGTCAACGCGATCCACGAATTGGTTCGCGACGCCGGCAAGCCGGTTTGGGACTGGCAAGCGCCGGCCAAGGACGAGCCTTTCATCGCCAAGATCGGTCTGCTGGCCGCCGAGCCGCTTAAAGCGGCTTACCAGATTCGCAGCAAGCAAGCACGAACCCAAGCCTGCCGCACGGTCACTGCCAATGTGATGGCCTCGCTCAAGGCCGAAGGCCTGGTGTTCGACAAGGTGGCGGTTGAAGCCCTGTTGTTCGACATCGAGGCCGGCATCGTGCGCAGCCAGATCCTGGCCGGCGAGCCGCGTATCGACGGCCGCGATACCCGTACCGTGCGCCCGATCGAGATCCGCACCGGTGTGCTGCCGCGCACCCACGGCTCGGCGCTGTTCACCCGCGGCGAGACCCAGGCTCTGGTCGTCACGACGCTGGGCACTGATCGTGATGCGCAGCGCATCGACGCGCTGGCCGGTGACTACGAAGACCGTTTCATGATGCACTACAACATGCCCCCGTTTGCCACCGGCGAGACCGGGCGCGTGGGCAGCCCGAAGCGGCGCGAGATCGGCCACGGGCGTCTGGCCAAGCGCGCGTTGATCGCCGCACTGCCGAGCAAGGAAGACTTTCCTTACACGATCCGTGTGGTCTCCGAGATCACCGAATCCAATGGCTCGTCGTCGATGGCTTCGGTCTGCGGCGGCTGCCTGTCGATGATGGACGCCGGTGTGCCGATGAAGGCCCATGTCGCCGGTATCGCGATGGGTTTGATCAAGGACGGCAACCGCTTCGCGGTGCTCACCGACATCCTGGGTGACGAGGACCACCTCGGCGACATGGACTTCAAGGTCGCTGGCACGACCGCTGGTGTCACCGCGCTGCAGATGGACATCAAGATTCAAGGCATCACCAAGGAGATCATGCAGGTCGCGCTGGCGCAAGCCAAGGAAGCCCGCTTGCACATCCTGGGCCGGATGCAGGAGTCGGTGGGTGAGGCCAAGACTGAAGTGTCAGAGTTCGCGCCGCGCCTGTACACGATGAAGATCAACCCCGAGAAGATCCGTGACGTGATCGGCAAGGGCGGCGCGACGATCCGCGCGCTGACCGAGGAGACCGGTTGCACCATCGACATCGGTGAAGACGGCACCATCACCATTGCCTCGACCGACGCTGACAAGGCCGAACACGCCAAGAAGCGCATCGCCGAGATCACTGCTGAGGCCGAGATCGGCAAGGTCTACGAAGGCGCGATCACCAAGATCCTCGATTTTGGCGCGCTGGTCAACATCCTGCCCGGCAAGGATGGCCTGCTGCACATCAGCCAGATCGCGCACCAGCGGGTCGAGAACGTCACCGACTTCCTCAAAGAAGGTCAGATCGTCAAGGTCAAGGTGATGGAGACCGACGAGAAGGGCCGCATCAAGCTGTCGATGAAGGCGCTGATTGAGCGGCCTGAAGGCATGGAAGAAGAGCGCTTCGAACGCGCTCCCCGGCGCGAATATGGCGATCGGCCGGACCGTGGCCCAAGGCCTGACCGTGGTGATCGTCCGCCGCGGCGTGAGCGCAGCGACCGT
>RGQD01000122.1 GCA_010030205.1 Betaproteobacteria bacterium
TTTCCGTATGGGCGGCCGGCATGCAGGAGGTACTCGCAGAGCTGGACCTCAATCCGGTTATCCTCACCCTCGAGGGACCGGTTGCGGTTGATTGCGTCATGATCTTCGATCGGCTTTCGGCAAGTGCCGGGCCAATGCCAACTCCTGTGTCCCCAGAACACACACCCTGAATTCCCCGGAGTTCGTATGGTCAAAAAATCCGAAACACCTGCCGGCACAGTGTCTGCTCCCTGGGCTTGGGGTAGGGCGTACTTGGGTCGTTTTCACCGGGCGCTGCGGCTGCTTGCTGCGCTGAGTTGAGCAGCGGTTTTGTTGGCAAAAATTCGAGTTTTGGTTTAACTCGTATGGTCAAAATATTCATCCGCAAGCCGTGCCGTAAACTGGCGCGGCTTTCTCTACACAGTGCCCCCATGCTTCCACCGGCTGAGCAGGACCCGACGGCAGATGCAGCCCTTGACGCTGACGGGCCGAGGCTGCGCATCGACTTGCTGGAGCTGGAGAAGTTTCTCACCGTAGCCAAGCTGCACAGCTTCAGCGCCGCAGCCCGGCAACTGCACCTGTCCCAACCGTTCATCACCGCGCCCGTGCAGCGCCTGGAGGCTGAACTGGGCGTGCAGCTGCTGGTGCGCTCCACCCGCAGGGTCGCGATCACACCGCAAGGCGAGCGGCTGCGGGCCGAGGCCCAGGCCGGGCGCCGCCGCCTTTCGTGCGCCTGTATGCCCAGACCCGCCGCGACATCGTGGTGAGTCTGCACGACCTGAGCCGAGCCGAGGCGCTCGCGCGACTGGCAGCAGGCGAGGCCGACTTCACCGTGCTCTCGCTGGAGGGCGAGCATCCCGAGCTGAATGTCGTGCCCATGATCGACGACGACCTGGTCGTCATCGCGCCGCTTGGGCATCCGCTGCTGGCCGGACGCGCCGTGGCGGGCCAGGTGACGATGGACGAGGTGGTGCGCCATGCGGTGGTGCTGCCCGAGAACGACAGCTTCGTGCGCCTGGCTATCGATAGCGAATACACGCGGCGCGGCGTGCGCCTAGCGCCTGCCTTCCATGCGCATGGCATGTCCACGCTGCAGCGCATGGTGGTCGAGGGCATGGGCATCATGCCGGCGATGCTCATTCCGCGCGAGATGAGCGCCGCGGTGGGCGTGGCCCGCATCCGCGATTTCCGGCTGACGCGCCACTACGTCATCGTCTCGCCGGCCAAGGCTGAAATGTCGCCGGCCGCGGCTGATTTCAGCCGCTTTCTGGGTAGTGCCCGCGTTGACAGCGCGGTGTGACGGTGGATACGATTTTGTAGTCAATATGCAAAACATACGTTCCACAAAAATAGAACAAGTTTGAACGAGCCGCACAGCATATTTGACCGAACGGTAAGACCCATCACTTTCGCGGAAACACCCTCATGAACCCCATCTTGCCGCCTCCCCACGCCTGGCGCCGCGCCGACCTTGAGCAGGACAAGCGCTGGATACAGCCGTTCTCGCCAGCCGAGATCGAGGGCCTTGAAGCCGGCCTGCGCCATGCGCGCGCCACGGGCCGCGAATTGCTGGATCTCTCGCCCGCCGACTTTCCGCTGCCGCCGGTGACACTGTCCGCGCTGCAGCGCGCCGTTGGCGCCACCCAGACGGGCTTGGGCTTTTGCCTGGTGCGGGGACTGCCGCTTGATTGCTGGTCGGTGGAGGACGCCAAGCTGGTGTTCTGGGGCATCGGTCTGCACACCGGCGTGGCGCGCACCCAGGGTAAGGGCAGCCAGGTGATGTCCGACGTGCGCGACGAAGGCGGCTCCTACCGCGTCAAGGGCGGGCGCGGCTACAACACCAACGCCGAGTTGGACTTTCATTGCGACTTCTGCGACCTGGTGGGCCTCTTGTGTATCAACCAGTCGATGCGCGGCGGGCAGAGCATCATCCTGAGTTCCATGGCGGTGCATGACGAGATCGGCCGGCGCCGGCCCGACCTGCTCAAGCTGCTGTACGAGCCCTTTCACTACAGCTACCAGGGCGCGCAGGCGCCGGGAGACGCGCCGTGGTTCGAATGCCCGATCTTTGCGTTCAAGAATGGGCGCTTTGCCAGTCGCTGCAACCGCAAGAACGTGACGGCCGCGCATGCCGACTTTCCAGAAATCCCACCGCTGACCGCCCAGCAGGTCGAGGCGCTCGACCTTTTCGAGGAAGTGGTGCGCGACCCGGCGCTCTGCTACTCTA
This sequence comes from Betaproteobacteria bacterium, assembly GCA_010030205.1. Taxonomy (GTDB): domain Bacteria; phylum Pseudomonadota; class Gammaproteobacteria; order Burkholderiales; family Burkholderiaceae_C; genus Pseudaquabacterium. Next base: position 2,207 of record RGQD01000122.1, read on the forward strand.
TGGACTTTCAGCCTGGCGACATCCAATTGCTGAACAACCATGTGACGCTGCATTCGCGCACCAGCTTCGAGGACTGGCCCGACCCGGCCCGCCGTCGCCACCTGCTGCGCTTCTGGCTGGCGCTGCCGCAGGGCCAGGAACTGCCCGACGGCTACAAGGACGGCTACAAGGCAACGACTTCCGCCACTGTGCGTGGCGGTCTGCGCGGCAGCGCCATCACGCCAGCGTTTCTGAGCTATGAAGATCGGCTGGCGGCCTACCACGGCATGCGGCTGGAGCGCGAGCCGCTTGCGGCGTGACGCCAGGCAGTTCACTTTCCATCTGAAACCCACCATTCACTTTTTAACGGAGGTCACATATTGAATTCCTTCCGCAGCGCGATGCGCAAGTTTGTCTTTCCGCTCTTGGCCGCAATGCTGGCATTCACCTCTGGCCTGGCCCAGAGCCAGGCGTTTCCCACCCGCCCGGTCACCATCGTCGTGCCCTATGCGGCGGGCGGCGGCACCGACGTGGTCACGCGCCAGCTGGCGCGTGCGCTGGAGAAGCACTGGGGCCAACCGGTGGTTGTCGAAAACCTGGCCGGCGCCGACGGCACGATCGGCACGCAGCGGGTGCTGCGGGCCCCCGCCGATGGCTACACGCTGCTGCTGCAGCTCAACACCATGTTGCTGTGGAAGCCGGGCGACAACAGCAGCAAGATCGACCTTGTGGGCGAGCTCAAGTTCATCTCGCTTATCCAGACCGCGCCGCTGGCCTTTGCGGTGTCGTCCAAGTTTCCGGGCAACACCATGGCCGACTACGTCGCCTACTGCAAGGTGCAGCAGTGCAGCTGGGGCACCGCCACCAAGTACGCGCAGCTCATCGGCAAGACGCTGATGGATGTCACTGGCCTCACCAAATCGGTCAACGTCAACTACAAAGGCGGCGGCCCGATGCTCAACGACTTGTTGGGCGGCCACGTCACGATGGTGCTGCCTTCGGTGGCGTCGGGCCAGCGCTTCGTGCAGCAGGGCCAGATGAAGTTTCTGGCCGTCGGCTCGGTCGAGCGATTTCCGCTGGTGCCGACCGTGCCGACCCTGGTCGAGCAGGGCTTCAAGGTATTCGGCGATTCCTGGTACGGCCTGATGGTCGCCAAGGACACGCCGCCGCAGGCTTTCAATGCCATCGTCGAAGGCATCAAGGCGGTGGCCAAGGACAAGGGCCTGGTCGACTCGATCGAATCCAACGGCGGCACGCCGGTGTTCAGCACGCCCGAGCAGTTCAACGAATACGCCCGCAAGGAGCGGCAATACCTTGCGCCGCTCATGGCGAAGTACCCGCTTACCGAATAGCCACGTCACCATCCACAGAAGACATATATGACACGACCTTTCAAAAGCTCACCTCACGCCGCAGGCGGCGTATTGCAACGAACCGTTGGCCTGTTGCAGCGCGCGGTTCCTCACCTGCCGATGCAGATGGCCGCGTTGGGCCTGGCATCGGGCGTGGTGTTGGCCACTGCCGCAACCGCGCATGCGCAGGGTGCACCGTGGCCCACCAAGACGATATCGATGATCGTTCCCTACCCACCGGGCGGCGGCAGCGACGCACTCGCACGCGCCCTGAGCCAGGCGATGGGCGAGCGCTGGGGCCAGTCGGTCATCGTCGAGAACGTGGCGGGTGCAGACGGCATCATCGGCACCCAGAAGGTGATCCGCGCGCCCGCTGACGGCCACACCATCCTCCTGCAGGTCAACCAGATGCTGCTCTACAAGGCGGCCGCGCCCGAGCTCAAGCTGATGGAAAACTTGAAGCTCGTCTCGATGATTCAGCACTCGCCGCTGTCGTTCGCTGTGGCCAGCAGCTTTCCAGGCAATACGATGAAGGACCTCATCGCCTACTGCAAGGTCAACAAATGCAGCTGGGGCAGCTCCACCAAGTACGGCACGCTGATCGGCAAGCAGCTGATGGACGCGGCGGGCCTGTCCGACCTGGTGGTGCATGCGCCCTACAAGGGCACTGGGCCGATGATGACGGACCTGCTCGGCGGCCACATCACCCTGGGCCTGCCGGCAGTGGCTTCGGGCCTGCCGCACTTCAAGAGCGGCAAGCTGAAGTTCCTTGCCGTGGGATCGCCCGAGCGCTTCAGCATGGTGCCTCACGTGCAGACATTGGTCGAAGGCGGCCTGCAGGTCTACGGCAATTCCTGGTATGGCCTGATGGTCCACAAGGATACGCCCGCGCCGATTTTCAGCGCCATCGTCGACGCAGTGAAAGCGGCATCGAAGAACCAGGCGCTCTTGAACATCATCGAGAGCAATGCCGCGCTGCCGGATTTCAGCGATCCGGTGAAGTTCGCCGAAGATGTTCGGAAAGAGACGATCCAGATGGAAGCGCTGATGCTGAAGTTCCCACCCGACACGAATTGATGCAATGAGCAATACACCCACCATCTCCAGACCCATCAGCCTGCGCGAGCGCCTGGGCACCGGCAAGATTGTTGTCGCGCCCGGCGTCTACGACATGATCTCGGCGCGCATGGCCGACGCCATAGGCTTCGAGGCGCTCTACATGACGGGCTACGGCACCGTCGCGTCGCACCTGGGCCTGCCCGATGCGGGCCTGGCCAGCTACACCGATATGGTCGGGCGCGTGGCGCAGATGTGCGGCGGCACCACCACGCCGCTGGTGGCCGACGCCGACACCGGCTATGGCGGCCTGCTCAACGTGCGCCACACGGTGCGCGGCTATGAGAAGGCCGGGGCGGTTGCCATCCAGATCGAAGACCAGGAGATGCCCAAGAAGTGCGGCCACACCGTCGGCCGCCGCGTGGTGCCCATGGAAGACATGGTCGCCAAGGTGAAGGTTGCGATCGAGGCGCGCGCGAGCGCCGACACGCTCATCGTCGCGCGCACCGATGCGCGCACCGCCCTGGGCCTGGACGAAGCCCTGCGCCGCGGCGAGGCCTATGCGCGTGCGGGGGCAGACCTCGTCTTCGTCGAAAGCCCGGAGAGCGAAGAAGAGCTCTACAAGATCGGCAAGGCGCTCAAGGGCTGCAAGCTCGTGGCCAATGTGGTGCAAAGCGGTGCGCGCACGCCCGAGCTGCCGTCGGCGCAGCTGGAGGAATTCGGCTTTGCGCTGGCGATCTACCCGAGCCTGCCGCACAAGGCTGCCGCTGCCGCGCTGCGTACCACCTACCTGCATTTGCTCAAGCATGGCACGGCCATCGGCCTTGAGCTGCCGCTCATGTCCAGCCCTGAGATGCACCAGCTGATGGGCTTCCAGGATGTCTGGGATTTCGAGGCCCGCTGCGAACACCTGGTGGATTGACGCGATGACAGGCCCACGCACCCTCTTCCAGAAAGTCTGGGACGCCCACGTCGTGACCGAGACGACGGACGGTCGCACGCTGCTGTTCGTCGACCGGCACCTGCTGCACGACGGATCGTTCCAGCCGTTTCAACGCTTGCGCGACAAGGGGCTGCCTGTCGCCTATCCCGAGCTGTGCCTGGCCACGCCCGACCACTATGTGTCCACGCACGGCCGAACCATCGAGATATTGCCCGAAGCTTCGGCCCAGCGCGTGCTCAATGACTTCGCGCGCAACACGGCGGACTTCGGCGTGCCCACACTGAAGCTCGGCAGTGGCCGCGAGGGCATCGTTCACATCGTCGGGCCGGAGTTGGGCTTCACGCTGCCGGGATCGCTTCTCGTGTGCGGCGATTCGCATACCGCCACGCACGGTGCGCTCGGGGCGCTCGCCTTCGGCATCGGCGCGAGCGAGGTGGCGCACGTGCAGGCCACCCAGGCGCTCTGGCAGCTCAAGCCGCGCACCATGCGCATCTCGGTCAACAATAAGTTGCGGGCGGGCGTCAGCGCCAAGGACCTGGCTCTGCACATCATCGCCAGCATCGGCACCGCGGGTGCCGTCGGCCATGTAGTCGAGTACGCCGGCATCGCGATCCAGGCGCTCTCGGTCGAGCAGCGCTGCACGCTGTGCAACATGACGATCGAGGCCGGTGCCAAGGCCGGCATGATCGCCCCGGACGAAACGACCTACGCCTACCTCGAGGGCCGGCCATATGCGCCGAAAGGCGCGCTGTGGGACCAGGCCGTCGACTACTGGCGCAGCCTGCCCACTGACGCTGGCGCGGTGTTCGACAAGGAAGTGACGCTCGACGGCGCGCTTGTGCAGACCATGGTCACCTGGGGCACCAGCCCCGAGCAGGCCATTCCGATCAGCGGCCGGGTGCCGGGCCTCGACACTGCGTCGGACGAAGAGGGCCGCCAGGGCCTGGCCGCCGCGATGCGCTACATGGGCCTGGAGGCCGGCCAGGCCATGACCGACGTAGCGGTGGACCAGGTGTTCATCGGCTCCTGCACCAACGCCCGCATCGAGGACCTGCGCGATGCGGCCGCTGTCGTGCGTGCCATCGGCGGCAAGGCGCGCATCCCTGCCTTGGTGAGCCCCGGTTCCGGCTCCGTCAAAGCCGAGGCGGAGGCCGAGGGCCTGGACCGCGTCTTCACCGACGCGGGCTTTCGCTGGGGCGAGACCGGCTGCTCGATGTGCGTCGGCATGAACGGCGACCTGGTGGCGGCCTTCAAACGCTGCGCCTCCACTTCCAACCGCAACTTCGCCGGTCGCCAGGGGCGCGATTCGCGCACGCATCTGGTGAGTCCCGCCACTGCGGCGGCCACCGCGATGTCGGGCAAGCTGGCCGGTGCGCCTGAGGTGCGTTGACCATGGAAGCCTTCAAATCGCTCACAAGCACCGCGGTGCGCCTGGACATCCGCAACATGGACACGGACCAGGTGGTGCCCGCACGCTTTCTGCGCACCACGCGCAAAGAGGGCTATGCGGACTTTCTGTTCCATGACTTGCGCATCGCGCCCGACGGCACGCCGATTGCCGACTTTCCCCTCAACCGGCCAGAAGCGGCTGGCGCGCGCATCCTGGTGGCGGGCGAGAACTTCGGCTGCGGCTCCTCGCGCGAGGGCGCGGTGTTCGCGCTGTTCGACGCCAACTTCCGCTGCGTGATCGCGCCGAGCGTGGGCGACATCTTCCGCAACAACTGCTACAAGAATGGCGTGTTGCCGGTCATCCTGCCGCTGGATGACGTCGATTCGCTGGGTGCGCCGGGCCTTGAGATTTCGGTGGACTTGGCGACCCAGACGGTGAAGGCGGCGGGCAAGAGCTACCGTTTCGATATCGAGCCGTTCTGGAAGGAATGCCTCTTCGAGGGGGTGGATGACATCGACCTCACGCTGCGCTACAAGGACCAGATCGCAGGATTTGCCAAAAACCATTTTGCAAGCCAGCCCTGGCTTGCGCTGGAGATGCCGAAATGACCACCTACACAGCCACCCATTGGGGCATCTATGAAGTCGAACAGGAGCGCGGCAAGGCCGTCGGCCTGAAGCCCTTCGCGCGCGACCCCGACCCTTCGCCCATTGGCCTTTCGATGTTCGACGCCTGCACCGGCCCCGTGCGCGTGATGAAGCCGGTGGTGCGCGAGAGCGTGCTCCAACATGGCGTTGGCGCGGCGCGCGAGAAGCGCGGCTGCGAACGTTTTGTCGAGGTCTCGTGGGACACCGCGCTCGATCTCGGTGCCGATGCGATCCGCAAGACCATTGCCAGCCACGGCAATGAAGGCATCTTCGGCGGCTCCTACGGCTGGGCCAGCGCCGGGCGCTTTCATCACGCGCAAAGCCAGATTCACCGCTTCCTGAACGCGGCCGGTGGCTATGTGCGCCACAACGATTCGTACAGCCTGGGCGCGGCCCACGTGGTGATGGACCACCTGGTGGCCACCATGCGCGAACTCACCGCCAGCCACACCAGCTGGAACGTGCTCAAGGCCAACACGCAGTTGTTCGTGAGCTTTGGCGGTGTACCGCACAAGAATGCGCAGGTGAGTCCGGGCGGTCCAGGTGAGCACCAGGTGCGCGGCGGCCTGCGCGAGATGCACGAGGCGGGCGTGCGCTTCATCAACATCAGCCCGACCGGCGACGACATCGACACCGGCGGCAACGTGGAATGGGTGCCGATTCGCCCCAACACCGATGCCGCGCTGATGCTAGCCCTCTCCTGGGTGCTGCACAGCGAGGGCCTGCACGACCAGGCCTTCCTGGACAAATACTGCGTCGGGTTCGAACGCTTCCAGGCCTACCTGACAGGCCAGAGCGACGGCCAGCCCAAGATGCCCGAGTGGGCTGCGGCCATCAGCGGCGTGCCGGCTGCGCGCATCACCGGGCTAGCGCGCGAGATGGCGCGGCAACGCACGATGGTGACCCTTTCGTGGTCCATGCAGCGCTCGCACCATGGCGAGCAACCATATTGGATGATCGTCACCCTGGCCGCGATGCTTGGCCAGATCGGCCTGCCCGGCGGTGGCTTCGGCGTGGGCTATGGCGCTCTCAACATGGTGGGCAGCGCCGAGACGCGCTTTGGCGGGCCGACGCTGAACCAGGGCATCAACAAGGTGCAGGCCTTCATCCCGGTGGCGCGCATCGCCGATATGCTGCTGCACCCGGGCCAAGAGTTCAGCTACAACGGCACGTTGCACCGCTACCCCGTCATTGATCTCGTCTACTGGGCCGGCGGCAACCCCTTCCACCATCACCAGGATATCAACCGCTTGTTGACCGCCTGGCGCAAGCCCGCCACCGTCATCGTGCACGAGCAGTTCTGGACGGCCACCGCCAAGATGGCCGACATCGTGCTGCCGGCCACCACGTCGCTCGAGCGCGACGACCTGTCGCACTCGGGGCGCGAGCGCTTCATGGTGGCAATGAAGGCGATGATCGCGCCAGTGGGCAGTGCGCGCCACGACTACGACATCTTTGTCGACCTGGCCGGCCGCCTGGGTGTGAAGGAGGCGTTCACCGAAGGCAAGACCGCGGCGCAGTGGCTGCGTCAGCTGTATGAAGACTGTCGTCCGTCCGCCAGCGCCGCTGGCATCAAGCTGCCCGAGTTCCGGCAGTTCTGGGAAGCGGGCATCGCGGATCTGGGCGCAAGCTCACGCGACGAGCAGGTGGTCATGCTCGACAAATTTCGCGCCGATCCGGCTGGCAACCGCCTCAAGACGCCGAGCGGCAAGATCGAGATCTTCAGCGAACGGCTGGAAGGCTTCGGCAATGCCGACTGCGGCGGCCATGCGCGCTGGTACGAGCCGACCGAGTGGCTTGGCTCACCCAAGGCCGCACAGTTTCCGCTGCACATGCTCTCTGACCAGCCGCATACCAAGCTGCACAGCCAGTTCGACCATGGCAAGCTGAGCATGGACAACAAGGTGCGCGGCCGCGAGCCGGTCATCATGAACCCGGCCGACGCGGCGTCGCGCGGTATCAAGGACGGCGAGGTGGTGCGCGTATGGAACGAGCGCGGCGCGTGCCTTGCCGGCGCGCGTGTGACCGATCGCATCCGGCCGAACGTCGTGAAGATATCGACAGGCGCCTGGTACGACCCGGTGTCGTATGCCGAGCCAGGCAGCCTGGACAAGCATGGAAATGTGAACGTGCTGACGCTGGACATCGGCGCATCGGGCCTGTCGCAAGGCTGCGCGGCGCAGACCTGCCTGGTGCAGATCGAGCGCTACGAGGGCACGCCGCCGCCGGTGACGGCCTTCGCCCTGCCTGAGATCGTGCCGCAGGCCGCCGGCTCCTGATAGCCGCGCGCGCCTGATTCCCCTGCGGCTTTCCGTATCGCTTGCCGCTTCCCGCTTCCTTCTTCTTCGCCCATGCCTCATCACGACCTGAAGATACTGCTCGCCCCGCGCTCCGTCGCCGTCATCGGTGCCTCCGAAGACCAGGCCAAGTTCGGCGGCCGCCTGTACCGCAGCCTGCTGCACCACGGCTTCGCGGGCGAGGTGTATCCGATTAACCCGGCGCGCGAGACGCTGTTCGGAATCAAGACCTGCCCGTCGATATCGGCGACGCCCACTCCGCCCGACATGGTGATCATGGCGATACCGCAGCACAAAGTGCGCGGCGAGATCGCGGCCTGCGCGGCGCGCGGCGCGCGGCTCGCGATCATCATCACCTCCAAGTTCTCTGACGCGGGCCCGGAGGGCTTGGCGCTTGAGAACGAAATCGTGGCCCTCGCGCGCGCTGCGGGCATGCGCCTCATGGGCCCCAACTGCCTGGGGCTGATCAGCCCGGCCCACAAACTGGCGCTGTGCTCCACGCCCGCGCTCGATGTCGAGAAGCTGATCGAGGCGCCCATCGGCATGGTCAGCCAGAGCGGTGCGCTGATGGGCACGCTGTTTGACCGCGCCTATGGCGTGGGCATCGGCTTTTCGCATTGCTTCTCGGTGGGCAACCAGGCTGATTTGGAACTGGCGGATTTCGTCGAGTTCTTGATCGACGACGACAAGACCCAGGTGATCTGCACCTATATGGAGGGCATCAAGTCGCCCGCGCGCTTCGTCGAGCTTGCGCGGCGCGCCCGCGCCGCCGGTAAGCCCTGGCTGATGGTCAAGGCCGGCACGACGGAAGACGGCAGCCGCGCGGCCTATTCGCACACCGCCAGCCTGGCGGGCGACTTTGCCGCGCTCAAGGCCGTGTGCGAGCGCGAGAACGTGGTGCTGATGGACGATCCGCTGGCGATGCTGATCCTGGCATCGGCCATGGCGCGCTACCCAGGCCGCAAGGTGAACACGGTCGGCATCATCACGCCTTCGGGCGGCGGCGGCGCCATCGGGGCCGACAGGCTGGCCGAGGCGGGCATCGCGCTGGCGCGCTTTTCAACTGGCACCGCCAAGGCGTTTGAAGCGCATTACCCTGCCGGCCAGGCCGGCAACCCAGTTGACCTGGGCGCGCGCATCGACGAAGGCGCGCCGCTGATAGCTGCCGACTCGGCGGCTATCCTGCTCGCCGACGAGAACACCGACCTCGCGATGATCGTCATGACCACAGCGCCTGACGTGCCCGGCACCACGCGCCAGCTTGCCGACGGCGCCGAGGCCAGCGGCAAGCCGCTCTTTCACGTGATGATGCCCGGCCGCGTAGCCGCGCCGGCTCGTGCCTCGTTGATCGAGCGCCGCCTGCCCTACAGCGACACGATGGCCGACGCGGTGTCGGTGATCGGCGCATGGAAGGTGTGGTCGAACTACGAAGAGCCGGTGGCCGCCGTGCGCCCCGAGGGCTGTGTGCTGCGCCATTTTGCGCCGGGCGAGCTCTGCGAGTTCGAATCCAAGGCACTGCTGCGCGGCATCGGCATTCCGGTGAACCGTGGCGTGGTGGTGGCCACCGCCGATGAAGCCCTGGCGGCCAGTGCCGATGTGGGCTACCCGCAGGTGCTCAAAGTCGTGTCTGCGCAAATCGTCCACAAGTCCGATGTGGGCGGCGTAGCGCTGAACATTCAAAGCGCCGAAGAACTGAGCGAGCGCATCACCGCGATGCAGGCCTCGGTCAAGAAGCTCGCGCTCGGCGCGGTAGTCGAGGGCTACAACCTCCAGGCCATGGAGTCCGGCCAGCTAGAGCTGATCGTCGGCGCGCGGCGCGATGCGCAGTTCGGCCCGCAGGTGTTGATCGGCGCGGGCGGCGTGATGGCGGAGCTGCTCAAGCAGGTGGCGGTGCTGCCGGCGCCGGTGTCGCGCGAGGACGTCACACGCGCGCTGATGCGACTGGCCGTCGCGCCGCTGCTCGGAGCATTCCGCGGCCGTGCGGCGCTGGACATTGCAGCCGTGGCCGACGCAGTGTCGCGGCTCAGCTGGCTAGCGCATGACTTGCGCGAGCACGATTTCGAGATCGAGATGAATCCGCTGTTGGTGCGTGTGGCCGGGGAGGGCGGTCGCCCGGGCGTGGTGGCTGTCGATGCGCGTGCGCGGATTGCGAATATTTATCACAAGGAAAAACCATGAACGAAGTCCTCATTGAAAAGCATGGCCTGACCACGCTGTTCACCATCAACCGCCCTCAGCGCAAGAACGCGATCTGCAAGGAGACCGCGCTGCAGCTGCAGCAGGGATTCAAGGAGTTCGATGCATCGGACCAGCGCGTCGCGGTGATCACCGGCAGCGGCAACGATGCTTTCTCTGCCGGCGCCGACGTGACCAACCTGCCCGAGCTGTGGCGCTGCATTCCTGGCTCGGGTTTCTACACCGATAAACCCATCATCGCGGCAAGCGCCGGCTGGGTTGTGGGCGGCGCGATGGTGCTGACGATGATGTGCGACCTGCATGTAGCCGCAGACAGCACCAAGTTTTCCTACCCCGAAGCGCGACTGGGTTTCACCGGCGGCATGATGGCGGGCCTGGCCGCGCGCATACCTCACAAGCTGGCGATGGACATCATGCTGCTCGGCCGCACGGTGGGCGCGCAGCGCGCCTACGACGTGGGCATGGTCACCGAGCTGGTGGAAGTGGGCAAGCAGGTGGAGGTCGCGCTGCAACAGGCTGAGGAGATGTGCCGCTCGGCGCCCCTTGTGCTCAAGACGCTCAAGCGCTTCGTGAACAGCCACATCATGCCCTCCACCCCGTCGGAGCAGATGGCCCAGGCGATGCGGCAACTGGCTGTTGTGGGAGAAAGCGAAGACATCAAGGAGGGGTTTGCGGCGTTTCGCGAGAAGCGGGCGCCTGTGTTCAACGGGCGTTGATTCTTCTTCGATTCTCTTGCGTTTCAAGGGATTCATCGGGGTCCCCTCGTTTTCAGTGCAATAAGGCTAATAGTGCCCAACTCGCCAAAAATGTAAAGTTAGCGCAATCGGCCGGCCCAATACTGTTCGCGCCGACGCAGACTTGACCCAGGCGCCGACTTTTGACTGCCCCACCCTTGGCGGCTGCTATCCCTAGCCCACCAACGGATCTAAGTTCATCCCGCCGGGTCACATGAAATCGGCAGCCTGGGTCAAGTTGGCGTCGGTGCCAACAAGGGTGACCACTGTTGCATGAAGTGGGTGCGCAGCATGGTTTGCAAGGCAAACGGTGGCCGACCTTTGACTCCCTCGCAGTAGAACGGGGCAATCAATGCTTCCAAGTGAGCCC
>RGQD01000123.1 GCA_010030205.1 Betaproteobacteria bacterium
CCCTTGGGGAAACCGGCCTCGGCGAGCAAGGCCTTGGCCTTCTCCGGGTTGTAGACAAACAACTCCTGCGCCGCGACCGGCATCTTGTCGAGCGGCTCGTAGTAGCCGGTGTAGTCCGGGTGCATCGGGTAGCCGAACAGCACCGCATTGCCGCCGTAGTACGAAGACACAATCTCTTGCTTGTTGACCGCCATGTTGAGTGCCCGGCGAACCCGGATGTCGTCGAATGGCTTGGTATCGACCCGCATCGCAACGAAGGTGCCGCCTGTGCTGACCCAGCGCTTCCACTTCAGCGCCGGTGCGTTCTTCTTGAGCTCTTCGACCGCGCTCCAACGCACGCCTTCGAGCAGGTCGAGCTTGGCGGTGCGCAGCGCGGTGATGTAAGCCGACTCGTCCTTGATCGTGCGGTAGATGATTTTGTCGACGAAAGGCAGCTTGTAGGACTGGCCGCCGATCTTCTCCTTGTCCCAGTACAAGTCGTTCTTCGTGAAGGTGACGGCACTGCCCTGCACATAGTCGGCCAGCATGAACGGGCCGGTGCCGTTCAAGTTCTTCCAGTTGCCGGCGCCAGCATCGCTGACTTCCTTGGGAACGATCGCCGAGTAGTAACCCCAGCCGAAGCGGTAGTCCCACTCGGAGAAGTAGTTCTTGAAGGTGAAGCGCAGCGAGTGCTTGCCGGTGGTCTCGACCTTCTCGATGTGGTCGAAATAGGTCGGGATCTTCTTCGGGCTCTTGTCGAGCCGGTTGTAGCTGTAGACCACGTCTTCGGCCACCAACTCGCGCGACTTCATCACGCCGGGCTTGTCCGGGAACATCACGCCCTTGCGCAGGTTGATGTCCAGGCGCAGCGGCTTGTCGGTCGACATCTTCCAGGTCTCGGCCAGCTCGCCGCGGATCGCGTCCGAAGGCAGCCAGGAGTCGGCGACGAAGGTGTGCTTGCCGCCTCGGCTGACGGCCTTGGACAGATCGGCTGAGAACAGGGTTTCGGTCGTCAGGCCGGTGTCCTGGTTGAACTTCCAGGTCCAGTCGGCCGGGTCCCAGCTCAGCGGCGACAGCGTCAGGTAGATCATGCCGATGTTGAGCGTGCCACCGAGCTGTGGCTTCTCGGCCTGCGCCAGCGCGCCAGTCGACGCGACCGCGAGCAGCGCGGCCAGGGCCAGTTTGCGCGCTGCGGCGCTGGGTTGAATCTGGAATGCCATTGCTTGGTTCCGATCTGTTTGTGCGGGATCAAACCGGACGACACGGTCGTCTGGAGAGGTCTAAGAGGGCGCTGCCCTCCAGGGTTCAGAAACCCATTTTCTTTTTCATGGTCTGGTCGACCCACATCCGTGCATGGATCGGGCCGGGCCGCTCAGAGCCGACGCGCAACTCGCCGTCGTAGTTCTTCACCCAAGGCCACCAGGCGGAATAGACATGAGGCGTGGGCAGCCAGATGTAAGGCGCTTTCTCGACGATGTCGCGTGTCATCAGCTTGATCAGCAGCTGGCGCTTGCTTTCGTCACGCTCAAGGTAGGCCGCGGCCATGCGCTTGTCGAACTCCGGGTCGCTGTACAGCGACGGGTTCCAGGTCTGCTTGGTGACGAAGCTCTTGCGGATGCTGGTGGTCGGATTGGTGTGGCCGTTCTGCATAAGATAGCCGGCAGCATGGGTCTTGGTCGTCATCGCCGACAGGAAAGCGCCGTACTCCATCGGCTGGATCTCAAGCTTGACGCCGACCTTGTCGAGGTAGGCCGCGACCAGCGGCAGCAAGTCCATGTGGTCGGGGGCGCACGAGCAGACCTGGACCTTGAAGCTGAAGCCCTTGGGGAAACCGGCCTCGGCGAGCAAGGCCTTGGCTTTCTCGGGGTTGTAGACAAACAACTCTTGCGCCGCGACCGGCATTTTGTCGAGCGGCTCGTAATAGCCGACATAGTCGGGGTGCATCGGGTAACCGAACAGCACCGCGTTGCCGCCGTAGTACGACGCCACGATCTCCTGCTTGTTGACCGCCATGTTCAGCGCGCGCCGAACCCGGATGTCGTCGAAAGGTTTGGTGTCGACCCGCATCGACAGGAAGGTGCCGCCGGTGCTGACCCAGCGCTTCCACTTGACCGCAGGCGCGTTTTTCTTGATCTCGTCGACCGCACTCCAGCGCACGCCTTCGAGCACGTCGAGCTTGGCGGTGCGCAACGCGGTCATGTAAGCCGACTCGTCCTTGATCGTGCGGTAAACGATCTTGTCGACGAAGGGCAGCTTGTAGGACTGAGTGCCGATGGTCTCTTTGTCCCAGTAGATGTCGTTCTTGGCGTAGGTCAGCGCATTGCCCTGCACATAGTCGGCCAGCAGGAACGGGCCGGTGCCGTTGGCGTTCTTCCAGTTGCCGGCGCCAGCGTCTGCGACTTCCTTGGGGACGATGCCCGAGTAGTAGCCCCAGCCGAAGCGGTAATCCCATTCGGCGTGGTAGTTCTTGAAGGTGAACAGCACCGTGTGCTTGTCGACCGCCTCGACCTTGTCGACATGGTCGAAGAAGGTCGGGATTTTCTTCGGGCTCTTGTCGAGCCGGTAGTAGCTGCCGACCACGTCGTCGGCGACGAGTTCACGCGACTTCATCACGCCTGGCTTGTCGGGGAACATCACCCCTTTGCGCAGCTTGATCTCGACCCGGAACGGGTTCTCCAGTGTCTTCCAGCTCTCGGCCAGTTCGCCGCGGATCGCGTCTGACGGCAGCCAGGAATCGGCGACGAAAGCATGCTTGCCGCCACGCCGAATCGACTTGCTCAGATCGCCGACGAACAGCTGCTCGTACATCAGGCCGGTGTCCTGGCCGAACTTCCAGGCCCAATCCGCCGGGTCCCAGGACAGCGGTGACAGCGTCACATAGACGTTGCCGATGTTGAGCGTGCCGCCGAGCTGTGGTTTTTCGGCTTGCGCGATCGCCCCCATCGAGGCTGCGCCTAGCAGTCCTGCCAGCGCGATAGAGCTTAGGGTTTTGAGGGGGTTCATCGAGTGTCGACTCCTTGTCCAATCAGGGGGAAGGCCAGGCCATAGGCGGGAGGCGGGAGGCGGGATGCGACCGCATCGCCCATTCACAAGCACGCTCACTTCGAGCCGCGCATCCGAGGATCCAGCAGGTCACGCAGCGCGTCACCGAATACATTGGTGGCGTAGACGACCGCGGTCAGGCACAGCCCAGGCGCGAGCGCCAGCCAGGGCCCTTGGAACATGTAGGTGCGCCCGCTGCCCGACAGCAGCCCACCCCAGGTGGGTGCCGGTGGCGGCACGCCCAGCCCGAGGAATGACAGCCCCGACTCGATCAGGATCACCGCGCCGACCCGGGTGGTGAACAGCACGATGATCGGCGGCATGATGTTGGGCAACAGGTGGCGCCACAGCACCCGGCTGGTGGACGAACCGATGGATTGCGCTGCGTGCACGTACATGTTCTCGCGCGCCGAGATCACCGCGCTGCGGATGATGCGCGACCCGCCGATGCCCAGCACCAGGCTCAGCACGCCGATGATCTGCAGCATGCCTGGGCCGACCACCGAGACCACCGCGATCAGGATCACCAGCTCCGGGAACGACATGTAGGCGTCGACGATGCGCTGCACCACCATGTCAAATCGGCCGCCCAGATAACCCGTTAGCGTGCCGATCACGACCGAGATGATGGTCGCCAGCGCCGCTGCCGACAGGCCGATGATCACCGACAGCTGCGCACCGTACAGGCAGCGCGAGAACATGTCGCGGCCAAGGTTGTCGGTGCCAAACAGGTGTTTGAAGGTCGGCGCCTTCAGCCGCTCGAGCATGCTGATCTCGTTGAAGCCATAAGGCGCCAACAGGTCGGCGAAGACGCCGCAGAACACGAACAGCAGGAACACCAGCGCGGCGGCAGCGCCGACCGGTTTCTCACGCAGCAGTCGCGAGAAGAACACGCGCACCGGGCCGCTGGCCTTTGGCAGATCTGTCGAGACGGGCTCGGCGTTTGAACTCATTGGTGTCTCACCCGGGGATCGAGCAGACCGTAACTCAGGTCCACCACCAGATTGATCAACATCACCGCGATCCCGACCACCAGGAACACGCCGGTGATGACGGGATAGTCGCGCTGGTTCACGGCTTCGAGCATCATCAGCCCCATGCCAGGCAGCACGAAGATCTGCTCAATGATCACCGCGCCACCGATCAGCAGCGGCGCTTGCAAGCCGATCAGCGTGACCACCGGGATCAGCGCGTTGCGAACCGCATGGCGCATCACGACCACGCCCTCACGCAGCCCTTTGGCCCAGGCGGTGCGGATGTAATCCTGCCGCAGCACCTCGAGCATCATGGTTCGGGTCATGCGCATCGTCACGGCCGACAGCGAGGTGCCCAGCACCAGCGCCGGGACGATCATCTGTTTGAGGTTTTGCCAGGGGTCATCGCTGAACTTGACATAGTTGACCTCGGGCGACCAGCCCCACCAGATCGATGGGAACACCATCACCATCGTGCCCATCCAGAAGCTAGGCACGGCCAGCAGCAGGATCGCGAAGGATCGCGCGGCCAGGTCGCCCGGCGTGTCCTGGCGCATCGCCGAATAAACGCCGATCGGCAGCGCGATCATCAAGCCGATCGCCAGCGCCATCGCGCCGAGTTCGAAGGTCACCGGCAGGCGGTCCAGCACCTCTTGCAGCACCGGTGTTGAATGCCAGAGTGAGCTGCCCAGGTCGCCTTGCAGGATAGACCCGACCCAGCGCAGGTACTGCTCGGGCATCGACCGGTCCAGGCCCAAGGCATGCACCAGTTGTTCGCGGCTGCGCTTGTCGGCGCCGATGTCGTTCTGGCTCAGCATCAGGTCGATCACGTCACCCGGAATCATCCGGATCGTCACGAAGACGATGAGGCTGGCGATCAACAGCGTGGGGATCAGCGCCAGCAAGCGGCGCAACACATAAGCGCCCATCAGTCAGCGATCCTGTGCTGGACGCTGAATGACTCAAGCGGTTGCGAGGCTTGCGGGTGCATGGGTCTCCTTGGGCTCTGACTGAATGGTTTCTAAGGCGGATGATGCACCGAAATAGAAGCCCAGGTACGCTCTCGTTTTCCCTAGGTATGCATGCAAATCTTTGACGTGAGGGGGATCTTTTAGAAAACAGAGTTTGCAGCTATCCGCCGGACTCTGCTAACCTTCAATGTTGCAAATGGCGCCCTCTGAGCGCATCGCGGGTCAGGACTTCACGACCCTCTCTCCACCACTTCGCGGACCGACAAGATGTCTACCCTGAGCGCCACCGACCCGACCACCGACCTGGCCGAATTCCGTCGCGATACCCGCGCCTGGCTAGAGGCGAACTGCCCGGCCGAGATGCGTCAGCCCATGACCAGCGAGGACGATGTCTGCTGGGGCGGGCGCCATGCCAAGTTCAGCTCGCCGGCGCAGCGCCAGTGGCTGCAGGCCATGGCCTCACGCGGCTGGACCGTGCCGACCTGGGCGCTGGCCTACGGTGGCGGCGGGCTGAGTGGCGAGGAGGCCAAGATCCTGGCGCAGGAACTGCGCTCGCTGCGTTGCCGCTCGCCGCTCAGCAGCTTCGGCATTTGGATGCTCGGGCCGGCGCTGCTGCGCTTCGGCACCGAGGCGCAAAAGCTCGAGCACCTGCCAAAAATAGCCCGCGGCGAGATCCGCTGGTGCCAGGGCTATAGCGAGCCTAACGCCGGCTCCGACCTGGCCTCGCTCGCGACCCGGGCCGAGGACCGAGGCGATCATTTCATCGTCAACGGCCAGAAGATCTGGACCTCTTACGCCAACCACGCCGATTGGATTTTCTGCCTGGTGCGCACCGACTCAGCAAAGAAGCACACCGGCATCAGTTTCGTGCTCTTCGACATGGCATCACCTGGCGTCAGCACCAAGCCGATCCAGCTGATCTCGGGCAAGAGCCCTTTCTGTGAAACCTTCTTCGACGACGTGCGGGTGGAAAAGCGCAACCTGGTCGGCCAGCAAGGCGGCGGCTGGGACGTCGCCAAGCATTTGCTGGCGCACGAACGCGAGATGATCGGCAGCGTCGGCGACCGCGAAGCCGCCAAGCCGCTGGGCCAGCAGGCTGCCGCAGCACTCGGTCTGGACGCGACCGGTCGGCTCGACGACGCGATGCTGCGGGCCCAGATTGCCGAATTCGAGTGCGACGAATCGGCTTTCAGGCTGGCGTTGGAGCGCGCTGGCGACATGGGCCGGGCGCGCCAGGGTCATCCGGCGATGTCGTCGATGCTCAAGTACTACGGCGCCGAGTTGAACGATCTGCGGCGTTTACTTGGCGGCTGCGGCGCTTGGGTTGGCCTGCTGGCGCGGCCTGCAAGGCACGCCTGCAGACCGGCTGAGTCGGATCTGCGGCGTTTACTTGGCGGCTGCGGCGCTTGGGTTTGGCCTGCTGGCGCGGCCTGCTGCACGGGTCTGCAGACTGGCGGAGCCGGATGTGCGGCGCTCGCTTGATTGCTTCGGTGCTTTGACTTGACTTGACTGGACTGAACCCTATGCCATTGATCCTGACTGAAGAACAAACCATGTTGCGCGACAGTGCGCGTGATTTTTTGGCTGAACAAGCGCCGGTGTCTCAGTTGCGCGCGCTGCGCGACAGTGCTGACGCAGACGGTTTCTCGCGTTCGCTGTGGAGCGGCTTTGCCGAGATGGGTTTCACCGGCGTGCTGGTGCCCGAGTCGAACGGCGGCCTGGGGCTGGGCCATGTCGAGGCCGGTGTCGTGATGGACCGTATCGGCCATCAGCTCTGCGCCTCGCCGCTGCTGGCCTCGGGCCTGGTCGCGGTGACCGCTGTGCGCCAGGCCGGCAGCCAGGCCCAGCAACAGCATTGGCTGCCGCTGCTGGCCAGCGGCAAGGCGATCGCGACGCTGGCCGTTGACGAAGGCGTCAAGCACAAGCCTGGACAGTTCAGCACCCGGGCGACTGCCCAAGGCCATGGCTGGCGCCTCGACGGCGCCAAGACCTTGGTGCTCGACGGCCATGTCGCCGACCTGCTGATCGTCGCGGCCAGTGTCGGTGGCGACGACGCCCGCACCGCACTGTTCCTGGTCTCGCCCCAGACTGCCGGCGTCACGCTCGAGCGCACCGTGATGGTCGACGCCCACAACGCTGCGCGGCTGCAGTTCAACAGTGTCGAGCTCGGTGCCGACGCGCTGCTCGGCACGCTCGACGCGGGCGCGCCGGCATTGGCCGCTGCGCTCGACGTTGGCCGCGCGGCTGTGGCCGCTGAGTTGATGGGCCTAGCCGACGAGGTTTTCGACCGCACCGTGCAGTACCTGAAAGACCGGCGCCAGTTCGGCAAGCAGATCGGCGAGTTCCAGGCTTTGCAGCACCGCGCGGCCCACCTCTACAGCGAGCTGCAGATCACCCATGCGGCGGTGCTCAAGGCCCAGCAGATGCTCGATGACGACATCGCTGGCGCAGCGGCAACGGTCGCGATGGCCAAGGCGCGCGCTGGCCGCACCGCGACGCTGGCGGTGCAGGAAGCGGTGCAGATGCACGGCGGCATGGGCATGACCGACGCGTTCGAGTTTGGCTTTTTCATGAAACGCGCCAGGGTGCTGCAAGAGCTTTGGGGCGACAGCAACTTCCACCTCGACGCGCTGGCGCGGCGCCGGGGCTATTGAGTTGCCCTGCCCGGCCTGAGCCGATTTCACTTCGATCCAATTTTCCCCTTTGCAGAAAGTCGCCCCATGAGCAATCGTGCTGACAGGCACTGCGCGGGCGTTCTCGGCCGGTGCCGATGTCACTGAATTCGGCACCCCGAATGCGGCGCGTGAGCCCAACCTGCGGGTCGTGATCGCGATGCTCGAGGACAACCCCAAGCCGGTGGTCGGCGCGATCGCTGGCCAATGCCTGGGGGGCGGTCTGGAGTTGGCGATGGGTTGCCATTTCCGCGTCGCCAGCGCTGACGCCAACCTGGGTCTGCCCGAGGTCAAGCTCGGCCTGCTGCCTGGCGCGGGCGGCACCCAGCGCCTGCCGCGGTTGGTCGGGCTCGAGACTGCGCTCAACATGGTGGTCGGCGGCAACCCGGTGGCCGCTGCCAAGCTCGCCGGTACTGCGCTGGTCGACCAGATCGTCGACGGCGACCTGGTCCAGGGTGCGATCGTCTTTGCGCAAGGCGTGCTGGACAAGGGCTTGCCGCTGCGCAGGGCGCGCGACCTGAAGGTCCAGGACCCGCAAGGCCAGGCCTTTCTGCAGTTCGCCCGCAACACGGTGGGCGCGATGTCCAAGAACTTCCCCGCGCCGATGAAATGCCTGGAGGCGGTGGCCGCATCGCTGAACAAGCCTTTCGACGAAGGCGTTCGCGTCGAGCGCGAAGGCTTTCTGTCGCTGATGGCTTCGCCCGAGTCGCGTGCGCTGCGCCATGTGTTCGCGGCCGAGCGCGCCGCTACCAAGATCCCGGGCCTGCCGGCTGACACCCCGCTGCGCAACATCGCCAAGGTTGGCGTGATCGGCGCCGGCACGATGGGCGGCGGCATCACGATGAACTTTCTCAACGTCGGCATTCCGGTCGTGTTGCTCGAGATGAAGCAGGAGGCGCTCGACAAGGGTTTGGCGACGATCCGCCGCAATTACGAGAACACAATGAAGAAGGGCAAGCTCAAGCCTGAGCAAGTCGAGCAGCGCATGGCGCTGGTCACCGGCACGCTGAGCTACGACGCTTTTGCCGACGCCGACCTGGTGATCGAGGCGGTGTTCGAGAACATGGATGTCAAGCAGTCGGTGTTCGAGACACTGGACCGTGTCTGCAAGCCCGGCGCGATCCTGGCGTCCAACACCTCTTACCTCAACATCGACAAGATCGCCGGTTTCACCAAGCGCCCTGCCGACGTGCTCGGGCTGCATTTTTTCAGCCCCGCCAATGTGATGCGCCTGCTCGAGGTGGTGCGTGGCGCAGCCACCGCCCCTGACGTGCTCGCCACCAGCATGGCAGTGGCCAAGAAGATCCAGAAGATCGCGATCGTCTCGGGCGTGTGCGACGGCTTCATCGGCAACCGCATGCTCGCGCGTTACGGCACTGCCGCGGCCGGGCTGATCAACGCCGGCGCGCTGCCACAACAAATCGACGGCGCGTTGCAGAAATTCGGCATGGCGATGGGGCCGTTCCGCATGGGCGACTTGGCGGGTCTGGACATCGGCTGGGCCACGCGCCAGCGCAAGGCCAACGAGGCCGGCGTGGCGTTCACCCCCATCGTCGCTGACAAGCTGTGCGAGGCCGGTCGCTATGGCCAGAAGACCGGCTCGGGCTGGTACCGCTACGAAGCTGGCAAGCGTGATCCGATCCCGGACTCGGTGACCGAGCAGCTGATCGCCGAATACCGCGCTGCCAACAGCATCACGCCGCGCAAGATCAGCGACGCCGAGGTGATCGAGCGCTGCATCTACGCGCTGGTCAACGAGGGTGCGCGCATCCTGGAAGAAGGTATTGCTGCCCGCGCATCGGACATCGACATCGCTTACCTCAACGGTTATGGTTTTCCACTGCACCGCGGCGGGCCGATGCTCTACGCCGACCTCGCTGGCTTGCCCAACGTGGTCCGCGCGCTGCGGCGCTTTGCCGCCGAGCCCGGCGCCGATGCCTCGTGGCAGCCGGCGCCGCTGCTGCTCAGGCTGGCTGACGAAGGCAAGACTTTTTGCTGATCCGCGCCGATCCGGCGACGCAGCAACCCCTACACAGTTCTACCGAGGTATTTCATGATTGATGCAGTGATCGTCTCCACCGCCCGCACCGGCCTGGCCAAGAGCTGGAAAGGTGCTTTCAACATGACTTACGGACCGACGCTGGGCGGCCACGCCGTGCAGCATGCGGTGGCCCGCGCCGGTATCGACCCGGCCGAGGTCGAGGATGTCATCATGGGCGGCACTTTTGGCGAGGGCACGACCGGCGGCAATGTCGCGCGCCAGATCGCGCTGCGCGCAGGCTTGCCGGTGAGCACTGGCGGCATGACGCTCAATCGCTTCTGCTCGTCTGGCCTGCAGACCATTGCGCTGGCGGCCCAGCGTGTGATGACCGAAGGCTGTCCGGTGCTGGTGGCGGGCGGCGTCGAGAGCATCTCCTGCGTGCAGAACGAGGCCAACCGCCACATGGCGGCCGACCCCTGGCTGCTCGAGCACAAGCCCGAGATTTACTGGAACATGCTGCAGACCGCTGAGCAGGTGATCAAGCGCTACAAGATCCCCAAGCTGGCGCAAGACGAGTACGGTGTGCGCAGCCAACTGCGCGCCGCTGCTGCGCAGGCTGCGGGCAAGTTTGCCGACGAGATCGTGCCGATGACCACTGTGATGGGCGTGGTCGACAAGGCGAGCGGCCGCATCACCCGCAAGGAGGTGACGATCGGCGCTGACGAAGGCATTCGCGCTGACACCACGCTCGAAGGCGTGACCGGCTTGCGATCGGCACTGCCCGGCGGCATCGTCACCGCAGGCAACGCCAGCCAGTTCTCAGACGGCGCTTCGGCCTGCGTGGTGATGAACGGCAAGCTCGCCGAGCAGCGCGGCATCCAGCCACTGGGCATTTTTCGCGGCTTCGCGATCGCCGGCTGCGAACCCGACGAGATGGGCATAGGCCCGGTCTACGCAGTGCCCCGGCTGCTGCAGCGTGCCGGCTTGAAGGTCTCGGACATCGGCTTGTGGGAGCTCAACGAGGCCTTCGCCTGCCAGGTGCTGTACTGCCGCGACAAGCTCGGCATCCCCGATGAGCTGCTCAACGTCAACGGCGGTGCGATCGCGGTCGGCCACCCTTACGGTGTCAGCGGCGCCCGCTTGACCGGTCACGCGCTGATCGAAGGCAAGCGGCGCGGCGCCAAGTACGTTGTTGTGACGATGTGCATCGGCGGCGGTCAGGGCGCTGCAGGTCTTTTCGAAGTGTGCTGAGGCTGGTCCAGATGCTGCTCCAAGATGTTCAATCGCCTGGGTCTGCGGCCATGCAAGGCTTGGGCAGTGGCCAGCCCCTGCCCGCTGCGCGCGTGGCCAGCTCCTTCGACGATTTGCGTCCCGCCGAAGCCCAGCGGGTCGAATCTGGCGCCTGGTTCTCCGGCCTGTCGCTGACGCTGCGCCAGGCCGTGCTGTCGCGCTCGCGGGTGCACCGGGTGCGTCGCGGTGCGACGCTGCTCAAGCGCGGCAGCGTGGCCACCGACTGGATAGGCGTCGCAGGCGGTGCGCTCGGCCTGGCCGCGCAAGGCCGCGACGGGCGCGGCTTCACGCTAGACTTGCTCGCGCCGGGCGACTGGTATGGCGACATCGCGCTGGTCGACGGCGGCGCGGTCGACCTCGACATCGTTGCCCAGACCCACAGCACGGTGCTGCTGGTCGACCGCTCCGCGCTGCAGCAGTTGATACACAGCCAGCCCGAGCTGCGCGCGGCGCTGTTGCAGCTCGATTGCCGGCGGCTGCGCCATATGTTTCGCAGGCTAGAGGAGCTGCAGACGCTGGCGCTGTCTCAGCGCGTGGCCTTGCAGCTGCAGCGCTTGCTGCGCCAGTTTGGCCGGCCTGGCGACAAGCCCTCGGCCGGCTGGCAGATCGACCTGACGCTGACCCAGGGCGACCTGGCCAGTTTGCTGGGCGCGAGCCGCCAGCGCATCAACGGCGTGCTGCGTCAGCTGCAGGCCGACGGCATCCTGGGCAGCAGCCACGGCCGGATCGAGGTCTTGCAGCCTCGGCAACTGGTCGATGTGGCGCAGGGCCGCCGCTTGCTCGATACTGCAGGCGTTTGATCGGCCGGATGGGTTGGGCCGCGTCGAGCCATTCGAACAAGCACAGCTGAGAGGTCCACCATGTTTGATCTGCATGACAAGGTCGCGGTCGTGACCGGCGGCAACGGCGGCATCGGGCTGGCGATGGCCCAGGGTCTGGCCCAGGCCGGCGCGCGCATCGCGGTCGTCGGCCGCAACCCCGACAAGCTGCAGGCCGCGGTGGCCGACTTGCGCGGGCGCGGGGCCCAGGCCAGCGCCTATGCGGTCGACGTCTGCGACGAGGCCGCGGTGGCCGGGCTGATGGCCCAGGTGGCGGCCGATTTTGGCCGCATCGACATCCTGGTCAACAACGCCGGCATGAGCATCCGCAAGCCGGTGCAGGACCTGAGCCTGGACGAGTGGCACGCGGTGATGGACACCAACTTGACCAGCGCTTTCCTGTGCAGCCGCGCGGCTTATCCACACCTCAAGCTGCGCGGCGGCAAGGTGATCAACATCGGGTCGATGACCTCGATCTTCGGCGCCTCGTTCGCGCCGGCCTACAGCGCGAGCAAAGGCGGCATCGTCCAGTTCACACGTGCCACGGCCACCGCCTGGGCGGTCGACCAGATCCAGGTCAACGCCGTGCTGCCGGGCTGGATAGACACCGACCTGACGAAGCGCGCAAGAGTCGCCGTTGACGGCCTGCACGACCGTGTGCTGGCCCGCACGCCGGCCGGTCGCTGGGGCGTGCCCGACGACCTGGCCGGCATCGCGGTCTTTCTGGCCAGCCGTGCGTCGGACTTCGTCACCGGCGCGGCGATACCCGTCGATGGCGGGTATTCTGTGCAGGCTTGAGCGCTGTACTCGCCATCGGCATCTGCGGCGCCGATTTCAAGGCGTTCCTATTGGTTTGAGCTCAGCCACTCAAGACTCATGGCTTCAAGGAGACACGAATGATCGTCGGCATGAACCACTTCACCATCCTGGCCGAAGACGAGCGCAAGACGCTGGACTTCTACGTCGGCCTGCTCGGTCTGGCGCAGGGGCCGAGGCCAGATCTGGGCTTTCCCGGGACTTGGCTGTATGCCGGCGACTCGCAGGCAGTGCTGCACGTGGTGTTTGGCCGGCCGATGCCTGGCCATCGAACTGGCGTGATCGACCACATGGCTTTCAGCGGCACCGGCTTGAAGGCCGTGAAGGCGCGCTTTGACGAAGCTGGCGTCAAGTACGACCTGCGGCGCCAAGCCGGCGCCGGCACCTGGCAGCTTTTCACCTTCGACCCCAATGGCGCCAAGGTGGAGCTGGACTTCGACCCGGCCGAGTCGCTGGACTGATAGTCACAGGATTGCTTCGCTGGCTTACTGCACCCCGGGGTTTCAGGATCGAGGCCAGGGCCAAACTACTCGCGCGACGGCGTGACGCCAAGCTCTCT
>RGQD01000124.1 GCA_010030205.1 Betaproteobacteria bacterium
TGGGTTCAGCCGCCAATCGTCGGGGTGGATGGCATCGACCTGCTGCAATTCAAGCGCGTCAGCCGCAAAGCCTTTCAGGCTGAAGTTGACGTTCGAATCAGCGTAGCCGGCGATGGCTGCCGCCAGAATGTCTCGGTCATCGGGGTCGGGCAAACCCAACGTCGCGATTGGCCCCGTGTGGTTCTAGGCGGGTGGATTCGCCAGAACCGTTTTAGTTGACATAAGATACATCGTAGCGCATCTCTATAGGTGCACTCAACGACCAAGCCAGCGACTGCGTGGCACCCCAAGGCCTTGCTTGATCGCGTACGAAACTCCGCAGCGACCTCAGGCCAGCATCCCGGCCTTGCGCATCAACCCTGCCAGGAACGTGTCTTCCAGCGCGTAGACGCCGCGCGCAGCGCGCCAGACCAGGCTCTTGTCCTGCAGCGCGATCAGGGCTTGCTGCACGTTGGCCGTGTCAGGCTCCACCTTGGCATCTGGCGCGGTCTTGGACAGCACGGCCTGGTAGCGTTCCATCGTGTCTTGCTCGAAGGGCGCGTAGTCGATGCCTGTCATTGCCATCACCCGCAGGACGGCAGACTGCAGCGGCGTCAGGCTGTGCACGACACGCAGTGCCTCGGCGTTGCTGGCTTGGATCTGCTCGTCCACCAAGGATTGCAGCTGATGGGCGTAGCCCCCGCGCTGGACCGCCAGGTCATAGGTGAGCGCATCGACTGCAGCACCCAAGACCTCGGGCCGGAAAGCCGCCTTCGAGAACCAGTCGTGGACGAGCTCAACGTCGAGCTCGTCCTTGAAGTCCAGCCGCGCGATGAACCATGCGATGTAGTCCTTGCCCAAGGGCGGGAACGCCACCAGCGGCGCGCCGAAGAAGGCCTGGTCTTTGCTGGCGCGCAGCATGGCGAGTTTGTCGCGGTTCGAGCCGGTGGCCACGATGCGCAGACCGTGGTGGGCGCTCGAGTTCAGCTCATCGCGTGCCGCCTTGAGCGCAAACAGCGCGTTCGAGCCTGCCTCGCTGGTGATCGCGTGCTGGGCCTCGTCGATGATCAGCACGATCAGCCGCTGGGTCTCGTCCGACAGGGCCGACAAGGCTGCGGACAGTGACGCACCGTCGGGCATGCCGACCTTGTCGAGGTTGAAACCGAGACCCCCCACCGTCACCTTTTCCATCCCGGTGGCACGCGCCAAGCGAGCCACCACGCCCTCACGTTGGGCCAGTGCGGCCCGTATCGCGCCGATGATGACCACGCCAGGGTCGGCAGCCTTGTTCTCCCAGAGATCGGCGTAGACCACCAGCACGCCCAAGGCCTCCAGCGCGGGTCGCAGGTCCTCACGCAAAAAAGTGCTCTTGCCGGTTCGCCGTGGCGCCGCCAGAAAGAGGCCTGAGCCGGACGCCGATGTGGCAGGAGGCCTCACCAGCTTGCTGGCGATGTCCTGGGCCAACACGCTGCGGTGAAAGACGGGCATCTGTCCCCTCCAAACAGGCCTGCGGCCCGATTAGAGCGAACTATAGATGACTATAGAGGCGACTGGACCTGCCCGACCTGTCGAGCGCCCAGCATCTGCCCGCTGTCGACTGCGATCACCCGCCTCGCTCGAAAAGCGTGGCGACCTTGGCCA
Organism: Betaproteobacteria bacterium; assembly: GCA_010030205.1. Lineage (GTDB taxonomy): Bacteria > Pseudomonadota > Gammaproteobacteria > Burkholderiales > Burkholderiaceae_C > Pseudaquabacterium. Next base: position 1,621 of record RGQD01000124.1, read on the forward strand.
GCACGTCGTCCAGGATGGCTGCTGGCAAGCTATCGACCTGGCGGGCTTGTCGGGCTGCCAGGTCGATCACGCGTGGTTGATCGCAGCGAATGATGCCGGTGGTCTTGATGCCGGTGATGGCCACCGCGAAGCCTAGACGGCGGGCGAACTCGCCGCCGCTGGTGATCGGCAGGACCACCGGCAGCTTGGTGGCCAGGTTGAATTCGGTTGGAGACACGACCAGCACAGGGCGGCTGCCGCTTTGCTCATGCCCCGCGGTCGGATCCAGCGACACTAGGTAAATGTCGCCCCGCTTCACAGCAGTTCGCCCCCTACCGCAGGCGCATCGACCCATTCACGCTCCTCGGCCGAGCGCGGTTGCGAATAGTCCGAGGCTGCCAGCAACTCTGCGAGGGTGTAGCGCGGTCGCGGGCTGGGGCTGACCACCAAGCAGCCCTGATCGACGGTCAAGCCGACGGTCGCGCCAGCTTGCAGTTGCAGTTGGTCAAGAAAAGCGGGTGGGACGGCCAACATCACCGAGCCGCCCACTTTGCGCAGATTGGTTGTGTGCATGGTGCAGACCTGTGCGAGAAAGTTATATCAAAATATAACCGCACACGGCCTGTGCTGCAAGTGCAGACTGCTTTCGGTCGGCTGCCGCCGGAGGTGGCGGCAGTGTCGCGTCAAGCGCCTAGCTCAGGCGCCCAGCTCAAGCGCCCAGCTCAAGCGCCCAGCATCTGCCCGCCGTCGACCGCAATCACCTGACCGGTGACCCAGCGCGCGTTGGTTGACGCCAGGAACAGCGCGACTTCGGCGATCTCCTCGGGCGTGCCCATGCGGCCGAACGGGATGCTGCCCAGCGTGCGGTCGTAGAGCGCTTCGCCGGCTTGCTTGCGCAAGTCCCAGACCCCGCCGGGAAATTCGATCGACCCCGGCGCGATGCAGTTCACGCGCACGCCTTGGCGCGCCAGCATCGCGGCCTGGCTGCGGGTATAGCTCATCATCGCGGCCTTGACCGCAGCGTAGGCCGGCGCACGGGTCGACGGGCTGAAGCCTGAGATCGACGAGATGTGGACGATCGAGCTGCCCGGGCTCGCCAGCAGCGCCGGCACCGCAGCATGCGATGCGCGCACCATCGCCATCACGTCGACCGACAGGCCTGCGGCCCAGCCTGCTTCGTCGTCGCCCATGCCGAAACCCGAGGCGTTGTTGACCAGCACGTCGATGCCGCCCAGCGCCGAGATCGCCGCAGCGACGTAAGTCGCGACGCCCTGGGCGTCAGCCAGGTCGCAACTGGCGGCGTGGACGCGGTGGCCATGCTTGGCCAGGTCGGCACGGGTGGCTTCTAGCGCCCCGGCGCTGCGCGCGCAGATCGAGACGTCGGCACCTGCTGCGGCGAAGCCCAGCGCGATCGAGCGGCCGATGCCGCGGCTGCCGCCGGCGACGACGACACGTTTGCCTGCAAAATTGAATGTCATTCGGAGTCCCTCCATGGTTTGGCGCATTGTGCCGCCAGCCGCGTGCAGCCCGTAAAGTACCGGCCATGCCCAAACCCCTGCCCCCGGTCTTGCAAGTGCGTGGACTGTGTTTTGCCTATCCCGGCCAGATGGCGCTGTTTGCCGACTGGCGCGTCGACCTGCCCGCCGGGCTGACGCTGCTCGATGGCGACATCGGCAAGACGACCTTGATGCGCTTGCTGGCCGGCGAGCTGGCCGCTGACGCCGGCGAGCTGACGCTGGCGGGCCATCGACTGGCCGCTGAACCACTGGCTTATCGGCAGCAATGCTGCTGGTTCGACCCGCGCGACCCGGCCTGGGACGCGATGACGCCAGAAGCGATGATGGCCGCGCAGCGCGCGCTGCACCCCGGGCTGGACCTCGCGGCCTGGCAGCGCCACTTGACCGGTTTCGATCTGACGCCGCACTTGGCCAAGCCGATGTACGCGCTGTCGACCGGGTCGAGGCGCAAAGCGGGCTTGGCCGCAGCGCTGGCCACTGGCGCTGCGCTGACGCTGCTCGACGAGCCCTGCGCCGGGCTCGACCCGCCGTCGCTGGCTTACCTGGCGAGGGCGCTGAACGACGCTGCATGCGCGCCGGCAAGAGCGATGCTGCTGGCCGGAGCACAGGCGCTGGAAGGCTTGGTGGTGGCCGCCGTGATCCGGCTGGCCGACCGGCCTTAGGCTTCGAAGCGCCCCAGCCTGACCATGGTGTTGCCCGGCTGGCCGTGCTTTGTGCTGGGCATCACCATCACGGTGTGGTCGTATGCCGTCTTGAAGACGGTGTTGCCGTCCTGCGCGAAAGCGGTGCCTGCCGCGGCGATCACGTCCAGCCCATGCACCGGGAACAAGAAGTGGAAATCGTCGCTCAGCGCAACGACGGCTTGGTCGACTCGGATCAGCTGCTGGCGCTTTGGCAAAGGCAGACGCCAGCGGGCCTGGGCCCAGGCTTGCGAGACGCAGCCGGTCAGATGCAGAAAGCGCACCAGGCTGTCGATCGCGACCTCGGCGCTGGACCGCTCCCAGTGCTGGCCGCATTCGATCAGCAGCGCGTTGCGCGGGCTGGCCGGATCACCGAAACCGCCACGGTCGCGCATCCGCAAGCCCGAGGGGTGACCGGTGTCGACCAGCAAGTCGCCCGGCATGCCGAGCGCGCGCGCGAACGCAGCACCCTTGTCCAGCGTGCCGCAAACCATCAGCGGCCGGCAGGCGTCTTGCATCGAGTGGATGTCTAGCAGCGAATCGGCCACGTCGACAAAAGGCTGTAGCGCACGGGCGCGGCGCAGCTCCAGCGAGTCGCCGGCGCCGAACAGCACTGCATCGGCCCAGACCCGGTTCAAGTCTTCGTCGACACAGCGTGACGCGCTGGGGTTGGCCGCGTCGAATCGGGCATAGGCCTCGACATTGGCGAAGCTCAGGATTAGCTTGCCCTGCAGCGGCGCCAGCGTGCTGCCCATGCCTTGGCGAAAGAGCCAATCCAGCGCGATCGCGCCGCACAGCTCGTTGCCATGCGTGAGCGCTTGCACCATCACCGTCGGGCCGGGCCGGCCCGAGTCAAACAGGTGGACCCAGTCGACACCGGTGTTGCCGGTGCGGTAGGGGCCTATGTCGGGCGGGGTCAGCTCGACGGTGCTGGCCTTCATGCAGCGATGCTTGCGGTGCCTCGCACCAGCCGGCCCGGCAGCGCGCCGGTGTGCTCGCCGTTTCGGTAAGTCACCTGGCCCGACACGATGGTCGCGACATAGCCGTCGGCAAGCTGCTGCATCCGGCGTCCGCCGGCGGGCAGGTCGTGCACCACGGTCGGCACATGGACATTGAGGCGCTCGAAATCGATCAGGTTGATGTCGGCTTTGCGGCCCACGGCAAGCTGTCCGCGGTCGTTGAGCCCGGCCAGTGCGGCGGGCTTGCTGGTCAGCGCGGCGATCGCCTGCGGCAGCGCGATGCGCTGCGACTCGTCAGCGTCGCGGCCCCAGCGGATCGCCTTGCCGTCGTTGGCGAGCAGCAGGTCGTAGGCAAATTCCTCGACCGACTGGCCGGCCGCCTTGGCGCGCTTGTCGATGCGGTTGGCAAGCTGCGGCTCGTAGTCGGCTTGCGTGCCCCAGACATAGGAGAACTGGAAAGACTTCACGGTCTTCAGGTTCACCGGGTTGGTGTCTTGCGGCTGCTCGGACAGCAGGTGGGCGCGGAACACCGGATCGCGCAGCCGTGCCAGCTTGTCGGCCAGCGGCAGATGCTTGATCGCCAGGAAGCTGGGGTGGTAGGCAAACGGGTGGAAGCTCAGGTCCAGGCCGTAGAACATCCCAACCGGACGCGGTGCGACTTGGGCGCGGATCTCCAGCCCGGCATCGGCGGCGTCGCTCAAGGCGGCCAGCGATTTGCGCCAGGCGTTCTCGTCGCCTGCGGGCATCTGGATCAAGGAGTAGGACAGCGGTCTTCCGCTGCGCTCGGCCAGCCTGCGCATCAGCGCGAATTCAGTCACTGCATCGCCCATCGGCGCCGGGATGATCTGGAAAACGCCGCGGCCAGCGTCCTTCAAGCCATCGGCCAGCGCGCCGAGCTCGTCCTCGTCGGAGTACAGGCTGGGGGCGAGTTCGCCCGCCTTGGTGCGGTGCATCATGTTGCGCGAGGTGGTCACGCCCAGCGCGCCAGCCCGGATCGCCTGCGCGGTGAGAGCGCGCATCTGCCTGCGCGCTCGCCCATCACAAACACGCGCAGCGCCGAATGCGGCAGTTGCGCGGCGACGTCGATGTCGAACTCACGTGCCTGCAGCGCGTCCAGGTAATCGGGGAAGGTCTCCCAGTTCCAAGGCAGGCCCTCGGTCATCACGACTTCGGGAACGTCCTCGACGCCTTCCATCACCTTGACAAGGATGTCGTGCTGACCGGGTCTGCAGGGCGCGAAGCCGACGCCACAGTTGCCCATCACCACCGAGGTCACGCCGTGACCCGACGACGGCACGAGCCGGTTCTCCCAGGTCGCCTGCCCGTCGTAGTGGGTGTGCACGTCGACAAAGCCGGGGGTCACGAGCAGGCCGCGCGCGTCGATCTCCTCGCTGGCGCTGCCGGTGACCGCGCCGATCGCGGCGATCAGCCCGTCCTTGACCGCCAGGTCGGCGACGCGTGCCGCGCTGCCGAGCCCGTCGTGGACAGTGCCTCCGCGGATGATCAGATCGTAGTCGGTCATTTCAATCTCCTGGTGGGTTTGCTGCGCGGCGCGTCTGGGCGCCAACGGTGGGGAATCATAGTGTTAGCGACCTGCCGGACGATGGCGCATGCGCGACGCGCGGGATCACCCCGCAGAGCCGGGCCGGTCATCAGCCGATTAGCTGATCAGCCAATCACTTGGGCCGGGTCGACCCGGTCGCTCCAGTTCAGTTTCAAGCCCGGCCGGGGCCAGTCGATCGCGACCAGTCGGCCGGTCACCGACAAGGTGATGTAAGCGGTCTTCAGGTCCGCACCACCGAAACAGATGTTGGTCGTGAGCCGGTCAGGCATCGCCACATGCTCGACCGACAGGCCGTCGGGCGAGATCACGGTGATGCCGCCGTTGTGCAGCGTCGCGACGCAGACATTGCCGGCGCCGTCGACCGCCAGCGAATCGAACATCTGCAAGCCGGCCAAGCCGACCAGCAGCGTGCCGCCATGCGGCATCGCGCCTGCACGCCTGACGATCTCGCCCGGCCCCGACAGGTCGAACACCCAGACCCGCCCGGGCCCGGTCTCGGCGACATAGAGCTTGTCGCCCGCCGGTGACAGACCGATGCCGTTGGGCGTGACCATCGGCCGGATCATCTCGCGGATCTCGCTGCCGTCGATCTTGGCGTAGAAGACCGCGCCGATGTCCATGTCGCGGGGTCTGCGCTTGCCCAGGTCGGTGAACCAGAAACCGCCTGCGGTGTCGAACACGATGTCGTTCGGTCCGCGCAGTGGGCCGTCTGCGGTGCCGGTGTAGAGCACGCGCACCTCGCCGGTGTGCAGGTCGATGCGCTCGATGCGGCCGCCCGAATAGTTGGCCGGTTGCATGCCCGGCATCAGTCCGCCTTCGGGCGCCTGGTGCCACTCGAAGCCGCCGTTGTTGCAGACATAAGCCGCGCCGTCGGGGCCGATCGCCAGGCCGTTGGGCCCACCGCCGGGTCTAGCGACCACGACTTTGCGACCGTCGGGAAACACCCGAGTGACCGCGCCGGCCTCGATCTCGACCAACAGCACCGAGCCATCGGCCAGCGCAACCGGACCTTCAGGGAACCGCAGTCCCTCACAAATTGTCTTCATCGATTCGACTCCACTGTTGAATGCACAGGCAGGGATGCGCTGTGCAGTTTAACGATCATTGGTTCTTCCATTCAAACGTCTCAATCTGTCGCCTTGACCGACTTCAGCCCTTGCCCACCGCGATCACGCCGCGCTCGGCCAGACCGGCGATCTCGGACGCTGCGTAGCCGCATTCGCCCAGCACCTGCGCCGTGTGCTGGCCGACCATCGGCGAGGTGGCCAGCGGTGCGCCATCGGCAAAGCGCGCCATGCCTGGCAGGTTGGCGACCGGCACCTTGCGCGGCACGCCGGCTTGCTCTAGCCAGGAGATCAGGCCGGTCGCCGCGACCTGCGGCTCTTCGACGAAGTCGGCGTAGCGGTTGACCCGCTCGTGCATCACGTTGGCCTCGGCCAGGCGCTGCGACCAGTGCGCCGATGACTGGGTGGCGAAGATCGATCGCAGCATGCCCATCACTTCGGCGTCCTGCGCATGGCGGTCTGCGACTTTCTTGAAGCGTTCCTCGGCGGCCAGGTCGGGCCGCGAGATCGCGCCGCACAAGGCCAACCAGTCGCGGTCGTGGATCGTCGTGACCGAGAGCCAGCCGTCGGCGGTGCGGAAGTTGCCCGCGGGTGAGCCGCCCGGGCGCACCGCCCCGCCCTCGAGGATCGACGACATCATGCGGATCGCCTGCAGACCGGCCGCGCATTGCATCAGGCTGGCGTCCAGATAGCGCCCGCGCGGCTCGTCGCGACGTGCATAGATCGCCGACGACAAGGCCTGGAATGCGTAGAGCGAGGTCACCATGTCGACTGGGATCACCGGCACACGGTGCGGGATGCCGTCCTCGCCGTGGTTCTCGCCGGTCAGCCCCGTGAAGGCCTGCAGCACCGGGTCCATCGCCGGGCGCCCGACCAGCGGGCCATGTTGCCCGAAGCCCGAGATCGACAGGTACAGGATCCGTGGCTCGCGCGCAGCGACCGCTTCGTAGTCGAAACCCAGGCGTTGGATCACACCGGGCCGAAAGCCCTCGATGAACACATCGGCGCCTTCGATGATTCGCCACAACACCGCCTTGCCCTCGTCTTGCTTGAGGTCGATTGCGACGCTGCGCTTGCCTAGGTTGCCGATGATCGAGAAAGCGGTGTGTTCGCCATAGCGCACGCCCAGCACACGGCTCCAGTCGCCATCGCCCGGGCCTTCGACCTTGGTGACTTGCGCGCCTTGCTGTGCGAGCAGCATCGCGCAGTATGGGCCCGCAATGCCCTGGCTGAGATCGACCACCTTCAGCCCGGCAAAGGGCGCGTCATAGCTCATCGTTGTCTCCGACTCTCGTTGTCAGGTCTGGCCTGCTGCCCACACTCTACTTCGGCGACCGCCTGTTCGGCAGCTGCTTTGGCCACCAGACACCGAGGGTTTTCACCCGAGTCGCGGCGGCGATGCTTGGCATCATGGCGTCGCATTCGCCGGCCCAAGCCAATTGGATGGACGCGGTGATGCACGGGCGACGTCGCACGGTCGCCGATGTCGGCAAAATGATTTTTCATCCTGTTGACTGATGGACAGATTGACTGATTGACTGATTGTTCAATTGATGGACTGATCGACCGACCCATGCCCGAATTTCTGTCCCCCGAATTGCTGGCCTTGCGCGACCGTGCCACGGCGCTGGCCAGCGGCCCACTCGTCGCGCTGCGCGACGACACCAAGCTCGACGCTGGCGCGCGGTCGGCCAAGATCCGCGAGGCCTCGAAAGCTGCCGGCGTCTACGGCCTGACGCAGTCAGCGGATACCTCGGCGCTCACGCTCTTGGTGGTGCGCGAGGCCTTGGCCAGCTTTGGTGTGGGCCACCTCAGCGGTGTGTTCGGGGCGGGGGCCGGCGTGCTCAAGGGCTTGGGCGAGCCGCTGCGCAGCAGCCATTTGCTGCCGCTGCTGGCTGGCGACAAGCGCGGCGGGTTCGCCTTCACTGAACCGGCCGATGCGCCGCGCCCGACCTGGGCCCGCATCGACGGCGATTTTCTGGTGGTCAATGGCCAGAAGTCCTATGTCACCGGCGGTGCCGAGGCCTCGTTCATGACCGCGCTGGTCGAGATCGAGGGCCAGGGCCCGTCGATGGTGATCATCGACACCGACTGCGCGGGCGTCACGCTGTCGCGGCGCTTCAGTTCGCTCGACGGCAGCCACCACGCGGCGTTCCGCTTTGACGATGTCCGTGTGCCGCGCCACCACGCGATCGGCGCGCCCGGCGATGGCCGCGGCCGCGCGATGGCCAACATCAGCGCGGTGCGCCGGGCTTTGGCCGCCGACTGCGTCGGTACCGCCGCCTGGGTGATCTCGCTGGTCGGCGATCGCTTGCAACGCCGCGGCGCCGGCAAGCCGGGCGAGAACGAGCGGGTCAGGCTGCGCTTCGGCGAGATGCGGATCGCGGCTTACGCGGCGCGCTCAGCCGTCTATCGAACCGCCCGGCTCGCCGACGCCGGCCACGACGTGGTCAACGAGAGCATCGCCGCCAAAGTGGTCGCCACCGAGATGGCGCACCAGGTGACCGATGCCGCGGTGCAACTCGTCGGCGGCGAGGCGCTGGTGGTCGGCCACCCGTTGGAAGGCGTGCTGCGGCGCTTGCGCGCGCTGCGACTGGCCGAAGGCGAGACCGATACCTTGCGAATCAATGTCGCGCGGGGCCACCTAGACCTGGGCAAGGGTCGGATCTGACCCCTACCCCACCCTTCCATCTTTTGCCCATGAGAACAACGTGACCCACGCACAACCCGACACCACCGCCCCGATCGAGGGCATAGACGTCCCAAAAGTCACTGCCTGGCTGGCGCAACACACCGAGATCAGCGCGCCGCTGCAGTGGAAGCTGATCGCCGGCGGCCGGTCGAACATGAGCTTCACGGTCAGCGACACGGTGGGTCGGCGCTTCGTGCTGCGACGCCCGCCGATGGGCAAGCTGCTGCCCAGCGCCCACGACATGGCGCGCGAGCACCGGCTGATGGCCTCACTGGCCGGCACGGCAGTGCCGGTGCCCGAGATGGTCGGGCTGTGCCAGGACCCGGCGGTCAACGGCCGTGATTTCTATGTGATGCGCTTTCTGGATGGCGTCGTGGTGCGTGACGTCGAGATCGGCCGGGGCTTGAGCGAAGCGGTTCGAACGCGGATGTGCCATGCGCTGATCGACACGCTGTGCGCGCTGCACCGGGTCGACATCGACGCGGTCGGACTGGGCAACTTCGCCAAGCGCGAAGGCTATATCGAGCGCCAGCTCAAGCGCTGGTCTGGCCAGTGGGAGCAGTCCAAGACGCGTGAGCTGCCGCTGATCGACGTGGTTCGCGACGCCTTGAGCGCGCGCATGCCAACGCCCTCGCCGGCCACCATCGCCCACGGCGATTACCGGCTGTCGAACTGCATGATGAAGGCCGACGGGTCGGTCGCTGGCGTGCTGGACTGGGAGCTGTGCACGCTGGGCGAGCCGATGGCCGATCTGGGCGGTCTGCTGGGCTACTGGCACGACGCCGAGACGCCGGCCGAGCGTGGCGACCCGCAGACCACCGGCTTGCCGGGGTTCCTCAGCGCGGATGAGATGGCCGGCTTGTATGCCCAGTCCATGGGCGTGTCACTGAAGACCGTCGACTACTACCGCGCTTTCGCACAGTGGCGGCTGGCCTGCATCGGCGAAGGGGTTTACGCCCGCTACCTCGGTGGCCAGCAAGGGTCGCAAGACGAGCAGCTGGACCTCGACACCTACAAGGCAGGGATACCGCGCCGGGTCGAGTCGGCGGCGCGGCTGCTGGGACTGGCCACGCGCTGAGGTCCGCAGCAAGCGGTCATCGCGGGCGCGATGACCGTGTCGGGCCGACTATCCAACCAGCGTCATCGCTTGGGCTGACTGCGAGCCGTGAGCCCGTGGCTCTTGATCGGCGGATGCGCTCGCAGCGCCTCTTCGATCGGCTCGGTGCCCCAACCCGGCCGGTCCGGTATCACCAGATGCCCGTCGACGTACTCTGGCAGATGGGTGAAGAGTTCGTGGTCCCAGGCGATGCGGTCGATGTCGACCTCCATGATGCGCAGGTTCGGCACGGCGGCGCAAAAGTGCGCGTTCATCATCGTGCACAGATGACCGTAGAAGTTGTGGCACGCGACGTTGACCTCATGCGCTTCGGCAGCCGCTGCGATCTTCATCGACTGCCAGACGCCGTTCCACGGCGTGTCGACGATCGCCACGTCCATCGCCTGCTCGCGCAGGAAGGGCAGAAATTGCTGCACCCCGATCAAGGTTTCACAGGACGCGATCGGGTGTTGGCTGTGCGACCGCAAATGGGCCAGCGCTTGCGGGTTGAGGCTGTCGATTTCGATCCAGAACATGTCGAGGTCGGCAATCTCGCGCAGGATCTTGAGGTAGCCCTCGGTCTTGGCGTTGAAGTTCAGGTCGAGCAAGATGTCCATGTCGGGGCCAGCAGCGTCGCGCATGATCTCCAGGTGCTCGCGCAAGCCCTTGATGATCTTGCGGTCGACGTTGAGTTCGGGCAGGAAGGGCGTGCCGAAACCCGGGCTCCAGCCTTTGATCTGTCCCTCCTCGTACCGGAATATATTGGTCTTGAGCGCCGTGAAGCCTTTGGCGCGCACCTCGCGGGCCAGATCGCGAACGCCGTCAGCGGTCGTGATCTCCGGTTGGTAATGCGGAATCCGGGCCGCTCGCCAGGTCACGCAGTGCGACCAGTAGACACGCATCTGGTCGCGAACCTTGCCGCCAAGCAGTTCGTAGCAAGGCAGGCCGAGTGTCTTGGCTTTGGCGTCGAGCAGCGCGTTTTCAATCGCGCCCAGCGCCTGCCCGACAACGCCGCCAGAGCCCGGCCGGGTCACGCAATGGAGGTCTTCCCGAATCCGCTCATGCTGCATCGCGGACTGACCGACGACGCGTCCGGCCAATTGCTCGATCACCGCCCCGACGCCGGGCGAGCCGAAACCCTCGTCGAATTCGCTCCACCCAACGATGTCATCCTCGGTGGTCACCTTGACGAAGTAGTAGTTGCGCCACGATGCGCTGCATGAAAGCGTCTTGAGTTCCTTGATTCTGGCCTTGGATGTCATCGGGATGTCCTTGCAGTGAGTGGGTCTGCGGTCCAAAAACGCGGGTGATCGATCGGCGGTGCGCGCTGTGGCCTGGGTTGCCAGACCGTGCCGCCGGTCTACTCGAAGAACTCGCCCGCGCCTGGCGTCGGTGGCATCGTGCGCGATGCTTCCTTGCGCCGCAACTCGACCCTGCGGATCTTGCCGCTGATGGTCTTGGGCAGTTCGGTGAACTCCAGCCTGCGGATGCGCTTGTAGGCAGCGAGCTTGTCGCGGCAGAAGGCCAGGATGCTGCGGGCGGTGGCCTCGTCGGGCACATGGCCTGCGGCCAGCGTGATGAAAGCCTTGGGCACGGCCAGCTTGAGCGCATCGGGCGAGGGCACGACGGCGGCTTCGATCACCGCCGGGTGCTCGATCAGCACGCTCTCCAACTCGAACGGACTGATGCGGTAGTCGCTGGCCTTGAACACATCGTCGGCGCGACCGACGTAGGTGATGTAGCCGTCGGCGTCGCGCCGTGCCACGTCGCCGGTGCGGTAGTGGCCGTCTCGCATCACCTCGGCGGTTTTCTCGGGCGAGTCGGCATAGCCCACCATCAGCCCGGTGGGCCGGCCCAGCGTGGCGTTGTTCATCACCAGCGAGATCTCGCC
>RGQD01000125.1 GCA_010030205.1 Betaproteobacteria bacterium
CCGTCATCGACTTGATGGTCGACATCGTGCTCCAGCGGTCGCCCGGACGCAGACCGAGTCCGTATTGCTCGAGCACAAGACGTCCGTCACGGGCCACCAACAGGCCGGCCACCGTGTTGCGGTCGAAGAAATCGGCGACGCTTCGGGCCACGCCGCCGCTGTCGAAGACCGGCGCGATCTGCGGGCCACGCGGCCAATCGCGCGGCTGCGGTCCACTCTCGATACGGCGCGATGCGAACAGCCGGTCGACCATGCGATAGCCATGGCTTTGCAGCCCCGGCGGCCAGAGCAAGAAGTCCTCGGCACGCGGCAAATGTTCGACCGGCAACGCCAGCGTCTCGCCGGATGGGCTTGGTGGGTTCACTGGGTTCATCGCTGAAGCACTATGGCTTGAAAAAGAAGTCGCCCAGCGCCTGGTCGTAGAGCGATGGAACCTGGTCGTGACCGACCGATTTCGAGAGACGAACGACCTCGCTGCGAACGTTGCGCAGCACCCGGTCTATCGGCATGCCGGGCTTGTCCATCTCCTTCAGAAAAACTCTTGTGAACAAGCCGTTCGGGTCTTTGTCTTGGTCGTTCAATCGGTCTAGCGCTTGCTGTCCAGTGCCGGCGGAGAAGATCACCATCTGTCCCGAAGCCGCCGAAGTAGGCGCCAGGCCTCGGCCGCCGATGGCGCGGCCCGCAGTCTTGAACGGGTTGTCGCGGCAGGCATCGATGATGGCCAACGCGAACTTGGCCTTGCTGTCTTGGATGTCGTCGAGCAAGCGTTGCAGCGGTATCGCTTCATCCTTGACCTGGTCCTCAGACTGGCCGCGTATGTCGACCGGCAGCAGAAAATTCGCCGCCCCCAACTGAACGCCGTGACCGGCAAAGAACACGACAACTTCGTCACCGCCCCGGATGTCGTTCTTGAAGCTGCGAATCGCGTCCTTCATGCCGCGCTCGGTCAAGTCGTTTTTCATGGTCACGCTGAAACCGACCTTTTGCAGCGCGGCGCCCATGGCCTTGGCATCGGCCCTGGCGTTGAGCAACTTGGTGACGTCCTGGTAGCTGTCGTTGCCCATCACCAGCGCACGTCGGGTTGGGCCTTGCGCTTTTTTGGCGGTGTCGTTTGTCGATGCAAGCGCTGGTTCAGGCTTGCTCTGCGCTGCCTGCAATTGCGCGCGCAACTGCGCCATTTCGGCCATCAGCTTGGCCAGGTCCTGGGCCGGCTTCTGCGCCAGCTTCTCTTGCTCCTTGGCTTTGGCCTCCAGCGCGAGACGCGTCAAGCGCAGGTTCTCGGCCTCCTGCGCCAGACGCGCTTGCTCGGCGACGCGCTGGTCCTGCAGCAGACGCTGCTGCGCGCGAAGCTGCGCCTCTTGTTCGGCCAAGCTCTTTTGCATTGCTGCCGCCTCAGCCTGCAAGCGCTGCTGATCTCGGCTGTTGGCATCGGCAAGCGCTTGCTGCCGCACTGCCTGCGCCAGCTTGTCCTGCTCACGCCGGGCCTGGGCGAGCCGCTCTTGATCCCGCGCCTTCTCCCGTGCAAGGTCCTCCTCGGCAAGCTTGACCTTGGCCGCGGTCGACTGCAACTCCTCGAGCAAACCGGCGGTCCGCTGTGCGCGCGCTGCTTTCGCGTCGCCAGCGGCAGGGTTGACGGGATAGTCTGTGACGGACGGCGCGACGACGGCAAGCGTCGTCGCCGCGTTCGAAGCCATCGACGGCATCTTGAAATCCAGTGACCAGTTGAATGCCAAGGCATTCGCGGCAGCCGCCTTGCCGGACAAAAGCCCGTCGGCAGTGCTGTCGACAAAGCGGTCTCTCCAGCTGCCGATGTAGCGGTTCAGGTCGGTGGACTTGCCGGCCTCGACATTCTTCTTGAACACCTCCGAGAACTCACCGATCGGACCGGTCTGCAACAACACATGGTAGTAGCCGCGCAAGCCATTGAATTGGCTGACCGTGAACTCGATCAGCAGCAAGTTGTCAGGCAGAACGTCTAACGATGCAGGGGCTATCTTGGCAGTGACAGGGCCCCACAGACTGTTGTTGCGCCAGCGCTCCAAGATGTTGCTGCGCAGCGCGGCGATCGGAAACATCTGCGAGCACTTCACCACCAGTTGACTAGACAAGGTGCCGTGCAGGCTATGGCCGAACGCTGCGCCATTCGACCGGTTTTCGCAGCTACCGGGGGTCCATTTGCCAGGCAAATTCTCCAGCCTCGCGACAAAGATCTTGAAAGGCGAATCACTGTCCTGGTTCAAGAAGGTATAGGCCTTGCGGTTGTCAGGCGACGCTTCATCGAACACATGGTTCACCGCCCAGTCACCAGGCGGCAGCGCAATCTTCAGACGCGACGAGACATTCACGACGCCGCGGTAGACGTCGCCTTCCTTGGGCTGTCCCTCGCTGCTGCGCAGCACTGCCGGCTTGTTCGCTGCGGCTTTGGCGGTCCAGTGGCTGGCCTGTCCGTCGAGCGGACTGTCCGCCGCAGGCTCGACACCGGCGAAGAAAGCCTTGGCCAGCGCGTCGATGTGCCGGTCTCGCCAGTCCAACACCTTGGCGTCTAGCGTCGAGGGTTTGCTGCCCTCGACATTGCCGCGAAATGCTGCGGTGCTCTCGCCAAAGCCGCGCAACGCCAGCCAGCTGTGGGTGAACACCCGACCCTCGCCAGAACGTGACACCACATGCTCGATTTGAAGCACATCGTCGGGCAGGCCGCTGACGACGGCGGGTGCCAGTTTGGAGAAGGCTCGGGTCCAGAAAGGGCTGCTGGACTTCCAGCGCTCGGTCAACGCGAACCTGAGATCGGTGATGTTGAAAATCTGCGAACACCTCACCTCGAGCTGGCCGGATGCCGTCCCGTACAGCTTGTGCGCAAAATGAGAAGCGAACGTTCGCCTCTCGCAGTCCGACGCACCGAATGACAAGCCCGGACGGACCTCGTAGCGGACGACATGCAGTTTGAACGGCGAATCCGAGTCCTGATTGACAAAGACCAGCGCTTTGCGTCCGCGCGCCGGGTCTTCGTCGAAGACATGGCTGACCCGCCATTCACCCGGCGGCAAGGCGATCTTCATGGTCGGCGACAAGCGAAGCAGATCGCGGTAGACATCGCCTTCGATCGGCATACCCTCGCTGGACCGAAGCGCAGCATGAACAGCCGGCACCGAGAACAGCAAGGACAAGACCCAAAAAACAAGGCTCGCCCAAGACGGACTGAAAGAACGATTCATCTCAAACCCTGCTAGAAACCCGCCTCAAGGCGTCGCCGCCGTCACACGCCAGATCACGTTGCCGACATCGTCAGCGACGAGCAAACAGCCGCCCGGGCCGATCGCCACGCCGACCGGGCGGCCGTAGCAACGCTCTTCGTCTTCAGCGAGGAAGCCACTGAGGATGTCGCGCGGCGGCCCGCTGGGGCGGCCGTTCGCGAAAGGCACGAAGACGACTTTGTAGCCGCTGAGCTTGCTGCGGTTCCAAGACCCGTGCTGCCCGATCGCCATGCCCTCGGGAAACCCGGGCAGCGTTCCGGCGGGCAGCCAACACAGCCCCAGCGATGCGGTGTGCCCGCCCAGTGCGTAGTCCGGCGTGATCGCCCCCGCCACCGCAGCCGTGTCCTGCGGCACCCGATCGTCCACGGTCTGGCCCCAGTAGCAATAAGGCCAGCCATAGAAGCCACCGTCGCGCACCGAGGTCAGGTAGTCCGGCGGCGTCTCGTCACCCAGGCCGTCGCGCTCATTGACCACGGTCCAGAGCTGACCGGTGATCGGCTCCCAAGCCATGCCGACGGCGTTGCGCAGACCACCGGCAAACACGCGCTTGCTGCCCGTCGTCAAGTCGAGTTCATAAATGCAAGCCCTGCCCTTCTCAATCGCCATGCCGCCCTCGGCGATATTGCTCATGGAGCCAACGCCTGCATAGAGCTTGCGCCCGTCGGTGCTGGGCAGCAGGCTTCGCGTCCAGTGGCCGCCGGGCTTGAAATCGACCAGTTTGCGCCCCTGACCGCTGAGGTGGGTCGCGCCTGAGGTGTAGGCGAAGGCCATGACGCCATCGGTGTTGCCGACGTAATAAGTGTCGCCCAGCAGCGCCATGCCGAAAGGTTGGCTCAAGCCCTTGAGAAAGGTCTCGCGGATTTCGGCCACACCGTCGCCATCCGCATCACGAAGCAGCGTGATCCGATCGGCACTGACGCCGATGGCCGCAGCGCGCTTCATCGTGCTGAACATCGCGTAGCCGAAAATTGTCCTGATCGGGCCTGGCTTGGACATCGCCTCGGCGATCGTCACGTCGCCGTTGGGCAACAAATGGATCCAGCGCGGATGGTCGAGGCCAGCGGCAAAGGCGTTGACCTGCAGACCGGGCGCCGCCGTCGGCTTGTGGCCGGGCGCCCAACCCTGGGCCGTGGGCATCTTCAGCGTCGGGATCCGTCCCTGCGCCCTGCCCGCGGGAATCGTCGGCGCAATGCCAATCGCCTGCGGAGGTGCGCTGCCCTGCAATCGACGCCAGACGATGGCGGCCTTGCCGACCTGTGCGACCAGTCGCGCGAAAATTTCGGTCAAACCCATCTGAACTCTCCTCGTCATCGCGCGCCTGAAATGCAGGAACCCGCCGGTCACGCCAGCGCTGCATTGTCATCGCCTAGAGGTATCCGGGTGATTTGGCGGCCTGCTCGGCAAAGCCCGAGAGACGCGATGGCACCGACTCTCAAGCAAATGTGGCTTTGCGGCTTGATCCCCACGGGGGGCGGCCGGCTTCGGCCGGCCTTGGGGCGCTCAAGAGGCCGGTGCGCGGGCCCAGGCCATCAACGCCGTGCCGGCGGCAGGTCGGTGCAACTGCCGTGCGCGACCTCGGCCGCCAGGCCGATGCTCTCGCCCAGCGTCGGGTGCGGGTGGATGGTCTTGCCGATGTCGACCGCGTCGGCGCCCATCTCGATGGCCAGCGCGATCTCACCGATCATGTCGCCGGCATGGGTGCCGACGATGCCACCGCCCAGGATCTTGCCGTGACCCCGGCCATGGCCGTCCGATGTCTCTTCGAGGCTGTCATCGAACAGCAGCTTGGTAAAGCCCTCGTCTCGGCCGTTGGCGATCGCCCGACCCGAAGCGGTCCAAGGGAACAAGCCCTTCCTGACCTTGATGCCGCGTGCCTTGGCCTCGTCCTCGGTCAGGCCGACCCAGGCCACCTCGGGGTCGGTGTAAGCGACGCTGGGGATCACGCGGGCGTCGAACTGGGCCCGACGCAAGCTTGCGTCGTCCAGTGCTTCGCCCGCGGCCACTTCGGCCGCCACATGGGCCTCATGAACCGCCTTGTGCGCCAACATCGGCTGGCCGACCACGTCGCCGATCGCGAAGATATGCGCCACGTTGGTCCGCATTTGCACATCGACCGGGATGAATCCGCGGTCAGTGACGGCCACACCGGCCGCCTCGGCCCGGATCTTCTTGCCATTGGGCGTGCGGCCCACTGCCTGCAACACCAGGTCGTACAGGCCCTCGCTGGTCTTGCCGTCGGCGCCTTCGAACTGCACCAGGATGCCGTCGGCGGTGGCTTGCGCGCCCACTGTCTTGGTCTTCAACATGATCTTGTCGAAGCGCGGCGCGTTCATTTTTTGCCAGACCTTGACCAGATCCCGGTCGGCGCCCTGCATCAGGCCGTCGAGCATTTCAACGACGTCGAGCCTGGCGCCTAGCGTGGAATACACCGTGCCCATCTCCAGGCCGATGATGCCGCCACCGACAATCAACATGCGCTTCGGCGTCTGACGCAGTTCCAGCGCACCGGTGGAGTCGACGATGCGCGGATCCGTATCGAGCCCATCCTTCTGCAAGAACGGCAGCCGCACCGCCTGCGAACCGGCAGCGATGATGCACTGCTTGAAGCGGATGGTCTGGGTCTTGCCGGTCTTGGCCTGCGCGTCGCCGTGGGTCTCCTCGACCGTCACATGGTGCGGGTCGGCAAAGCTGCCATAGCCGCGCACCACCGTGACCTTGCGCATCTTGGCCATCGCCGCCAGCCCGCCGGTCAACTTGGCCACGACCTTGTTCTTGTGGCCCAGCAGCTTGGGCAGTTGCACCGTGGGTGGCGCAAACTCGACGCCGAGGTCGGCGAAATGCTTGACCTCGTCCATGACGGAGGCCACATGCAGCAAAGCCTTGGACGGGATGCAGCCGACGTTCAGACAGACGCCGCCCAGCGTCGCGTAGCGCTCGACGATCACCGTCTTCAGACCCAGATCGGCAGCGCGGAACGCGGCTGAGTAGCCGCCCGGTCCGGCGCCGAGCACCAGCAGGTCGCACTCGAGGTCGGCGGCGCCGGCGAATTGAGACGCCGTCGGCGCTGGCGCTGCCAACGGCGGTGCTGCTATCTGCGGCGCTACCATCTGCGGCGCCGTCACGACAGGCGCTGGCACGGCGGAGGCCGGCGTGGCCTGTTCAGCGGCTTGCAGCGTCAGGATCAACGAACCCTGGTTGATCTTGTCGCCCAACGCCAGCTTGATGGCCTGGACCACACCGGCCACACTCGACGGAATCTCCATCGAGGCCTTGTCGCTCTCGACCGTGACCAGGCTTTGCTCGACGGCAACGGTATCGCCCGGCTTGACCAAAATCTCGATCACCGCCACGTCCTTGAAGTCCCCGATGTCGGGCACGCTCACATCGATCAGCGCCATGCTTGTCTCCGAATGTCTTGTGGTTGAGCGTCGAGGCGCGGGCTCACAGCGCGATGCGTCGGAAGTCCGACAGCAGGCTGCCGAAATAGACGTTGAAGCGCGCGGCGGCCGCGCCGTCGAGCACCCGATGGTCCCAGCTCAGGCTGAGTGGCAAGATCAGCCGAGGCGCGAACTGCTTGCCGTCCCAGCGTGGCTCGATGCTGCTCTTGCAAACACCCATGATGGCCACCTCGGGCGCGTTGATGATCGGCGTGAAGTAACGCCCGCCGATGCCGCCCAGACTGCTGATCGTGAAGCAAGCACCACTCATGTCGGCCGGCCCGAGCTTGCCGTCACGCGCCTTCTTGGCCAGATCGCCCATCTCCTGGCTGATCTGGAAGATGCCTTTTTTGTCCGCGTCCTTGATCACCGGCACCACCAGACCGTTGGGCGTGTCGGCGGCGAAACCGATGTTGAAGTAGCTCTTGAGCACCAGCTGCTCGCCGTCCAAACTGGCGTTGAACTGCGGGAATTTCTTCAGCGCCGCCACCGCCGCCTTGATCATGAAAGCCAGCATCGTGACCTTGACACCCGACTTTTCGTTCTCTTGGTTGGTCTGGACGCGGAAGGCTTCGAGCTCGGTGATGTCGACATCGTCATGGTTGGTGACATGAGGGATCAACACCCAGTTGCGGTGCAGGTTGGCACCGCTGATCTTCTGAATGCGCGACAAGTCCTTGCGCTCGACCGGGCCGAATTTGGCAAAGTCGACCTTTGGCCACGGCAGCAGTCCAGGAAAGGCCCCACCACCGCTGGCAGCCGCCGGCGCCTTGGCTTGCTGCGCTGCGGTCTGCACCGCGCCGGCCATCACGCGCTTGACGAAACCCTGCACGTCGTCTTGGGTGATGCGGCCTTTGGGACCGCTGCCAGGCACCTCGCCGAGTTGCACACCGAGTTCGCGTGCCAGGCGACGAATCGACGGTGAGGCATGCGGCAGCGCCGCCTTCGGCGCATTGGGTTCGTGCGGCGGCAGCGCAGCGGTGGGCATCACGCGGTCGGGCAGCAAGGCCGCAGCCGGGGTACTGACCACCAGCGCGGCCGGGGCCGGTGCGGCGGCCAACACGGCACCTGCTGCGACCTCCAACACCACGACCTGCGAACCCTTGCCGACCTTGTCGCCGAGTTTGACCAGCACCTCCTTGACGACACCGGCGTGGCTGGAGGGGATCTCCATCGACGCCTTGTCGCTCTCGACCGTGATCAGGCTTTGCTCGACCTTGATGCGATCACCGGGCTTGACCATCACCTCGATCACCGACACCTCATCGAAATCGCCGATATCTGGCACCAGCACCTGCACGCTGCCGCCCGTGACTTGCGCCAGTGGGGCCCCGGTGGGCGCAGGGCTGGGCACCTGGATGGGCACCGGCGCGGCAGGCGCTGGTTCAGACGAAGCAGCGCTTTCAGCTTCGAGCAGCAGCAGCAGCGTGCCCTGGTTGATCTTGTCGCCCAGCGCGACCTTGATCTCCTTGACCACGCCCGCGTGGCTGACCGGGATCTCCATCGACGCCTTGTCGCTCTCGACTGTTATCAGACTCTGTTCGGCCGCCACCCGGTCGCCAACCTTGACCAGCAACTCGATCACCGCCACGTCCTTGAAGTCTCCGATGTCCGGGACCTTCACTTCGATCAATGCCATGTTGTGTCTCCTTGCTGACGGTCAGGCGTACAGCGGGTTGATCTTCTCGGTGTTCAGGGCGTACTTCTTGATCGCCTCGGCGACCTTGGTGGCTGGCAAAACGCCCTCGTCGGCCAGCGACTTCAGCGCCGCGACGACGATGTAGTGGCGGTTGATCTCGAAGTGCTCGCGCAGCTTGCTCCGGAAGTCACTGCGGCCGAAGCCGTCGGTGCCCAGCACCTTGTAAGACCTGCCCTTGGGCATGTAGGCCCGGATTTGCTCGCCGAAAACCTTGATGTAGTCGGTCGAGCAGACCACAGGGCCAGCATGGCCAGCGAGTTGCTGTGCGACGAAAGGCACTCGGGGCTTGTCGGTCGGGTGCAGCAGGTTGTAGCGCTCGGCGTCTTGGCCATCGCGTGCCAACTCGTTGAAGCTCGGGCAACTCCAGACCTTGGCGGCGACGCCCCAGTCGGCTTCGAGCAGCAGCTTGGCCGCCATCGACTCGCGCAGGATCGTGCCCGAGCCCAACAGGTTGACCTGCGGCTGACCGGCTGCGGCCACCGCGTCCTGCAGCAGGTACATGCCCTTGATGATCTGGTCCTCGGTGCCGGCGGTCAGGCCGGGCATCGCGTAGTTCTCGTTGAGCAGTGTGATGTAGTAGTAGACGTTGTCCTGCTTCTCGACCATGCGCTTCAGGCCATGGTGCAGGATCACGCCGACCTCGTGCGCGAAGGTCGGGTCGTAGGACACGCAGTTCGGGATCGTCCCCGACAGCACATGGCTGTGGCCGTCCTCGTGCTGCAGGCCTTCGCCGTTGAGCGTGGTGCGCCCCGAGGTGCCGCCCAACAGAAAGCCGCGCGCCTGCATGTCACCAGCAGCCCAGGCCAAGTCACCGATGCGCTGGAAGCCGAACATCGAGTAGTAGACGAAGAACGGCACCATGATGCGGTTGTTGGTGCTGTAGCTGGTCGCTGCGGCGATCCAACTGCTCATGCCGCCAGCCTCGTTGATGCCCTCCTGCAAAATCTGGCCGTCGCGGGCCTCGCGGTAATACATCACCTGGTCCTTGTCGACCGGCGTGTACTTCTGGCCTTCGGGGTTGTAGATGCCGATCTGGCGGAACAGCCCTTCCATGCCGAAGGTGCGGGCCTCGTCGACCAGGATAGGCACGGTGCGCGGGCCCAGCGCCTTGTCGCGGAGCAACTGGGTCAGAAATCGGACATAGGCCTGGGTGGTGCTGATCTCGCGGCCTTCGACAGTCGGGTCGAGCACGGCCTTGAATGTGCTGAGTGAGGGCACGGTGAACTGCTCGTCGGCCTTGGCGCGGCGCTGCGGCAAGTAGCCGCCCAGCTTCTCGCGCCGCTCGTGCAAATACTTCATCTCGACCGTGTCGTCAGCCGGCTTGTAGAACGGAATGCCCTGGGCCAGTTGCTCGTCGGAGATCGGGATGTTGAAGCGGTCTCGCATGCCCTTGATGTCGTCGTCGGTCAGCTTCTTGGCTTGGTGGGCGGTGTTCTTGCCCTCGGCGGCCTTGCCCATGCCGAAGCCTTTGACGGTCTTGATCAGCAGCACCGTCGGCTGGCCCAGGTGATGGGCTGCACGGTGGTAGGCCGCGTAGACCTTCTGCGGGTCGTGGCCGCCGCGCTGCAAGCGCCAGATGTCCTCGTCGCTCATCTTCGCGACCATCTCCAGCGCCTTGGGGTGCTGACCGAAAAAGTGCTTGCGAACGAAAGCGCCGTCGTTGGCCTTCATCGCCTGGTAGTCACCATCGACGGTGTCCATCATGATCTTGCGCAGCACATGTTCCTTGTCGCGCGCAAGCAGCGGGTCCCAGTAGCCGCCCCACAGCAGCTTGATCACGTTCCAGCCCGAGCCGCGGAACTCGCCTTCGAGCTCCTGGACGATCTTGCCGTTGCCGCGTACCGGGCCGTCCAGACGCTGCAGGTTGCAATTGACGACAAAGACCAGGTTGTCGAGCTTCTCGCGCGCAGCCAGTCCGATCGCACCCAGGCTCTCGGGCTCGTCCATCTCGCCGTCGCCGCAGAACACCCAGACCTTGCGTTTGGACGTGTCAGCGATGCCGCGCGCATGCAGGTACTTCAGGAAGCGCGCCTGGTAAATCGCCATCAACGGCCCCAGACCCATAGAGACAGTCGGAAACTGCCAGAAATTGGGCATCAGCTTGGGGTGCGGGTAGCTCGACAAGCCCTTGCCGTCAACCTCCTGGCGGAAGTTGAGCAACTGGGCCTCGCTGATGCGCCCTTCCATGAAAGCACGGGCATAGATGCCTGGCGCCGAGTGGCCCTGGATGTAGAGCAGGTCGCCGCCGTGGTCTGGCGTTGCGGCATGCCAGAAATGGTTGAAGCCGGCGCCGAACATCGTCGCGACAGAGGCAAACGACGAGATGTGGCCACCCAGGTCGCCGCCGTCGGCAGGGTCAAGCCGGTTCGCCTTGACCACCAGTGCCATCGCGTTCCAGCGCATGTAGGCACGCAGGCGCTCCTCGATTTCCAGGTTGCCCGGGCAACGCTCTTCTTGGTCGGTCGGGATGGTGTTGACATAAGCCGTGTTGGCGGAAAACGGCCTGTCGATACCGGCCTGCCGTGCTTCGTCGATCAACTGCTCGAGCAGGAAGTGCGCGCGCTCAGGACCCTCGTTGGCGATGACGGCATCCAGCGCCTCCAGCCATTCGCGGGTTTCCTGGGCGTCGGTGTCGTTGGCGGCGGCGCCTTGAAAGGATTGCGGCATTGCAGACATCTTTGTCTCCTCGATCCGGGTCGTTGTGGTGGTGAGCGTTAAATATTGAGTTTGGCACAAATCCAATGATTTTCCAAATGGCGCGATGTTATTTCATATTAAGAAATTTTGACAGACACATGAGCCCGCCATCAGCCGATCGGATAATCCGACCATGATCCCCCATTCCCCAGGCATCGCCAATCGCGGTATTGCCGGCCGACGACGATTGATCGGCCGTTGGTGGCGTCGTCAGTCGCCGGCGCGCCAGGACAGGCTCGCCACATTCGGACCGCTGGCCTCGGTGTTGCTGTTCTTGGCCGCCATCATCTCGGCGTTCTGGTACCTGCGCAACGAGGAGATGGAGCGCGAAGTCGAGTCTGTCACCCGCGACACCGAGATCGCCCAACAGCAGATCAGGCTGCGACTGATCGAGAACCAGGAACAACTGGTGCGCATGGCGCGCGAGTTCGTCACGCGTGAACTCGTGGTTGCGGATTTCACGCCACAGGCCAGAACTTTCGCCAATGACCGACCCGAGATCACCCAGTTCGCCTGGCTCGGTGCGGACCGCAAGCCGCGCGCCCGCCACTCGGTCCAGGCTGACCGCGAAGACGGCGTGCCGCCGAGCAACAGCGCCACAGTCCCGGGGCGAAGCGAGATAGATTGGGCCTTCATTGCCGCACGCGACCTGCGCCAACCCAGCTACTCTCGGTCATTCAAGGATGGCAATGGTTCGATGGTGTTCCAGGTCCATGTGCCGATGCTGCATCGAGGTCAGTTTGCCGGTGCGTTGGTGGCCGAATACTCGATCGACGTGCTGATGCGGCACTTCGTGCCGGTCGAGGTGACGCGCCGCCACGCAATCGCCGTGATCGACGAGCGTGAAGCCATCATCGCCAGCAGTGTGCTGCCGATGCCTGGGTTGGCTCGCCAACGCACCGCCATCCTGCACGATGTACCGCTGGCGCCGGCCGCCAATGGACTGGCGCTGCGCGGCAGCGGTTACCGAAGTTCGGTTGGGTTGATCGGCAACACGCTGTTCTGGATGGTCGTGGCGCTGTCGGTGCTCACGCTGTGGATGCTGCTGGGCACCTGGCGACACATGCGGCGGCGCGCGCAGATCCAGGGCGCGCTGGTGCAGGAAACCAACTTCCGCCGGGCAATGGAAAACTCGATGCTCACCGGTATGCGCGCCATGGACACCGAAGGACGGGTCAGCTATGTCAACCCTGCGTTCTGCGCAATGACCGGCTTCACCGAAGACGAGTTGATCGGCCGCTTGCCACCCTACCCCTACTGGCCGAATGAACGCATAGACGAGAACACCAGGCTGCTGCAGCAGGAACTGCAAGGGCGCAGTCCGGCCGGCGGCATCGAAGTCAAGGTGATGCGAAAGAACAGCACATTGTTCGATGCCAGGATGTACGTCTCGCCCTTGGTCGATTCGCGCGGTCAGCAGACCGGATGGATGACCTCGATGACCAACATCACCGAGGCCAAGCGGATCCGCGACCAACTCTCCGCCTCGCACGAGCGCTTCACCACCGTGCTTGAAGGCCTGGAGGCAGCGGTCTCGGTACTGTCGGTCCAGCAAGGCGAGTTGCTGTTTGCCAACCGCTCGTACCGCTTGTGGTTTGGTGCCGATTCGCTAGGCCATGCCCTGCTGGCCAGTGGCACCGCGCTGACGCTACCGATCACGCTGAACGACAACGACGGCGAGGACAGCCTGTCCGGCCTGCCGACACAAGAGCTCGCCGGCGTCGGCGCGAATCCGCGCGAGGTCTACGCAGCGTCACTGGACAAGTGGTTCGACGTTCGGGCGCGCTACCTGCAGTGGACCGACGGCGGTCTGGCACAGATGTTGATCGCCACCGACGTCACCGCGCGACGACGCGCCGAGGAGTTGTCTGCGCACCAGGCCGCAAAGGCCCAGGTTTCGAGCCG
>RGQD01000126.1 GCA_010030205.1 Betaproteobacteria bacterium
GGTGCACAAGCCAGGCCCAGGCACTGTGGCGCGCCGAGGGCAGGCAAATCCCGAGCCGGCGGTGACCCGACTCTTGCTATCCTGAAGAACCCCATCACCCAAGCCAGAGCGGCCTAAAAGACCATGAAATACGCTGTGCTGGCCGCGCTGGCCCTGTCATTGGGGGCCGCCCAGGCCCAGGCTCAACCCGCAGTAATCTACGACATGGGCGGCAAGTTTGACAAGTCGTTCAATGAGGCGGCCTATGTCGGCGCCGAGCGCTGGAAGAAGGAGACCGGCAAGCCTTACCTCGAGTTCGAAATCGCCAATGAGGCCCAGCGAGAGCAGGCGATGCGCCGAATGGCTGACAAGAGTGCCTCGCCGATCATCGGTGTGGGCTTCGGCCAGGGCTCGACGATGGAAAAGGTGGCCAAGGACTTTCCGAAGCTGCAGTTCGCGATCATCGACGCGGTGGTCAAGCTGCCCAACGTCGAGTCGGTCGTGTTCAAGGAGCAGGAGGGCAGCTTCCTGGTCGGCATGATGGCCGCGCTGGCCAGCAAGTCGGGCAAGGTCGGCTTCATCGGCGGCATGGACATCCCGCTGATCCGCAAGTTTGCCTGCGGCTACGAGCAGGGCGCGAAGTACGCCAACCCCAAGGTCGAGCTCACGTCCAACATGACCGGCACCACGCCGGCGGCCTGGAACGACCCCACGCGTGGCAGCGAGCTGGCCAAGGCCCAGTTCGCCAAAGGCGTTGACGTGGTGTTCGCCGCCGCTGGCGGCACCGGCGTGGGCGTCTACCAGGCGACCAAGGACGCCGGCAAGCTGGCGATCGGCGTCGACAGCAACCAGAACCATCTGCACCCCGGCACGATGCCCCTGGCGTCACGGTGCTGGGCTTGAAAGAGGGCGGCGTCGACTACGCGCTCGACCAGCACAACGCCAAACTCGTCAGCGCCGAGATGAAGAAGAAGGTCGACGCTGCCAAGGCCGACATCATCGCCGGCAAGCTCAAGGTCGCCGACTACATGGCGGACAACGCCTGCAAGTACTGAAAACTGTCGCGGCGCGGCCGCATTCGCAGTGCCCAGGCGCTGCCCAGCACCGGCATTGAATGAACGCTCCCGCATCCCCTGCCGTGCGCATGACGGCGATCAGCAAGCGCTTTGGCGCGGTGCAGGCCAACCGCGAGGTCGCGCTGACAGTGGCCGCCGGCACGGCGCACGGCATCGTCGGCGAGAACGGCGCTGGCAAGAGCACGCTGATGGCGATCCTGTACGGCTTTTACCAGGCCGACAGCGGTTCGATCGAGATCGCGGGCCGGTCGGTGCGCATCGGCGGATCGAGCGAGGCGATTGCGCTGGGCATCGGCATGGTTCACCAGCACTTCATGCTCGTCGAGCCGCTGTCGGCGCTGGACAACATCATGCTCGGCGCCGAAGGCCATTGGCGGCTGAAACCGGCCCGAGCGCGGGTCCGCGGCGAGTTGCAGGCGCTGATGGACGAGACCGGATTGCAGGTGCGGCTCGACGCCGCGGTCGAGGACTTGCCGGTGGGCGAGCGCCAGCGACTGGAGATCCTCAAGGCGCTGTACCGCGGCGCGCGCATCCTGATCCTCGACGAGCCCACTGCGGTGCTGACGCCGCAGGAGACCGAGCAGCTCTTCGTCACACTGCGCAGGCTTCGCGATGCCGGCACCACCTTGCTACTGATCAGCCACAAGCTCAAGGAGATCATGGCGCTGTGCGACGCGGTCACGGTGATGCGCGCCGGCGCCGTGGTGTTCGATGGCGCGATCGCCGACTGCAGCCTCGACCAGCTCGCCGAGGCGATGGTGGGCCGGCGCGTCAAGCTCGACCGCGACGCGAGCGCGGCGCCAGCCCGGCCCGGCGCGACGCTGCTGGCCGCGCAAAACCTGGGCTGGCGTGACGCTGCTGGCGTGCAGCGCCTGGCCGGCGTGTCGCTGGCGCTGCGCGCGGGCGAGATCGTCGGCATCGCCGGTGTCTCGGGCAACGGCCAGAGCGAGCTGCTGGCGCTGCTCTCGGGCTTGGCCGCGGCGCAGACCGGATCGCTGACGCTGGGGGCTGAATCGTTCCAAGCCGGACGCTGGCTAGACCCTTGCAGCGCGCGTCGCCTGGGCCTGGCCCATGTGCCCGAAGACCGCCACCGTCGCGGCATGGTGCTGCCTTTCGCGGCCTGGGAGACGGCCGTGCTGGGCTACCAGCGCAGCGCCCGCTTTGCCGGCGCCTGGGGCTGGATGAAGCGCCAGGCGATGCGCGCGGCCACCGCGCAGATGATGGAGGCCTACGACGTCAGGCCGCGCGACGTCGATCTGCGGGCGTCCAAGTTTTCAGGTGGCAACCAGCAAAAACTGGTGCTCGCCCGCGAGGCGCTGGCGCCCGAGTCGCCGCCGCGCTTGCTGCTGGTCGGCCAGCCCACCCGCGGCGTCGACATCGGTGCGATCGAGTTCATCCACGGTCGGCTGCGCGCGATGCGCGACGCTGGCGGCGCGGTGCTGCTGGTCTCGAGCGAGCTCGACGAAATCCTGGCGCTGTCCGACCGGGTGCTGGTGATGGACCGCGGACGGATCGCCGGCGAACTCGCGATCGCCGACTGCAGCGAGGCCGCGCTCGGGCGGCTGATGGCTGGCGTCGGCGCGCTGCAGGCATGAGCCGTCCCGTCGAACTGCCGCGCTGGATGGACATCGGCTTGCTGCCGCTGGTCAACCTTGCGCTCGCGCTGGCGGTCTGTGCGCTGGTGCTGGCCGCTGTCGGGCTGGCGCCGCTGCAGGTGCTCGCGCTGCTGGTCAAGGGCGCTTTCGGCAGCGCCTCAGGCATCAGCTACACGCTTTATTACGCGACCACTTTTGTCTTCACCGGGCTGGCGGTCGCGGTGGCTTTCCAAGGCGGGCTGTTCAACATCGGCGGCGAAGGCCAGGCCATGATCGGCGGCCTGGGCTGCAGCCTGGTCGCGCTGGCGCTGGGTGATCGTCTGCCGGCCGCCTTGCTGCTGCCGCTGATGGTGGTCGCGGCGATGGCTGGCGGCGCGCTGTGGGCCGCAGTGCCCGCGGCGCTGCAGGCCTGGCGCGGCAGCCACATCGTGATCACGACGATCATGTTCAACTTCATCGCCGCGGCGGGCTTGGCCTGGCTGCTGGTCGGCCCGCTCAAGGCGCCGGGCAGCATGTCGATCGAGACCTTGCCGTTTGCCGAAGCCGCCCAGATGCCCGGGCTGCACCAGGCATTGGGCTGGCTGGGCATCGCCTGGCCTCGCACGCCGCTGAATTTGAGCGTGCTGCTGGCCTTGTTCGCGGCGGTGGCGGTGGCGCTGTTGCTGTGGCGCACGCGCGCTGGCTACGAGTTGCGTGCGGTGGGTTTTTCAGCCGACGCCGCGCATTACGGCGGCGTGCGGCCGCGCCGCCAGGTGATGCTGGCGATGCTGGTGTCGGGCGCGCTGGCCGGGCTGGTCGGCATCAACGAGCTCGCCGGCGTGCAGCACCGCTTGTTGCTCGACTACGTGATGGGCGCGGGCTTCACCGGCATCGCGGTCTCGCTGATCGGCCGCAACCACCCGCTGGGCATCGTGCTGGCCTCGCTGTTGTTCGGCGCGCTCTACCAGGGCGGGGCCGAGCTGGTATTCGAGATGCCGGGCTTCTCGCGCGACATGGTGACCACGCTGCAAGGACTGATCGTGCTGTTCTCGGGCGCAATGGCCCAGGTTGCTGCGCCCGGGCTGGCGCGGGTCCATGCGCTGCTGCAACCCAGGCCGGCCCTGGGCGCTGGAGCCCACCATGGATGAAGCGCTGATCGGCGGCTTGCTGGCGTCGACGCTGCGGGTCTCGACACCGCTGATCCTGTGCGCGCTG
Organism: Betaproteobacteria bacterium; assembly: GCA_010030205.1. GTDB lineage: Bacteria > Pseudomonadota > Gammaproteobacteria > Burkholderiales > Burkholderiaceae_C > Pseudaquabacterium. Next base: position 3,845 of record RGQD01000126.1, read on the forward strand.
GCCGGATTGCTCAGCGAGCGCTCGGGCGTGATCGACCTCGGGCTTGAGGGCAAGATGCTGTTGACGGCGTTTGCCGCCGGCGCCACCGGCGCATCGACCGGCTCGCTCGGGCTGGCGCTGGCCGCAGCGCTGGCCGTGGGCTTGGCGCTGTCTATGTTGCACGGCTATGCCTGCGTCAGCCACGCCGGCGACCAGGTCGTGCTCGGCATGGCCTTGACGATGGTGGCGAGCGGCCTGTCGATCGTGCTGGGCATCGCCTGGTTCAAGCAGGGCGGGCAGACGCCGCCGCTGCCCGACGCGGTGCGGCTGTCGCCTTGGTTCGGCGACTTGGCGCAATCGCTGCAGACCTGGCCGCAGGCGGGCACCTTGCTGGGTACCGGGCTGCTGGGCCACAACGCGCTGGTCTACGGCGCGCTGGCGCTGGTGCCGGGTGCCTGGTTCCTGCTTTACCGCACCCGGCTGGGCCTGCGGCTGCGCGCCACCGGCGAGAACCCGGCGATGGTCGACGCGGCAGGGCTGTCGGTCAAAGCCCTGCGCTACGGCGCGCTGGCGGGCAACGGCTTGCTGTGCGCGCTCGCCGGCAGCTATCTGGTGCTGGCCCAAGGCGCGAACTTCGTGCCCAACATGACGGCCGGTCGCGGGTACATGGCGTTGGCGGCGATGATCTTTGGCAAGTGGCGCCCGGTCGGCGCGCTCTGGGCCTGTTTGCTGTTCGGTTTTCTCGACGCAGTGGCGATCCGGTTGCAGGGTGCTTCATTGCCCGCAGCGCTGGGCGGCGGCGCGGTGCCGGTGCAGGCCATCCAGGCCTTGCCCTATGTGATGACGGTGGTGCTGCTGGCCGGCTTCATCGGCCGCGCGCGCGCGCCGGCCGCGCTGGGCATTCCCTACGTCAAGGAGCGCTGAACGCGGGCAGGCAGCCGCAGATGGATTGCTTCTGACCGCCAGGGCGATGACCCCGGCGCTTCGACGCCTTGCCGCGCCCTCAAGTCGCCGCCGTGTGGTGCCTGGTGCCGGCAGCATCAAGTTCGCTGGGCCCGAATCAGACGATCTTGATGATTTGGCGCTGTAGCACTGTTCCAGCCACCGCGAACTTGCCGCCTTCCAGAAATTTCGTCATGAACTCAGGGTTGGCAGAAATCTTTTCGCGGTACGTATCCACGGCCGCCGCATTGGCAAAACCAGTCAGCATGCCAATTCCGCCGAGCACGCCGTAGACCGTGTGCAACAAATTGGTATCGGTGCCTGTAACCTTCTTCTTCACATCAGCAAAATCATTGGCCCATTTAAGGGCTGATAACCAATCGGCGTCTTGAGCAAGCTGAAAAGTGGTGGCCTGGACGATCGTGCCGACCGGGATGTCATGGCCCATCGATCCGCCCCGAATGTATTGAAGCGTCGTGTCGGCCTCTTTGCTCTGCACGTGAGTGCGAAACTTGCGACCAGCTTCCCGCCACGCTTTGCTCGCCGACAGTTTCGCTAAATTTGCGGCGCCCTCGGCATTCGATTCAAAGGTTCCGCTAAAGACTATGGTTCCCAGCGCGTAGCCGTGGAGTCCGGCCCAGGCTTTGATATGAACGCCAGCGTCTTTCTGGGCAACAGCAACCAGCTCCTGGAGCAATGGCAGTATCACCTCCATGTCGCCTGTGGTCACCATCGTTCTATTCAGTAAAAACATGATTTTCCTTTTGGATTGGTTGAGCGCTTGGCAATTGGATTCGATGCACCGTGATGTTGAACTGAATCCGAGACTCGGCACCGGCTTGGTGTCGAACCTGACGTGGGGATCTATTGCGGATCTTTGACGGTTGCCAGCGCTGGCAGCAGTTTCACCGGAAGCTGTCTTCAGTTCTTAAATTAAGCTTAAATTTGCCTTAAATAATCGTGCAATACCGGCTACTCGGCGCCTGCCCAAATCCAGCGCCATCAAGGGCAGACCTTGCCAGCGATGACAGGGCGAAGCTTGACCAGGCGAACCTGGATCGACCGGGCGGCGGGGCGACGACGCGGCCATGCGAAGACCTGGGCTGGCGGCGAGTTCGAGTGCGAAGGCGCCTGCGATGCGAGGGTCAATCCATGTGGATGATCTTGGATGGGCAGCGTGCGATGCGAGAATCGGCCGCTAAATCGTGGTCACGCGATTTGTTCGGAGCCCCATGATCCAACCGCCCAGGCGTCTGTTCACGCGCCGCAAGTTCACGCTGATGGCGCTTGCCTCCGCGCCCTTGACCGCCCTCGATGCGCGAGCACAGGCGGCGTCGAGCTATCCCAACCGCCCGGTCAAGATGGTCGTGCCTTATCCCCCTGGCGGCGCCACCGACTTGGTGGGTCGCCTGCTGGCCGGCAAACTGGCCGAGGCCTGGGGGCAGCCGATGCTGGTCGACAACCGCCCGGGCGCCAGCGGCATGATCGGCACCGAGCAAGTGGCACGCTCGCCGGCCGATGGCTACACCCTGCTGGTCGCGATCACCACCCACATCCAGAATCCGGCCATTTACGTCAAGGTGCCGTTTGACCCGATCAAGGACTTCGAGCCGATCTCGCAGATCTGCCTGTCGTATCTGGTGCTCGCCGTCAAACCCGATTTCCCGGCCCGCGACATCAAGGAGTTCGTCGCGCTGGCCAAGGCCAATCCCGGCAAGCACGCCTTCGGCTCCTTTGGCACCGGTTCTTCATCGCACATCCTGGGCGAGCGGTTTGCCCGGGTGGCGGGCCTGGACATGACGCATGTGCCTTACAAGGGCTCGGCACCCATGCTCACCGACCTGCTCGGCGGGCAGATCAGCTGCGCCTGGATCGATGTCAGCACCGCGACCCAGCAGATCGCCGCCGGCAAGCTCAAGCCCCTGGTCGTCAGCGGCCCGCAACGTGCGCCGATGTTGTCGGCGGTGCCCACCTTGGCCGAGAACGGCTACCCCGGTTTCGAGCCGCTGGGCTGGGTCGGCGTTTTGGCGCCAGCCGGCACGCCCAAGCCGGTGATCGAGAAGATCTCGCGTGAGCTGATGCGCATCGTCAAGCTGCCGGACGTGCAGGCGCGCTTGAACGAGCAAACACTGGTACCGGTCGGCGATTCGCCCGAATCGTTTGCCAAGACGCTGAAGCAGGACATGGCGCTGTGGGCAGCCATCGTCAGCGGCGCAGGCATCAAGCCTCAATGATCACCGCTGACTGGGCGTTCTCGCCTGGCGGCACTCCCTGGGTCTATTGCGCTGTCACTCACTCAACCCTTCGTCCGAGAGGTCTTCCATGTTCGACTTGCTGATTTCAAACGCCAGAATCCACGATGGTCTCGGCTCTGATGCCGGGCATCATCGACAACCACACCCACTATGACGCGCAGATCACCTGGGACCCTTACCTCGACCAGTCGGTCGGCATGGGGGTCACCACCGCGATCATCGGCAACTGCGGTTTCACGATCGCGCCTTGCCGCCCCGACGCCGCATCGCGAGACCTCGTCACCAAGAACCTGACACAGGTCGAAGGCATGTCGCTGGCCAGTCTGCAGGCCGGCATACGCTGGGATTTCGAGAGCTTCGGTCAGTACATGGACCGTATCGAAGCGGGCGGCTGCGCGATGAACCTGGCGGCTTTTGTCGGGCACTCGACGCTGCGCACCTACGTGATGGGTTCGGCCGGCTCCGACCGCGCCGCGACAACCGATGAGGTGGCCCGCATGCAAGCGCTGGTCGACGAGGCGCTGGCCGCGGGCGCCGTCGGCTTGGCGTCGACGACGACGACCTCGCACAGTGCCTATGACGGTCGGCCTATGCCCTCGCGGCTGGCCGATTGGTCCGAATTCCTGGCGCTTGCCGAGCCTATGCGTGGTCGCAACCAGGGCGTCTTCATGATCACCAAGGGTCCGACCACCCCGGTGGCCAAGCTCGAGGAATTTGCAGCGGCGTCGGGCCGGCCCGTGCTCGTCGCAGCGCTGCTGCATTCGAGCCTGGCCCCCAACGGCGTGTTCGATGACCTCGACGGCATTGCGGCAGCCAACCAGCGAGGTCGACACATGCGCGGCGCGGTGGCTGCAACGCCGCTGGTGTTCGATTTCTCGTTCGAAGTGCCTTACCCGCTCGAGCCCCTGCTGGCTTGGAAACCGATCTTTGGTCTCAAAGGCCAAGACATGATCGAGCGTCTGCGCGACCCGGTCTTGCGCCAAGCTTTGCGCGAAGAACTCAAGACGCCGGCGCGTCGTATCTTTTCAGGTGACTGGAAGCTGGTGCAGGTGCTGCAGACCGTGCGCGCCGAGAATCGGCAGTTCGAGGACCGCAGCATCGCCGACATCGCCGCCGAACGATCGGTCGATCCGCTCGACTGCATGTTCGATCTGGCGATCTCGGAAGACCTCGGGACGCTGTTCTCACTGGTCGCGTTGAACCACGACGAGACCGCAGTGGCCAAGCTGCTGAATCACTCGCAAAGCCTGCTGTCCTTGTCGGACGCCGGCGCGCATCTGTCATTTCTGGATGACTCAGGCTTCGGCCTGCATCTGATGGGTCACTGGGTCCGCGACAAGGCCATCATGGGTTTGCCTGAAGCCGTGCGTCGCCTGACCAGCGCGCAGGCAGAGTTCTTTGGCATCCGCGACCGCGGCAGCCTGCGCGAAGGCTGCGCCGCCGACCTGTTGTTGTTCGATCCGGCAACGGTGGGGCGCGGCGCGCGCACTCGCGCCAACGACCTGCCGGCCGCTGCGACCAGAGTGGTCACCAAGTCGTGTGGCGTCCATGGTGTGTGGGTCAACGGGCAGCGCGTCGCCGACGAGCAAGGGGCCGTCCACAAACCCCTGCCGGGCAAGCTGCTGCGCGACTGGCACTGAAAGCGCTGGGCTTGCGCTCCGGTCGAGTCGCTGACTGAATCCGTCCGCGCTCGCTCAGCCCGCCCATGACTGCTTCGCCCACCGCCCCATCCGCCTTGCCCTGGTACCTGCCGGTGGCCGACGAGGTGGCGCTGTTCGAGGCGGCCTATGCCGCGCAGCTGCCGGTGTTGCTCAAAGGCCCCACCGGTTGTGGCAAGACCCGATTTGTCGAACACATGGCCGCTCGCTTGGCGCAGGGCCACGCCGCGCTGCGGCCCGATGCCGCGCAGCCACTGATCACCGTGGCCTGCCATGAAGACCTCACCGCCAATGACCTGGTGGGCCGCCACCTGCTGGCGCACGACCGCACCGTGTGGGCCGATGGCCCGCTCACCCGGGCGGTGCGGCGCGGCGCCATCTGCTACCTCGATGAGGTGGTGGAGGCGCGCAAGGACACCACCGTGGTGATCCATTCGCTGGCCGACCACCGGCGCGAGTTGCCGATTGAAAAGACCGGTGAGTTGCTGCGGGCACACCCGGGCTTTGCGCTGGTCATCTCGTACAACCCGGGCTACCAGAGCGTGGTCAAAGACTTGAAACCGTCCACCCGCCAGCGTTTTGTGAGCCTGGCCTTCGACTACCCGACGGTCGACCTTGAAGCCGCCATCGTCGCCCATGAGGGTGGTGTTCCCGAGGCCATGGCCGAGCGTCTGGCGGTGTTGGGCCAGCGGGTGCGGGCCTTGCAAGCGCAGGGCCTGGCAGACGGCGTGAGCACCCGGCTGCTGGTGTACGCGGCGCAATTGGTGGCCCGCGGCATCGCACCCCGGCGCGCCTGCGAGGTGGCAGTGGCCCAAGGCATTGGCGACGACGCCGATGTTCAGCAAGCCGTGCGCGACATCATCGACGTGCTGCTGCCTTGATGGCGGCGGGCGCTGTCGCTGCGCAGGACCCAGCCGCCGCGGCCGACCCTGACCAGCGACCTTTGCAGATGTTTGCCAGCGCGCTGGCTGGCCGACCCTTGGCTTTTGCGCAGAACCCGCCGACCGGCGCCACCAGGGCTTCGGGCGGGCCCGGCTGGCTGTGGCTGCCACCGCCCGATGACGGCTCGTCCGCAGAGCGCCGCGCCCGACGCTTGGTGCTGCTGCGGCAGGTGGTCGGCCAGCAGCCCGACGGACGCTGGGCCATCGACGATGAAGCCCTTGCTGCGGCTGGGCTGTGGGGCCCGCTGGCCACGCCAGCGTCGCGCCAGGCGGTTGATGCCGTGCTTGATCCCGAGACGGTGCTGGCGCGCTGCCTGGCGAGCTGGCCTCGGTCGGTGCTGCTGCGGCGGCTGTTCCACACGCTGGAGGCGGCGCGGGAGGATGCCGTACTGGCCCGGCAGTTCCCAGGTGCGCGAGGCGATCTTGCGAGGGCCCCGGCCAGACCATCTGGTTTCAGGCATGCAGCGCTGGCCGCCTGGGCCGGCGCATGCAACCCAAGCGATCAGCCCATCGCTGGCGCGATTGACAGCATGAAGGCCGCTGTGCAGCAATTGACCTGGCTGATGGCCGGACGCGATCCGGGCCGCCAGCCATTGCAAGCGGTGCCTATGCTGCGGGTGTTGCCCGACGCTGAGCCCGCCACGTCAGCCTCGGCCATTGCCGAGGCCGGCCTGGCAGCGCCTGTCGTCGACGCCGCACCGCAATCACCCGGCGCAGCGAGCGGCCAACTGGCCGGCGGCGGCCTGCCCGCGCCCTTGCCGCGCAGGGCCTCGGCACCGCCTGCGCAACCCGATGCAAGCGGGCCCGAGTCGCCGGCGGCGGCTGCCGTGTCCACCCAGGCTGCAGTGTCGCGCGCCGGCCTGCACACCCAATGGCACGATGAGTGGGACTACAAGGCCGGCGGCTACCGTCGCGCCTGGACCTGCGTGCAGGTGCGGTCGGTGCAGGGCCGACAGGCCGACTTTCTGGCCCGGCTGCGGACCCGGCATGCGCCGTTGTTGCGGGCCATCCGCCGCCACTTCAGCGCCACACCGCCCACGGCGCGGGCACGCGGTGGCACTGCGGCCGATGGCGACCAGATCGACCTGGACCAGGCCTTGGCCAGCCTGATCGACCGGCGCGCTGGCGGTCAAGGCGAGGCACGGCCCTACCGCCACCGACCCAGGCTGCAGCGCGATGTCTGCACCGCCGTGCTGCTGGACACCAGTGGCTCGACCGGCTTCGCGGTGCCGCTGCCGCACGACCCGCAAGACCCGCACGACCGACAAGCGGTGGTGGCCGATGATGACGACGACGGCCTGCTCTACGGTTTCCGCCCGCGCGGTTTGTCGCCAGGGCCGGCACCGCGTCGGGTGATCGACATCGCCCACGACGCGATCGCACTGATGTGCGAAGGCCTGCACCTGCTCGGTGACCGACATGCGATCTTTGGCTTCTCTGGCCAAGGCCGGCTGCAGGTGGACCTGCGGGTGGCCAAGGGCTTCGACCAGCCGTGGTCGGCCCAGACCGCAGCCGCTTTGGCGGCGCTGGAGCCTGAAGGCAGCACCCGCACCGGCGCGGCCATCCGCTACGCGGTGTCACAGTTGCTGTTGCAGCCCGCCCAGACCCGGGTGCTGATGCTGGTGACCGACGGCTACCCGCAAGACCAGGACTACGGCCCCGACAGGAACGACCGCGCCTATGGCTTGCACGACACTGCCCAGGCCTTGCGCGAGGCCGCGCGTGTCGGCGTCGCGGCGTTCTGCATCACGGTGGACCAGGCGGCGCACGACTATCTGCGCGGCGTTTGCCCGGCGCACCGCTACCTGGTGATCGACGATGTGAACAGCCTGCCCGAGCGCCTGAGCCGCCTCTACCGTCGCTTGACTTCGGCCTAGCGCTGGGTGCCTTCTTGGTTTTGCGTCCAATGAAATAGGCGTTTGATCAACCTAGGCTTCGCGTCTGCCGTACTATTTGACGCGTCAACAACAACGAGGAGCAACAGCATGCTGTACGAAATGCGCATCTATCACGCCATGCCGGGTCGCTTGCCAGACCTGAACAAGCGTTTCGACACCATCACGCTCAAGCTTTGGGACAAGGCCGGCATCCGCCAAGTCGGCTTCTGGACTGTTGCGGTAGGACCGAGCAACAACGCGCTCTACTACATCCTGGAGTGGAAAGACATGGCGGAGCGGGAGCAGAAATGGACCGCTTTCGCCGCATCCCCGGAGTGGATCTCCGCGCGCGGTGAAACCGAGAAGAACGGTCCGCTGGTTGAACATCTGGAGAACCTTTTCCTGACGCCGACCGCGTATTCAAAGCTCAAGTAGCCGCACGCGAGCAGTGGCACCCGAGAGGGGGCCTTGCTTCGCGACAGGACGTCGCAACAGAGATATCGCGCAGACTCCGCTCGAGAAAAACGATTTTCGGCGGCGCTGTTGACGATCGACAGATCTCAAGCACTTTCAAAGACCGACCCGAGCGCATCGGCTGCCCAAGACAATTGGCGCCCGCCAGTGCTGGTGCAGTGGGTCTGCCTGATGGGCCAACGCGTCGGCTGACTTGGCGCGTGCGGTGCGGTACCAGACCCGAGACATCGGACCCCTATCGCGGCGGGACCGGGCTGGCGGAGGCAGGCTGGACAAGTCACCGGTGCCGTCCCTACACTGGACCGGGTCCGACCCCAAGCCATCTCCACCGCCATGCAACCCAGCAAAAAACTCGCGCCCTGGCTCAAGTCCAAGGTCGAACGGCCCAAGGTCAAGCTGTACGTCGCCTGGTACAGCGCGGGGGAATGGCGGAAGGTGAAAGAGGCCTCGGTCGACTCGGACCGCTTTGAGGCAAGCTATGCCGAATGGCAGGCCATGGCCGAGGGCGCACTCAAGGACCTGCACGCCGCCGGATTGGTGGCGGACAAGTTCCAGGTCCATGCCGCGCCACTGCTGGCTTGGTGCCTTGCCCATGCCAAGGTCAACGACGCTGCCGCAAGGTCTGAATTCGTCGCACAGCAAAGCGCCAAGCTCGACAGCAACGCCGATTGATCCAAGGATGAAGCTGCTGGTCACCGACCGCTGCAGGCTAGAGCCGCAGGTCGAGGCCCATGCCGCCGAGATGTTCTTGGTGCTGTCCGATCCGGCGATCTACGCCTTCGAGAATGCCCCGCCGCCGTCATTGGAATGGCTGCAGGCCCGCTTTCGCCGGCTCGAGACCAGGCAGTCGCCGGACGGCAGCCAGCGCTGGCTGAACTGGGTGCTGCGCCTGCCCGCTGGCGGTTTGGCGGGTTACGTCCAAGCCACCGTGCTCGAGCCAGGCATCGCCTGCGTCGCTTACGAACTGGCCAGCGCGCATTGGCGCCAAGGCCTGGG
>RGQD01000127.1 GCA_010030205.1 Betaproteobacteria bacterium
CTGGAATCGACAGGCAGTTTTGACTCGCCCAGTTTGTTCTTGCTGCTGCGCCAGCGAATGGGACTGGGCGGCTTGGTGCTGTCACTGCTGCTGCTGGCCGGGCTCAGCGTCATGGGGGATTTGTTCGAGTCACTGGTCAAGCGAGCTGCTGGGGCCAAGGATTCGAGTGGTCTGCTGCCCGGCCATGGTGGCGTGCTCGATCGGGTCGACGCGTTGCTGCCGGTGTTGCCGGCGGCGCTTGCGCTGATCAGCCTGTAGTGTCGGCAGTGCAACCATGACACAAGACAATGCACGCTTTCTTCGCGGTCCCCTGGGGCTGAGGCCGTACTGACATGGTGCAACGTGTTTGCATCCTCGGTGCTACCGGCTCGGTCGGTGGCAGCACGCTGGACGTGATTGCCCTGCACCCTGAGCGATACCAGGTCTTTGCGCTGACGGCGCAGCGCAGGATGCAGGAGCTGTCCAGTCTTTGCCAGCGTTGGCGACCACGCTATGCGGTGGTCGCTACTGCGGCGCAGGCCGATTCGCTGGGGCAGGACCTGGCGGCGCTGGGCTTGCGTACCGAGGTCCTGCATGGCGACCGGGCCTTGTGCGAAATGGCCTCACACCCAGAAGTCGACAGCGTGATGGCAGCGATTGTCGGCGCTGCTGGACTGCAGCCCTGCATCGCGGCAGCGCTGGCTGGCAAGCGACTGATGTTGGCCAACAAGGAAGCGCTGGTGGTTGGCGGGCGATTGTTCATGGCCGCGGTGGCAAAGGGTGGGGCGCTGCTGCTGCCGATCGACAGTGAGCATTCGGCAATCTTCCAATGTCTGCCCGAGGACCGAGCAGCCTGGGGTCGGCGAATCGCCCACATCGTGCTGACCGCATCGGGCGGACCGTTCCGCGACCGCGACCCCGCCACTTTGCACGAGGTCACGCCCGACCAAGCCTGCGCGCACCCCAATTGGGTGATGGGGCGAAAGATATCGGTCGATTCGGCGACGATGATGAACAAGGCGCTAGAAGTGATCGAGGCTCGATGGCTGTTCGACCTGGCGCCGGAGCAGATCCGTGTCGTTCTGCACCCTCAGAGCATCATCCACTCGATGGTGGTCTGTCGTGACAACAGCGTGCTCGCCCAACTTGGCACGCCCGACATGAAGGTGCCGATCAGCGTTGGCCTGGCCTGGCCCGAGCGTGAGGCTTCGGGTGCTGATGAACTCGACTTTCTGGCAATACAGGCGCTGAGTTTCGAGCCCGCCGACCCGCAGCGCTTCCCCGGTCTGGGCTTGGCCTATGACGCCTTGCGAGGTCCGGAGGGCAGCACCGCCGTGCTCAACGCTGCCAACGAGGTGGCAGTTGCGGCCTTTCTGTCCGGCCGGCTGCGCTTCACCGACATACACCGCGTCAATGCCGACACCGTGGCGGCCTTGGTGCCGAGTCAGGCCGATGCGGGTTCGCTTGAAGACATGCTTGCGCTCGATGGTCGGGCTCGTGGCTTGGCTGATCGTATGGCCCGGGAGCTCGCGAGATGATCACCGTGTTGGCTTTTTTGTTGACGCTGACGGTGCTGATCGTCGTGCATGAATACGGTCATTACCGAGTAGCAGTGGCCTGCGGTGTCAAGGTGCTGCGGTTCTCGATGGGATTTGGCCGTGTGATCTGGCGCCGCCAGAAATCGAGTGAACATACCGAGTTTGTGCTGTCGGCTCTGCCCTTGGGCGGCTATGTGCGCATGCTAGACGAGCGCGAGGGGCCGGTGGCCCCCGGTGAACTGGACCAGGCGTTCAACCGCAAACCGCTGTGGCAGCGCGTGGCGATCGTCGCTGCCGGACCGCTGGCGAACTTGTTGCTGGCGGTGCTGCTGTACGCCAGCTCGCATTGGATAGGTATTGACGAACCCAAGGCCTTGTTGGGTACACCCTCGCCGGGCAGTCTGGCCGAGCGCGCCGGCATGCGCGCAGGCGACTGGGTGCAGGCATGGCAGGACGATCAAGGCCAGTGGGTGGACCTGCGCTCGCTCAGCGATTTGCGCTGGCAACTCACCCAGCACCTGCTGCAAGGGCAGGCACTGCGGTTGCAGCTCAGCGATTCGCAGGGCCGCAGTGGTCGTCAGCTGAGGCTAGGCCTCGATGAGCTCGGTGCGCAAGACATGGACGCAGCGCTGGTCAAGCGCATCGGCTTGGGCCAGGCCTACAGCGAACCCGTACTCGGCGAGGTGAAGGTGGGCGGTCCCGCAGCGCTGGCCGGACTGCAAAAAGGTGATCGCGTGCTGCGCCTCGAGGGGCAGCCTGTCAGTGATGCGCAGGGATTGCGCGAGCGGATTCGAACCTCGGTTCGAGACGGCGTGGTCCAGCCTATGCAATGGCAGCTGCAGCGCGGCACACAGGTGATCGAGTTGACCATCACCCCGCGCTTGGTGCGTGAGGGTGATCACGGCGTTGGCCGCATCGACGCTTTTATCGGTACGGCGCCAGAGCTGGTGCGGGTGCAACTCGGTCCGATCGAAGGCCTGTCCCAGGGGCTGGTTCGGACCTGGGAGGTTTCGGCGTTGACGGTCAAGATGATCGGTCGCATGCTGATTGGCCAGGCTTCGCTGAAGAACCTGAGCGGACCGCTCACCATTGCCGATGTCGCAGGTCAGTCGGTTCAACAAGGTCTGGCGTATTACCTGGGTTTTCTGGCTTTGGTCAGTGTCAGCCTGGGCGTGCTCAACCTGCTGCCGCTGCCGATGCTCGACGGTGGGCACCTGATGTATTATCTTTTCGAGGGTCTGACCGGGCGTCCGGTCTCCGATCTGTGGCTCGCGCGATTGCAACGCGGTGGCGTCGCAGTTTTGCTGATGATGATGTCGGTGGCCCTTTTCAACGACATCGCCCGCCTGTTGGGCCTGCACTGACCGCACTGATGCCCTCCTTCTTCACCGACCGTCTTTTCCGCCCTGTAGCTGTCGTCGCGTTCTTTGCGGCATTCGCCGCGCCGCCAGTCTTGGCCGTCGAAGCCTTTGTGCTGCAGGATATCCGCGTCGAGGGTTTGCAGCGTACCGATCCCGGCACTGTCTTCGCCGCGCTGCCGTTTCGGGTTGGCGACAACTACACCGACGACAAGGCCGCTGCTGCGCTGCGTGCCTTGTTCGCGACCGGCCTGTTCAAGGACGTGCGCATCGAGATCGACGGCCGCGTCGCCGTGGTGGTGGTCGAAGAGCGGCCAGTGATCGAAACAGTCAGTTTCGTCGGTTTGAAGGAGTTTGACAAAGACACCTTGATCAAGTCGCTCAAGGATTCGGGCATCGGGGAAGGCCTGCCTTTCGACAGGGCACTGGTCGACCGGGCCGAGCAGGAGATCAAGCGCCAGTATCTGTCGCGCAGCCTCTACGGCGCCGAGGTGGTGACGACCATCACCCCGACCGATCGCAACCGCGTCAACGTCAGCTTCGCCATGACTGAAGGCGATGCGGCGCGCATCCGCGAGATCCGCATCGTCGGTGCCAAGGTGTTCTCCGAGTCGACCCTGACCGCGTTGATGGACCTCACGACCAGCGGTTGGTTGACCTGGTACACCAAGAACGACCGTTACTCGCGCGCCAAGCTCAACGCTGACCTCGACACCTTGCGCGCTTACTACCTCAATCGCGGCTATCTTGAGTTCAATATCGAGACCGCACAGGTCACAATTTCGCCCGACAAGCAGGACATTTCCGTCACGATCACGGTCAAGGAGGGGCAGCCCTATACCGTGACTGCGGTCAGGCTGGCCGGAGACTACCTTGGCAAGGAAGATGAGTTCCGGCAGTTGATCGGCGTTCGCGCTGGCGAGCCTTACCGCGCCGCGGTGGTCACCGCCACGACCAAGGCCTTCACCGATCGTTTCGGTAGTTTTGGCTATGCATTTGCGCGCGTCGATGCGCGCACCGAGATCGACCGCGCCAATGGCCAGGTTGCGCTGGTGTTGGCGGCCGAGCCTCAGCGCCGCGTCTATGTCCGGCGCATCGACGTCGCGGGCAACACCCGCACCCGCGACGAGGTGGTGCGGCGTGAATTCCGCCAACTCGAATCGAGTTGGTACGACGGCGAGCGCATCAAGCTGTCGCGTGAGCGGGTCGACCGGCTGGGTTATTTCAAGGATGTCAACGTCGACACCAACGAGGTTGCCGGCACGGCCGACCAGGTCGATTTGGCTGTCAGCGTGACGGAAAAACCCACCGGCAATCTGTCGCTTGGGCTGAGCTTTTCCAGCGCTGACCGGCTGGCGCTGTCGGCCGCGATCAAACAGGACAATGTGTTCGGATCGGGCAATTACTTGGGTTTTCAGGTCAACACCAGCCGGCTCTCGCGCAGCCTGGTCTTGTCCACGGTTGACCCGTATTTCACGGTGGACGGCATCTCGCGAGCGCTCGACCTCTACTACCGAACCTCACGGCCTTACAACAGCCTGGGCAACCAGTACCAGATCACCAACCCTGGTGGATCTGTGCGTTTTGGCGTGCCGTTCTCCGAGTACGACACCGTGTTCTTCGGTATCGGTGTCGAGCAGACCAACATCGGCTCGTCGGCCGGGATCCCGAACCAGTACTTCGATTACCGTTTCCGCTATGGCCCGGTTTCCACCGCGGTGCCGCTGACCTTGGGTTGGGCGCGAGACCAGCGCGACAGTGCGCTGGCGCCTACTGCGGGGCGTTACCAGCGTGCTAACGTTGAATGGAGTGTGGCCGGCGATGTGCGGTTCATGCGCACGAATCTGCAGTACCAGCAGTTTTTCCCGATCTGGCAACGCATCACGCTGGGCATCAACAGCGAACTGGGCTGGGGCATGGGACTGGGCGGGCGGCCTTATCCGGTGTTCAAGAATTTCTACGGCGGGGGTTTGGGCTCGGTCCGGGTTTTCGAGCAGAACTCCTTGGGTGTGATCGATCCGACCGGCGCCTATGTCGGTGGCGCCAAGAAGGCCAACCTCAACGCCGAGCTGTACCTCCCGGTACCTGGGACGGGCAACGACAGGTCGCTGCGCATCTTTGGTTTTGCCGATGCCGGTAATGTCTGGCGCGATGGCGAGCGGATGACGGTCGACAGCCTGCGCTCTTCGGCAGGTATTGGCCTATCCTGGATCTCGCCGGTCGGCCCGCTCAAGATCAGCTGGGGTTCGCCGATTCGCAAGCAGGCGACAGATAGAATCCAGCGTTTCCAATTCCAGATCGGGACTGCGTTCTGATGACCAAGAAGACCATGAAGTCGTGGGCCATGCTGGCTTGCGTGTCCTTGCTGGCTGCCGCTGGTGCCGCACAGGCGCAGGAGCTCAAGATCGGCTATGTCAACAGCGAGCGGGTGCTTCGCGAAGCGACGCCAGCCAAGGCTGCGCTGGCTCGAATGGAGTCTGACTTCAGCAAGCGCGACAAGGATTTGAACGATCAGGCAAGCAAGCTCAAGGCCACGGCCGACAAGCTGGAGAAGGACGCGCCCGCGTTGCCCGAGAGCGAGCGCAATCGGCGCCAGCGCGATCTGGTCGAGCAGGACCGAGACCTGCAGCGCAAACGCCGCGAGTTCCAGGAAGACCTCAACCAGCGCCGCAACGAAGAGACCGCCGGTATCGTCGAGCGTGCCAACAAGGTCATCAAGGGTATTTTCGAAGGTGAGAAGTACGACCTGATCCTGCAAGACGTGGTCTTCGCCAGCGGGCGTGTCGACATCACCGAGAAGGTGATCAAGGCGCTCAACGCCGCGCCAGCGGCCAAGTAAGCGCTTGGCCGCCGAGCCTGCGGTGATGGTCAGACTGTCATCACGATGCTGGCACCGCTGGAGTCGGCCGATGCCGCCAGCCTGAGTTTCCTGTCCAACCCACGCTATGGCGCCCAGCTCGCGGCTTCTGCGGCGGCCTGTGTGATTGTCTCGCCCGGCATGCGCGAAGCCGCGCTGGCACGCGGATCGGCCATTGTTGCTGCCGACCCATACCTCTACTTTGCGCGCCTGACCCAATGGTGGGCTGCGCGCACGCGACGCCAGCCTGTGCCTGGCGTTCATCCCAGTGCCGTCGTCGAACCCGGCGTTCGGCTGCACCCCAGCGCATCGGTGGCGGCGCTGGCCTACATCGGTGCCGGTGCGGTAATCGGTGCCGGCGCGGTGATCGGCAGCCACTGCCACATCGGTGCGGATGCATCGGTGGGCGAGGGCACACGCTTGGCGGTCCGTGTCACACTGGGCGAGGCCTGCCGGATCGGCGCCCGAGGCATCGTGCATTCGGGCGTGGTGATCGGCGCTGATGGTTTCGGTTTCGCTCCCGAAGGCCAAGGTGGCGATGCGCGTTGGCAAAAGATCGAGCAGCTCGGGGCAGTGCGCATTGGCGATGATGTGGAAATCGGCGCCAACACCTGCATCGACCGCGGCGCGCTGGCCGACACCTTGATCGACGAGGGTGTCAAGCTCGACAACCTGATCCAGATCGGCCACAACGTTCGCATCGGCGCGCACAGTGCGATGGCCGGCTGCGTGGGCATCGCGGGCAGCGCCAAAATCGGTCGCCATTGCACCGCGGGCGGCGGCGCGATCATCCTGGGCCATCTGGAGCTGGTAGACCATGTTCACATCACCGCTGCGACGGTGATCACCCGCTCGATCTGGAAGCCGGGCCAATACAGTGGTCTGTTCCCCTTCGATGACAATGCCTCCTGGGAAAAGAACGCGGCCACGCTGCGCCAACTGCATGGCTTGCGCGATCGCCTGCGTGCGCTGGAGAAGAAACTGACATGACTGCCGCCGTGCTCGACATTCACCGCATCCTCAAGCTGCTGCCGCACCGCTATCCCTTCCTGCTGGTCGACCGGGTGATCGAGTTCGAGCGCGACAAGCGCATCAAGGCGTTGAAGAACGTCACGATCAACGAGCCCTTCTTCAACGGCCATTTTCCGCAGCGCCCGGTGATGCCTGGCGTGCTGATGATCGAGGCCTTGGCGCAGACGGCCGCGCTGCTGTCCTTTGAGTCGCTGGGTGAGGCGCCCGACGAGGACACCGTGGTTTATTTTCTTGGCATTGACGGTGCACGCTTCAAGCGCGTGGTCGAGCCCGGCGACCAATTGATTCTTGAAGCCAGCCTCGAGCGCGCCAAGGCCGGCATTTACAAGTACAAGACGCGCGCCAGTGTCGACGGCCACACAGCGGTCGAGGCCGAGTTGATGTGCACGATGCGCAAGCTCAGCTGAATTCGGCCCAGCATGAGTCGTATCCACGCCACCGCGTTGGTCGCGCTGCGGGCCGAACTGGCTGAGGATGTCAGCGTCGGCCCTTATGCGGTGATCGGCGCCGATGTTCGAATCGGCCCTGGCAGCAGCATTGGTGCGCACTGCGTCGTCGAGGGTCACACCACAATAGGTCGCGACAACCGGATCTTCCAGTTCGCCTCGATCGGCGCCGAGCCACAAGACAAGAAATACGCCGGCGAGCCGACCCGGCTCGAGCTCGGCGATGGCAACACGATCCGTGAGTTTGTCACGATCAACACCGGCACCGTGCAGGGCGGCGGCCTGACGGTGCTGGGCAATGACAACTGGATCATGGCCTATGTACACATTGCTCATGATTGCCGCATCGGCCACCACACGATCATCGCCAACGCGACCCAACTCGGGGGCCACGTGCAGCTGGGCGACTGGGTGTTTCTCGGTGGACTGTCAGGCGTGCACCAGTTCGTGCGTGTTGGTGCGCACGCGATGACCGGTTTCCAGACCCGTTTGTCGCAAGACCTGCCGCCCTATGTCACGGCGGCGGGCAACCCGGCCGCTGCGACCGGCATCAACACTGAAGGCCTGCGCCGGCGCGGCTTCTCGCCCGAGCGCATCGCCCAGGTCAAGCAGATGCACCGCCTGCTCTACCGCCAAGGCTTGACGCTGGCCGATGGCGTGAAGGCGATCGCTGCCTTGCGAGGTCAGCTCGAAGGCAGCGATGGCGACATTGCGTCGATGCTAGATTTCCTGGCCCATGCCGAGCGCGGCATCGTCCGCTGAGACGCTGGCCCCGGGCCATCGAGCGCTACGGCTGGCGCTGGTCGCCGGCGAGGCGTCGGGCGACCTGCTCGGCGGTCTGTTGCTGCAGGGCTTGAGAGCCCGTTGGCCGGGTCTGCAGTCGGTGGGCATCGGTGGCCCAAAGCTGCTCGCCCAAGGTCTGGATGCCTGGTGGCCGCACGAGCGGCTCGCGGTGTTCGGCTATGTCGACGCGCTGCGGCGTTTGCCCGAATTGCTGCGCATTCGCCGCCAACTGGGCGACCGTTTGCTGCGCGAGCGGCCTTCGATCTTCATCGGCATCGACGCGCCGGATTTCAACTTCGGCCTCGAGACGCGGCTGCGCGACGCCGGGATCAAGACCGTCCACTTTGTCTGCCCGTCGATCTGGGCTTGGCGTGGCGAGCGGGTGGCCAAGCTGGCGCGCGCGGCTGACCATGTGCTGTGCTTGTTTCCCTTCGAGCCCGCGCTGCTGCATCAACACGGCATTGCCGCGACCTTTGTCGGCCACCCCTTGGCCGATGCGATTGCGATCGAGCCGCCGCGCGCAGCGGCTCGATCAGCGCTCGGTCTGGCCAACGATGCCCAGGTGGTGGCCTTGCTGCCCGGCAGTCGGCGCAGCGAGATCGTCCAGATCGCGCCGCTGCTGCTGGCCGCTGCAGCTTTGATGCAGCGGCCAGCAGCAGCTTGCTGCGCAAGGCCGTGGACTGGCGGTCGAGTTGCTCGACGGCCGTTCGCATGAGGCGCTGGCAGCCTGTGACCTCACCTTGGTTGCCAGCGGCACTGCCACCTTAGAGGCCGCGCTGTTCAAGCGGCCGATGGTCATCACCTACCGCATGGCCTGGCTGAACTGGCAACGCATGCGGCGCATGAGCTACCAGCCCTGGTTCGGTCTGCCCAACATTCTGGCCCGGGAATTTCTGGTCCCCGAACTGATCCAGGACGACGCCACGCCCGAGGCGCTGGCGCGCGAGGGCCTGGCTTGGCTGGATGACGCCGGCCGGGTCGAAGCACTGGTTCGTCGTTTCATCGATCTGCACCACAGCCTGCGGCAGAACACGGCAAGAAAGGCCACCGATGCGATTGCGCAAGTCCTTGCTTGACCTGCTGGGCCCGGACTGGGACCGCCCTGGCCTGGTGGCCGGTGTCGACGAAGCTGGCCGTGGCCCGCTGGCCGGTCCGGTGGTGGCCGCTGCAGTGATCCTTGACGACCGGCAGCCGATTGCCGGCTTGGCTGACTCCAAGGTCTTGAGTCCGCGCAAACGCGATCGCTTGTTCGACGAGATTCGTGCCAAGTCGCTGGCCTGCTGTATCGCCGAGGCCAGCGTCGAGGAGATCGACCGACTCAACATCTTGCAGGCGACCTTGTTGGCGATGCGCCGCGCGGTCGACGGCCTGCGCCTGGTGCCTCTGCGGGTGCTCGTCGACGGCAATCAGCTGCCCGCGTTGCCGATGACAGCCGCTGCGATCGTTGCTGGCGACGCCAAGGTGCCAGCGATCTCGGCAGCGTCCATCCTGGCCAAGGTCTACCGCGACCGGTTGTGCCTGGCGCTGCACCGGGACTATCCCGACTACGGTTTCGCGTCGCACAAGGGTTACCCCACAGCCGCTCATCTGGCTGCCTTGCGCAAGCATGGTGCCTGTCCGGTGCACCGCCGCAGCTATGCGCCGGTTCGGGCTGTGCTGCAAGCCGTGGACTGCAGCGCACAGTGAGTGAGCCGGTCACGCTCAGCGCGCGCGACAACCCCTTGCTCGTCAGTTTGCGCAAGCTCGCGCGCGACCCAGGCGCTTACCGCAAGCTCGGCGCCGTGTGGCTCGAAGGCGAGCACCTGTGCTCGGCGCTGCTGGCGCGTGGCCTGCGGCCGGCTCAGGCCGTCGTGGCCGACAGCGCCTGGGCTCAGCCGGCGCTGCGCGCCTTGGCGGCCTTGGCGCCGCGTGTCGTGCGGGTCAGCGACGCATTGTTTGACGGCTTCAGCGCGCTCGAGTCGCCGGCCCGGCTGGGTTTCTTGCTGACCTTGCCCGAGGTCCCGGCGATCGATCCAGACGCTGCCACGGTGGTGTTGGACCGGGTGCAGGATGCCGGCAATGTCGGCAGCATCCTGCGCAGCGCGGCGGCCTTCGGTGTGGGTCAGGTGCTCGCGCTGCAAGGCACAGCGGGCCTGTGGTCGTCCAAGGTCTTGCGCGCTGGCATGGGTGCGCACTTCGGTCTTCGGCTGGTCGAAGGGCTGGCGCCTGACGATCTGGCGGTGCTGAGGGTTGCGCTGGTCGGTACCGCGTTGGCCACCGATCAACTGCTGCATCGCGCCATCTTGCCCCAGCCTTGCGCCTGGGTGCTGGGGCACGAAGGCCAGGGCGTGGCACCGGCGCTGCTGGCGCGTTGCGCCCTGGTGCTGCGCGTCGCGCAGCCCGGCGGCGAGGAGTCGCTCAACGTTGCTGCGGCCGCTGCGGTGTGCCTGTACGAATCGCTGCGGCGCGGCCTGGTCACGCCGACAGCCTAGCGCTCCAGGGCTTCATTGCACGGCGGTCTTGCGCAGCGTGGGCAGTCCCACGCCCGCCGCATCGAAGCCACCGTCGACCGCCAGCACCTGGCCGTTGACATAGCTGGCAGCTGCGCTGCACAGGAACCCCACCGCGTTGGCGATCTCTTGCACCGTGCCGTAGCGCTCGAGCGGGATCACGTCATGGTAATCCGCGCGAATCGCTGCGCTGTGCACCAGCTTGGCCATCTCGGTGTCGACCGGCCCCGGCGCGACCGCGTTAACTCGAATGCCCACGGTGCCCAGTTCGGTGGCCTGCTGCTTGGTCAGGTGGATCAGCGCGGCCTTGCTGGTGCCGTAGGCCACCCGCAACGTGCTCGCGCGCAGGCCCGAGATCGACGCGATGTTGACGACGCTGCCGCCGCCCGTCTTGAGCATCACTGGCGCGATCGCCTGGGTGCACAGGAAAGGGCCGTTCAGGTTGGTTCCCAGCACCGTCTGCCACTCCTCGAAGCTGGTCTGGCCAATAGGCTTGAACACTGCGACGCCGGCGTTGTTGACGAGCGCGTCTATGCGGCCGAAATAGCTTTCGGTTTGCTCGGTAGCGTCTGTCACCTGGGCTGGTTGCGAGACGTCGCAGTGGATCGCCAGCACGCGGGACGGGTCGTCGAGCGCGGCCTCGGTCGCGCGTAGCGTGACGGCGTCGGCATCCCACAGCGCGACGCGGTGGCCATGGGTCAGGAACCATTGCGCCACGGCCAGGCCGATGCCGCGTGCGCCGCCAGTGACCACCGCGACCGGGGAGGAGGATGCCGTCATGAAGTCTCCAGAAGTTTGAAAATTGAGCGAGCTCGAGTCTATGTCGGCGACACTCGGGATCTGGCACGCATCGCCAAGGCTTTAGGAGACCCATATGTCCATCTCGCACATCATCGGCTGGGGCCACACCCCGTTCGGCAAACTCGACGCCCTCGATGCCGAGGCTTTGTTTCGCGACGCCGCTCTGCAGGCCATCGCCAGCGCCGGGCTGGATGCGGCCGACATCGACGGTGTGTTCGTCGGCCATTTCAATGGTGGTTTCCTGCGCCAGGATTTCAGCGGTGCGATGGCCGCACTCGCCATTCCCGCGCTGCGGCACACACCATCGGTTCGGCTGGAAAACGCCTGTGCAACCGGATCGGCAGCGATCTGGTCAGCGCTCGACGCGCTGGGCAGCGGCCGGCTCAAGAGAGTGTTGGTGGTGGGGTTCGAGAAGATGAACACCATGCCCAATGCGCAGATCGGCGAGGTGCTGCTGCGTTGCTCCTATGTCGCGGAGGAGGGCGACACGCCGGGTGGTTTTGCTGGCGTGTTCGGCCAGATCACCGCCGGTTATTTCGAGCGTTTCGGTGACCAGAGCGACGCGCTGGCAGCGATCGCCGCCAAGAACCACGCCAATGGCGTGCACAACCCTTACGCCCACATGCGGCGCGACCTGGGCTTCGATTTCTGCCGCCAGCCGTCGGACAAGAACCCGTTTGTCGCCGGCCCGCTCAAGCGCAGCGACTGCTCGCTGGTGTCGGACGGCGCGGCTGCGCTGGTGCTGTCGCTGGAGCCTGTCGCTGGCGCGCAGGTGCCGGCCGTTCGCTGGCGCTCGCGCACCCAGGTCAACGAGTTCCTGCCCTTGTCGCGCCGCGACCCAACCCGCTTCGAGGGTGCCGCGCTGGCCTGGTCACGCGGTTTGGCGGACGCAGGCGCCACGCTGGACGACCTGCAGTTCGTCGAGACCCATGACTGCTTCACGATCGCTGAATTGCTGGAGTACGAGGCCATGGGCTTGGCACCACACGGCCAGGGCGCGCGCGTGATCCTGGACGGTATCACCCTCAAGGGCGGCCGGCTGCCGGTCAACCCTTCAGGCGGCTTGAAGTCGCGCGGCCACCCGATCGGCGCGACCGGCGTGTCGCAGCATGTGATGGCCGCGATGCAACTCTCGGGCACTGCAGGTGACATGCAGGTACCCAATGCCAGGCTGGGCGCGGTGTTCAACATGGGTGGTGCGGCGGTGGCCAACTATCTGAGCATCTTGGAAGCCACGGCGTGACTCACTTGAACTTGGCACCGAAGAAGCCTGGTTACTTGAGCGTTACTACCTGGACTTCACCCACGCCGGTGCGCATCTAACCGATGCACAGCGCGAAGAACTAAAGGTTCTAAACGAGAAGCTACTAGTCCTTGAATCACAGGATCCTGATCGCGATATCACTATGTATATCAACTCACCTGGTGGTTCATTCACAGCTCTAACTGCTATCTACGACACCATGCAATACATCAAGCCTCAGATTCAGACTGTCTGTCTAGGACAAGCTGCTTCCGCTGCTGCTGTATTGCTAGCTGGTGGAGCACCAGGCAAGCGTCTAGCACTTCCTAACTCAACCATTCTGA
>RGQD01000128.1 GCA_010030205.1 Betaproteobacteria bacterium
GCACCAGGTCCATGCCGATGAACAGGCCTGCGCCGCGCACCGCGCCGACATGGCGATGGCGGGCGGCCAGGCTCTGCAGGCTGTCGCGCAGATGGGCGCCGACCATGCGCGCGTTGTCCTGCAGGTTTTGCTGCTCGATCACATCGAGCACCGCGCCGGCGGCGGCCATCGCGACCGGGTTGCCGCCAAAGGTGTTGAAGTAGCGGCACTGCTCGGCAAAGCGGGCCAGCACCTCGGGCTTGACCGCCAAGCCGGCCACTGGGTGGCCGTTGCCCATCGGTTTGCCCAGCGTCACGATATCGGGCGCCAGGCCATGGCGGGCAAAGCCCCAGAAGTTGTCGCCGGTGCGGCCGAAGCCGGGTTGCACCTCGTCGGCGATGAACAGGCCACCGGCCTCGCGCACCGCAGCCACCGCATCGGCCAGCCAGCCGGGCGGATCGGTCAGCACGCCGTCGCTTGAGAACACCGTGTCGACCAGCAGCGCAGCGGGCGCCACGCCGCGCGCGCGCAGCGTGGCGATGGCCTCGCGCACGCCGGCTGCGAACAGCGGGCCAATCTGCTCGGGTGGCGCTCGCAATGGCAGCGCGACCGTGCACACCGCGTCGCCCAGCCGCATGCCCGGGCCCAGCGAGGGCGAGGCCTCGGCCAGCGCAGCGGTGACGCCGTGGTAGGCCCAGGACGTGATGATCAGTCCTTGCGCCCCGGTGTGGGCGCGTGCGATGCGCAGCGCCAGGTCGTTGGCCTCGCTGCCAGTGCAGGTGAACATCGCATGGCCCAGCGTTGGCGGCAGCGTTGCCAGCAGACGCTCGGCATAGTCCAGCACGCCCTCGTGCAGGTAGCGGGTATGGGTGTTCAGTCGCGCCGCCTGCTGCGCGATGGCCTGCACCACCTGGGGCTGCGCATGGCCGACCGAGGCCACGTTGTTGTAGGCGTCCAAATAGCGTCGACCCGCAGCATCGAACAACCAGACACCCTCGCCGCGCACCAGTTGCAGTGGCTCTTCGTAGAACAACCGGTAGGCGGGGCCCAGCAGGCGGGCGCGGCGCGCCAGCAGGGCGGCGCTGGGGTCGGAAGGGTTGGTCATCGGCGAGTTGGATCGTCAGGGTTCTGTGGCGCGGGCTCAGCAGCCGCAGGCGGTTCGCAGGGCCGCGCGGGCCTGTTGCGGTGGGATCGCAGCGCAGGCCTGCAGCCGGGCCCAGGAGATGGCGTTGTTTCGCAGCAGGTAGTCGGCGTGATGCGGCTGGCGGGCGGCGCGCCAACCGGTGATCGCCACCACCATCACCAGCCTGGCTTGTACCAGTGGCCACAGCAGGTCGAGTTCGGCGGCGCACAGCGGCGTTTCGGCATGGAAGGCGGCGGCGAACGCGGCCACCGTGCCAAGCGCGCCGCCGTCGACGTCGACCTGGTAGGCCGCAGCCACCGCCAGGTCGTCGATGCGCGGCGCGGCCAGCATGTCGCCGAAGTCCAGGATGCCGCTGACCTGCTCGGGCTGTGCCGGATCGACCAGCAGGTTGTAGATGTTGAAGTCGTTGTGGATGGGCTGTCTGGGCAGCGCGCCCAGGTAGGGCAGCGCCGTGCTTTCGAACAGCTGCAGCGCGCCTTGTGCCAGCGCGCGGCGCATTGGATCGGCCATCGCTTCGACCAGGCTGCGCACCTGGTGGGCGCGCTGGATGTCCCAGGGCAGGGCCAGGTTGGCAGCCGGGTGCTGCAGGCTGGCCAGCGCGCGGTCGAGCCGGGCCAGCAGCCCCGCCACACTGGCGCGCTGCGCCGCCGAGCGTGGCGCCTGCGGCATCGGCAGGCCCTCCAGGTAGCTGAGCAGGCGCAGCACACGAGGTTGGCCGTCGGGCGCGCACGCGCTCACCGCCACCGCGCCGTCGCGTGCCGGCCACAGCCGCTGTACTGGCAACTCGGGTGCATGACGGGCCAGGTGCAGCAGGGCCTGGGTCTGGAAGTCTGTGACCGCGCTCGGTTCGGCCGGGTGTGACACCTTGAGCAGCCGTCGCACCGGCGCGCCTGAGGCACTGCCCGCCAGCGTCAGCAGGAAATTGCTGTCACGCTCGCCGCTCAGCGACTCCAGCGCGCCATCCAGTCCCCAGTGCGTGCGCAGCATGGTCTGTACCCAGTCTGCAGGCACCGGCGCTGCGGGGGCGCACAGCACCGCTGCTTCGGGCAGTTGATCGAACACCAAGTCGGCGATCACGGTCGTCACCTCGGCCTCGCAGCCGACGTGGCTGCCGGCATGGCGTTCGGGGTCAGGCGGGCGTTCATCGGCTTGTGACCTCGGTGCGGGGCTTAGAGCCGTCGCTCAGGCCTGCGGTGCGAGCCAGCGTTCGGCCAGCTTGACCCAGTAACTGGCGCCGGTGCTCAACACCCGGTCGTTGAAATCGTAGCCCGCGTTGTGCACCATGCAGCCACCCACGCTGCCAATGCCGTTGCCGATGTTGATGTAGCAGCCAGGAACTTTTTCGAGGAAGAAGGCAAAGTCCTCGCTGGCGGTCAGCGGCTCGGGGTTTGTGACCAGACCGTCCTCGCCCAGCCAATCGCGCACCAGTTGCTTGCAGAACTCGGTGTGCTCGGGCGTGTTGTTGAGCACCGGGTAGCGGCGGATGTAGTTGACCTCGGCAGTGGCGCCGAAGCTGGCGGCTTGGGCCTGGGCGATCTCGGCGATGCGGCGCTCCAGCAGGTCGCGCACGCTGGGCTGCATCGCGCGCACCGTCAGCCGCAACTCGGCCGTGCCAGGGATCACATTGGGCGCATCGCCGGCCAGAAAGGCGCCCACCGTGACGATGCCAGTGTGCAGCGGCGGCACGTTGCGCGCCACCACGGTCTGCAGCGCCATCACGATGCTGGCGCCCGCCACCACCGGATCGACCGCGGACTGCGGCATCGCGCCATGCCCGCCGGTGCCTTTGACAGTGATGATGCAGGTGTCGCCACTGGCCATCGCAAAGCCCGGCACGGCCTGGAAACGGCCTTCGGGCAGGCCGGGCATGTTGTGCATGCCGAACATCGCATCGCAAGGGAACAGCTCCAAGAAACCGTCCTCCAGCATCTTGCGTGCGCCGGCCAGCCCTTCTTCGGCCGGCTGGAAGACGACGTGCACGATGCCGTCGAAGTGGCGCGTGGCCGCCAGGTGCCGCGCGGCTGCCAGCAGCATGGCGGTGTGGCCGTCGTGCCCGCAGGCGTGCATCTTGCCGAAGACCTTGCTGGCCCAGGGCTTGCCGGAGGTCTCGGCAATCGGCAAGGCGTCCATGTCGGCGCGCAGGCCGATGCGTCGGGTGCTGCTGCCGGCGCGGATCGTGCCGACCACGCCGGTGCCGGCCAAGCCACGGTGCACCTCCCAGCCCCAACGCGTCAGGCGCTCGGCCACCAGGTCACTGGTGGCGTGCTCCTCGTAGGCGAGCTCCGGGTTGGCATGGATCTGCTGGCGGAGGGTCACCATCTCGGCTTCGTGGGCACGGATGGCATCGAGTGCAGGCGGCAACAGTGGTGCGTTCATCGTGGAATCCTGTCGTGGCCAATGGCCGGGAAGGCGTGCCCCCTCACCCGCCGGGCAAGGGGAATGTCCCAATTTACCGCAATCCTCATGCCTGCCGAGTGAAGTGGCCCTCGCGCCGGATGCGGCCAGTGCGTGTCGCTGTGGGTTCTCAAGCAAATGTGGCTTTGCGGCTTGATCCCCACGGGGGGCGGCCGGCTTCGGCCGGCCTTGGGGCGCTCAGAATCCCTCGAGCACGACCTTGCCGATGGTGCGGTTCGATTCGACCGCGGCATGCGCGGCGCGCAGATTGGCGGCATTGATGGTGCCCATGGTTTTCGAGTGTGTGGTGCGGATCTGGCCGGCGTCGACCATGCTGGAGACTTCGTTCAGCAGGCCGCCCTGGGCTTGCATCTCCAGCCCGAATCCAGAGCGAGCAAACATGCCCTCCCAGTGCAGCGATGCGCTGCGTGGCTTCAGAAGCCGCACATCGATGGGCCCGGTCTCGTCGATGATGCACAGGCGGCCGAACGGGGCGATCGACTTGGCGAGTTCAGCGTAATGGGTGTCTGTGTGCGAAACGCTGAAAATCCGTTCGACCCAGCGGATGCCGGCACTGGCAAGCTGCTCCGAAATCGACTTCGAATGGTCGATCACCAGGTCCGCGCCTAGCCCTTGCGCCTGGGCGCGGGACTCGGGGCGCGAGGCGGTTGCGACCACGAATGCGCTGGTCAAGCGCTTGGCGAGTTGGATGGCGATCGAGCCGACGCCGCCGGCGCCGGCGGTGATCAGCAGCGTGCCCTGGCCGGGCGCACGACCGGTCGTCAACAGCAAGCGGTCGAACAAGGCCTCCCAGGCCGTGATCGTGGTCAGCGGCAGGGCGGCGGCTTGCGCGAAGTCCAGGGTTTTGGGCTTGCGGCCGACGATGCGTTCATCCACCAACTGCAGTTCCGCGTTGGCACCCTGGCGAACCCGCGATCCGGCGTACCAGACTTCATCGCCGGGTTTGAACAAGGTCACCTCAGGCCCGACGGCCTCGACCACGCCGGCTGCATCGAAACCGAGCACGCGCGGCTGGCCGTCCGGCGGCGCGGCGTTGCGGCGCATCTTGGTGTCCACAGGGTTCACGGATATCGCGCGAACCCGTACCAGCAGGTCGCGCCCCGAGGCCACGGGCGCGGGCAGGTCGATATCGACCAGGCTCTCGGCGTCAGTGATGGGCAGGCAGCGGAGGTAGGCGACAGCTTTCATGGACGACTTTCTGCGAGTGAATTGATTCAGCGAAGGACAACACGGCGTCGGGGTCATTTCACCATGAGCTTGCGGCTGTCCTTGCGTCGGGCGCCGCTTTGGCAAGCGGTCCACCAGGCGAGCGCTCAATACTTTCAGTCGCCCGCCCATCAGGCTACCCACCGGCCCGCCCATCAGTTCGCCGTCGTCGATGCCTTCAGGGCCGCGTCAGCAAGGCCCGCAGGTAGCGCACCGGAATCGCATAGCTGATGCCCGACGGGCTGCTCAGCAGCGATTCACGGCTGTTCTTGACCAGCACCATGTTGACGATACCCAGCACCTGGCCGCTGTCGCTGTCGAGCAGCGGCCCGCCGCTGTTGCCAGGGTAGGCGGTGCCGTCGAGCTGGTAGATGTCGAAGCGCGCGGCGCGCAAGCGCGACAGCGCGGCAGCGTCGAGTTGGCGGGCGTTGGGCGGCGGCAGCGCGATTGGGGTGATCGACGAGATCGTCGCCCGGTGGGTGACTGGTGAAAACCCGAGCAAGCCGCCGATGGGGAAGCCGATGAACGCCGCCGCCTGGCCCTCTCTGGCGCTGTCGGCGGGGTCCAGCGCCAGTGCGGGCAGCGGCGAACCGCTGAACTGCAGCAGCGCCAGGTCGTGTGTCCGGTCCAATTGCAGCAGCGTCAGGTTGCGGGTTTCGAGCGCGCTGCCCTGGCCCGCGCCGCGGTGGCCGCTGATCTGCAGCACGAGCTGGTCCATGGCTGTGGCTTCATCGGGCAGCACATGGGCGTTGGTCGCCAGCGTGCGGCCGTCGCCGATGACGAAACCGGTGCCGCGAAAGTCGAAGCGCGGGCTCGACAAGGGTCGGTACAGCCCGATCGCCACGACCGCAGGCTTGGCTGCGGCGACCACGTCGACCAGATCGGCCCAGACTGGCGCCGCGACCAGCGTGGTGGCCGTGACCAGCAGGCGAAGCAGCGTCGGCACAGGCATGCGTTCACTCTATCGACCCACAGCCTCCCGACCCTGCCGCAGGTCGCCCGGAACGTGCGCTATTGCGCCACTGCGGCCCGGTAGGCGTGCCAGGACGCATGGCCGAGCACCGGGCCGACCACCAGCAGCCCGGCGAACCAGGGCAGCATCGCCAGCACCACCAGCGTGGTGATCAGCGCGCCCCAGACCAGCATCACGCCCGGTTGGGTCAGCACCAGTCGCATGCTGGTCAGGCCGGCGCTGATGGCGTCGGTCGGTCGGTCCAGCAGCATGGGAATCGACACCACGCTGACCGCGAAAATCAGCCCGGCGAACAGCCCGCCGACCAGCAGGTAAGCGGTGATGAAAGCCAGGTTGTCGGGGTTGATCAGCGCCAGCAGCGAGCCCTTGAAATCGGGCATGCCGTCGAAGCTGACGGCGAACACGATCAGCGAGGCGCGACCCCACAACATCTCCAGCACCAGCAGCACAAAGCCGAAGACGCCTAGCGCGCCGATGCGCTGGTCCCAGGCCAGCAAAGAGTCGCCCAGGTCTGGCTGCTCGCCACGCTCGAGCCGGCGGCTGGCTTGGTACAGCCCGAGGCAGAAAAACGGCCCGCTCAGCAGGAAACCCGCTGACAGCGCCAGCAAATAGGCCGGCGCACGCTCAAACACTGCCATCAGCAGCCAGCCCATCGCCATGAAACAGCCGCCGTAGAACAAGCCCAGCCCTGGGCAGCGCAAGAAGTCGCGCCAGCCCAGCCGCAACCAGTGCAGCGGTTCGCCAAGGCTGAGCGGCCTGAGCGCGATATCGAAAGGTGATCCCGCTGCGGGCTCACCAGGCGGCGCTGCGTCATCGATTGAGTCGTTCATGGGGCTCCAGCCTAGCGCGCCAGCCTGGTTTGCGCCAGGCGGGCAGTCCCCCAGCTGTGTTGGTTTCAGCGTCCGCTGCGAACCCTCAGCAACTCATCAGCGATCAAGCCGATCGCCCCCAGTGTGATCGCGCTGTCGGCGATGTTGAAAGCGGGAAAGAATCCGCCGGGGAACAAGGGCGCCAGGAAACTCCAGTGGAACTGCAGGAAATCGACGACGTAGCCGTGCAGCAATCGATCTATCACGTTGCCCAGCGCGCCGCCCAGGATCAGGCTGATCGCGCCACAGAACAAGCGCTGGCTGGGATACTTTCTGAGCATCCAGACGATGAAGATCGACGCTACTGCGCCGAGGCCGACGAAGAACCAGCGCTGCCAGCCCGAGGCGCCGGCAAGAAACGAGAAGGCCGCGCCGCTGTTGTGGGCCCGCACCAGGTTGAAGAAGCTGTAGACGCCCACGCTGTCACCGAGCGCAAACTGGCCCATCACCAGCGTCTTGGTGATCTGGTCGGCCAGGATCACCAGCAGCGCCAGGCCCAGCCAAAGGGCCAGCGGGGTGGACGAGGCGGCGCGGCGGGGGGATTTGGTGTTGGGCATGCTGGCGCGGCTGGCGGGCCGTCGGTCTGAGAACTGGCAGCACTGTAGCGGCGCCGCACCGGCCTGACCTGAACCGTCTCGGCTGCGGGTCCGTTTGCAGGATGCGGGTCCGTTAGCAGGCTGCGCGGTACAGCTGGCTGCTGGTGCGCGCCTGGCCCTAGGCGCAGCCCGGGTCAGCCGCCGGTGGCATCATCGGATGCTTTGCAGCAGGAGACTTGATGGACGCTCAGACCAACGCCTTGCTGATCGGTGGCGACCAGCCGCTGACGCTGCCGGCATTCGACCGCATCCGGGCCGAGGACTTCGAGCCCGCGCTGAGCCGCGCGATGGCGCTGCACCGCGAGGAGATCGCTGCGCTGGTGGCCCAGAGCGAGGCGCCCGACTTTGACAACACCGTGGCAGCGTTCGACCGCAGCGGCGCGCTGCTGCAGCGCATCGAATCGATATTCCACAACCTGGCGGCGTCGGCCACCCATCCCGCGTTGCAGCTGGTTCAGCGCGGGATGGCCGCGCCGCTGTCGGCGCACTGGAGCGCGGTGATGCAGGACGCCGGGCTGCTCGAGCGCATTGCTGCGGTCCATGGTCAACGCGACGCACTGGATCTGACGCACGAGCAGCGTCGCCTGGTCGAGCGCATCCACCTAGACTTTGCCCGTGCCGGCGCTTTGTTGCCAGTTGCTGAGCGGGCCGAATTCGCCGCCATCGCCAGCCAATTGGCCCAGCTCAGCACCGAGTTCGCCCAGAACGTGCTGCACGACGAATCGGCTTTCACGCTGGTGCTGGCCGACGCGGCGGCGCAGGCTGGACTGCCTGATTTCTTGCTTGCGGCAGCCACCCAAGCGGCGACCGAGCGTGGGCTGGACCAGCCGGTGATCACGCTCAGCCGCTCGCTGATCGTGCCCTTCCTGAGCTTCGGCCGCGGCGAGCAGCCCGGCGAGCACGACAACCGGCCGTTGGCCGCGCAGATCCTGGCCTTGCGCCAGCGCCAAGCCACACTGATGGGCTGCGTCAATTACGCCGATTTCAAGCTCGCCGACACGATGGCGCAGACCCGGGCCCGGGTCTGGACTCTGCTCGACGAGGTCTGGGGTCGGTCGCTGCCGGCGCTGGCCAGCGAGCGCGCGATGCTGCGCGAGGCGATGGCCGACGCGGGCGTCGAACACGAACTCCAGCCCTGGGACTGGCGCTTTTGGGCCGAGCAGGTTCGCCAGGCGCGCTTCGCGCTCGACGAGTCAGCGCTCAAGCCCTATTTCGCGCTGCCCAACATGGTGGCGGCGGCCTTCGAATGCGCCCAGCGCCTGTTCGGTCTGCGCTTTGCTCGTCGCGACGACCTTGTGGCCTACCACCCCGATGTCGACGTCTACCAAGTCGATGACGCTGCCGGCCAGGCGGTTGGCCTGTTCCTGCACGACAACTTCTCGCGCCCGACCAAGCGCAGCGGCGCATGGATGAGCACGCTCGAGCAGCAACACCGCAACGCACCCGGTGCGTCGCTGCCGGTGGTGCTCAACAACAACAACTTCGCCAAGGCAGCCGCCGGCCAGCCCACGCTGTTGTCGCCCGACGACGTTCGAACACTGTTCCATGAGTTCGGCCACGGTTTGCACGGGCTGCTCAGCGATGTCGCTTACGCCCGCTTGTCGGGCACCAACGTGTTGCGCGATTTCGTCGAACTGCCGTCGCAACTTCTAGAACACTGGGGCACTGAGCGCGAGGTGTTGCGCCGCCACGCACGCCACTGGCAGACCGGTGAGGTGATCCCCGACGCGCTGCTCGACCGGCTTGACGCCGCGCGCCGCTTTGGCCAGGGCTACGAGACGGTGCGCTACACCGCCAGTGCGATCGTCGACCTCGCCGTACACGAGAGCGCGACGCCGATCGAGGACATCGTCGGCTTCGAGCGCGACCTGATGCTTGCGCGTGGCCTGCCGGCCGAGGCCGGGCTGAACCATCGCTTGCCGCATTTTCAGCACCTGTTTTCCGGCGACAGCTATGCCGCCGGCTACTACGTCTACCTTTGGGCCGAGGTGCTGGAGGCCGATGCCTGGGACGCGTTCACCGAGGCCGGCAGCGCCTTCGACCCGGTGGTGGCGGCGCGGCTCAAGGCCTGTATTTACAGCCGCGGCGACAGCGTCGAGCCGGGCGCTGCCTTCAGGGCTTTTCGTGGCCGCGACGCCAGGATCGAGCCGATGCTGCGTGGCCGAGGATTGATAGCCTGAGGTCTTTGCGCATCCCGACCCAGCGGCTGAGCTTTGGCCGCGGCCTTGTTCAAGGTCTGGCTTGTCGGTTTGATGCCCCGGCGTTTGGCGTCAAGGCCAGGCGTTGCGCCGCTTGGCGCAAGGTGGCAGAGGCCGAGCCTGCTGCCAGCGCCAGACAGGCCCGGGCGTAGACAGGCTCCTGCTGCAGGCGGTCGAGGTCAATCCGGTGGCCCTCGCCGGCCATCAACCATTTGAAATCGACGAAGGCCAGCAAGCCTGGCGGTGAGTCACTGGCTTTGGTGATCGGGTCAGGCATGGGCTCGACTGGCATGGCTCACTTTAAAAATATCGACCAATCAGCGTAGGCGAAGGCGAAGTGCTGTCAGGGCCCGAGCAGCGGGCCAAAAACAGGCCAGTTCGCTGCCCACATGCTGATCGGCAAGCTGCGACCGCGTTAGCGTCGTTATGCTTGCTGGCATGACATCTCTTGCGATCGAATTTTCAGACATCAGCGCTGCTGCCGAAAGACTCAAAGGTGTGGCCCATCGCACACCGGTGCTGCGATCACACCAGGCCGATGAGCGTTGCGGGGCGAGGGTTTTTTTCAAAGCCGAGCATTTGCAGCGCATGGGTGCGTTCAAGTTCCGCGGCGCGTACAACGCTCTGGCGCGCTTCACGCCTGAGCAACGAAGCGCCGGCGCGCTGGCTTTCAGCTCGGGCAACCATGCCCAGGCGATCGCGCTGTCAGCCCGACTGCTGGGCATGCCCAGCGTGATCGTGATGCCCAAGGATGCGCCTGCGGCCAAGCTCGCCGCCACCCGCGACTACCAGCGCGGTCAGGTCGGCAGCGAGGTGGTCTTGTACGACCGCTACACCGAGGACCGGGCGGAGATTGGCGCGCGCATCGCCAGCGAGCGCGGCATGACGTTGATCCCGCCGTTCGACCACCCCGACGTGATGTCAGGGCAGGGCACGGCAGCGCTGGAGTTGATCAACGAGGTCGGCCCGCTCGACGTGTTGCTGGTCTGCGTTGGCGGCGGTGGCCTGATCTCGGGCTGCGCGGTCGCGGCCAAGCACAAGCTGCCCGGTATCGCGGTGATCGGCGTCGAGCCCGAAGCCGGCAACGACACCCAGCAAAGCTTGGCCACCGGCAGCATCGTGCAGATCGCCGTTCCGCAGACGATTGCCGACGGCGCCCAGACCCAGGCCAGCGGGCAGCTCACATTCCCGGTGATCCAGGCCCTGGTCGAGCGCATCGTCACCGTCAGCGATGCGCAGCTGATCCGCACGATGCAGTTCTTCGCCGAGCGCATGAAGCAGGTCGTCGAGCCCACCGGTTGCCTGGGCGCTGCCGCGCTGCTCGAAGGCGTGCTCGACTTGCGCGGTGCCCGGGTCGGGGTGATCCTGTCGGGCGGCAACGTCGACCTGCCGCGCTACGCGCAGATGCTGGCGACTGCTTGAGCTGGCCACTGCCTGACGGTCCTGGTCGCCCTTTCAGCCCATCTCCCTCTTCAGTTTTCCGGAGACCACTTTGAGCGAATCGCCCCAGCCCGAGAACAAGCCGCCCGAGAACAAGCCGCCCGATGCCAGCGTTCGTTCCAAGCTCAGCCAGCGCGACCGGGTCGACAAGTTGCTGGCGCGGTCGCCGGTGCTCAGCCGAGGGGCGGTCACGCTGTCCGGAGGCCAGGTGCTGGCTTACGGCGTTCGCGCCGCCTTCGTGCCGGTGCTCGCTGGCGGCATCGATGCCGAGAGCGGCGAGCCGCAAGCGGCGGTGTTCACCGTCGCCTACCAGGTCGACACGCCGCCTGGCAGCGCGGCACGCCCGGTCTGCTTTGCCTTCAACGGCGGACCGGGGTCGTCGTCGATCTGGCTGCATTTGGGCGCGCTGGGGCCGAAGCGGGTGCCGGTCAACGACGACGGCTCGCTGGGCGCGGCACCCTATGCGGTGGTCGACAACCCCTTGACCTGGCTGGCGCATTTCGACCTGGTGTTCATCGACCCGCCCCACACCGGCTGGTCTATCAGTGCCAGCGACGCGGCGCGCAAGCTGCAGTTGTCGGTCGACGGCGACGTCGAAGCCTTGGCCGAGGTGATGCGCGGTTGGTTGGCGGCCAACCGCCGTTTTGGCGCGCCGCTCTACTTGGCCGGTGAAAGCTATGGCACGACCCGTGGCGCAGCCTTGGCCGACAAGCTGCTCGACAGTGGCTTGGCGCTGTCCGGGCTGATCCTGGTGTCTTGCGCGATGGACCTGCAGTCGCTGGTGTTCGCGCCGCGCAACGACTTGCCGTACGCGCTGTTCCTGCCCGCATTCGCCGCCACCGCCCAGTACCACGGCACGCTCAAGGGCGCGCTGGCGGCCTCAGGCGAGGCGGCCCGTGCCGCTGCCGAAGCCTTCGTGCAGGACGACTACCTGGGCGCGCTGCATGCCGGGGCCCGGCTGGACGGCCGGGCGCGGCTGCGCATCGAGCGCCGCCTGGCCGAGCTGACCGGTTTGGCGCTGACCGTCGTGCAAGAGCACAACCTGCGCATCAGCGACAGCGCCTTTTTCGTTGAAGCGCTGCGCCCGCGTGGCCTGCTGGTAGGCCGGCTCGAATCGCGCGCCACCGCGATGATGGCCGCTGCACGCGAGCGCCAGGTGGCTTTCGACCCCGGCATCGAGGGCATCGCGATCCCCTACACCACGGCTGCGTTGGCCTATTACGCCGAGCTCGGCCTGCCCATCGAGGAGCGCTACGAGACCTTGTCCATGGCCGCTCACAAGGCCTGGAACTGGCAGCGTGGCAGCGGCGAAGGCATGGGTGAGGCCAACGGCTTCACCAGCACCAGCAACGACCTCGCACGCGCGATGCGCCGCAATCCGCACATGAAGGTGCTGGTGGCCAGCGGTCGCTACGATCTGGGCACGCCCTACTCGGCGAGCGACTGGTCGCTGGCCCAGCTTGACGCGCCGGCCGAGGTACTGGCGCGCATCACCCACCGCTATTACGACGCCGGTCACATGATGTACACCCGCCGCGCCGATCTGGCCCAGTTGCACGCTGACCTGGCGGCCTGGCTCCGGTGAAACCACCCCAAAGCGGCTGCGCCGCTGGCCCTCAAGAGGGCAACGATCAGGGCAACGAAGAGGGCAATGCCAGCGGCCGGGCAAAAACGGCTTCGCGGCGTTCGCTGGGTCAGACCTGTTTGGTTCGGCAGAGCTGACTTTGACTGCCTTGGAAAGCTGAGACGGAGAACCACCATGCATGTGGGCATCCTCACTGGTGGCGGTGACTGTCCCGGTTCGAACGCGGTGATCCGTGCCGTCACGCTGGCGCTGATCAACAAATGCGGAGCCCGCGTCACGGGCATCCGGCGCGGCTTTCTAGGCCTGCTCAAACGCGAGGTCAGCGTGCTGGACAAGCCAGCGGTGGCCGGCATCCTGGCCCAAGGCGGCACCATCCTGGGCAC
>RGQD01000129.1 GCA_010030205.1 Betaproteobacteria bacterium
CAAGTCCTTGAGCCCGTCCATCAACCCGCCGCCGGCGTTTGGTGGCGCGGCGCTGTCCGCCGCCGTAGCAGCGCGCTTGGCTGTCTGGGCCTCGTCGGCCATGCTGCGTTCACCGGCGGGCGCAGTGTCCGTCTGCGCCACCACCCGGCCTTTCAGGCGCTCGTAGGCCGATTCCCGGTCCACGGCCTTCTCGTAGACGCCGGCCACCAGAGAACCCGTGATCAAGGACTGGCGCTGCTCGGCACTGATCGGCCCGATCTGGCTGCCCGGCGGCAGCACAAACACCCGCTCGGTCGGGCAGGGCCGGCCTTGGTCGTCGAGCAGGCTCACCAACGCCTCGCCGACACCGAGCTCGGTGATCGCGGTCTCGAGGTCCAGCCCTGGCTTGGCGCGCATCGTGCTCGCCGCTGCCTTGACGGCCTTCTGGTCTCGTGGGGTGAAGGCGCGCAGTGCATGCTGGACCCGGTTGCCGAGTTGGCCCAGCACCGCGTCGGGCAGGTCGAGCGGGTTCTGCGTGACGAAATAAACCCCCACGCCTTTGCTGCGCACCAGCCGCACCACCAACTCGATGCGCTCGACCAGGGCTGCCGGTGCGTCCTTGAACAAAAGGTGGGCTTCGTCGAAGAAGAACACCAGCTTGGGTTTGTCGAGGTCACCGACTTCGGGCAGCAACTCGAACAGCTCGCTCAGCAGCCACAGCAAAAAAGTAGCGTAAAGGCGCGGCGCGTTCATCAATCGGTCGGCCACCAGAATGTTGACCACGCCCCGGCCATCGACGGTCTGCAGGAAATCGGCAATGTCGAGCATCGGCTCGCCGAAGAATTTCTCACCGCCCTGGCTCTCGATCTGCAACAAGCCACGCTGGATCGCGCCGATCGAGGCCGCGCTGACGTTGCCGTACTCGGTGGTGAACTCGCTGGCGTTGTCGCCCACGTGCTGCAGCATCGCACGCAAGTCCTTCAAGTCCAGCAGCAGCAGGCCGCGGTCGTCGGCGATCTTGAACACCAGATTGAGCACGCCGGCCTGGGTCTCGTTGAGCGCGAGCATGCGTGCCAGCAGCAGCGGACCCATGTCGCTGACGGTTGCGCGCACCGGGTGCCCAGCCTGGCCGAACATATCCCACAGTGTGGTCGGGCAGGCCAGTGGGGCGGGCGCACGGATGCCGCGTTCAACCAGCGCTGCCGCCAGCTTCGGCGCCATGCGCCCGGCCTGGCTGATGCCCGTCAGGTCACCTTTGATATCAGCCATGAACACCGGCACGCCGATCATGGAGAAGTTCTCAGCCAAGGTCTGCAGCGTGATCGTCTTGCCGGTGCCGGTGGCGCCGGTGATCAGACCGTGGCGGTTGGCCAGCGCGGGCAGCAGTTCACATCGGATGTCGCCGCGTTGGGCGATGAGCAAGGGATCGGCCATCAGCGTCGGTCCTGGAGTGGGCAAGTTCGCGCAGTCTAAAGCGAGGCGCGGCAGGTCGGGAGGCGCCGTTCAGATCGGGACATTAGAATATAGGGTTGACTTGAACCGGCGCGCCCCGAAGATCGGCAGAATTTCTCGACAGGTTCGCCCGCAGGGTTAGGTATCGCGCGCGTCGCTCCAGGCGCTCCATCGCACAACAGAGGAAAGCATGGCCGGACATTCCAAATGGGCCAATATCCAGCACCGCAAGGGCCGGCAGGACGAAAAACGCGGCAAGGTCTGGACCCGCATCATCCGCGAGATCACCGTCGCGGCGCGCCAGGGCGGTGGGGATGTCGGCGTCAATCCACGGCTTCGGCTGGCGATCGACAGGGCCAAGGCGGCCAATATGCCGGCCGACCGCATCAAGTACAACATCGACAAGGCGTCGGGCACGCTCGAAGGCATCACCTACGAGGAAATTCGCTACGAAGGCTATGGCATTGGCGGCGCGGCGGTGATCGTCGACACGATGACCGACAACCGGGTTCGCACCGTGGCCGAAGTGCGCCATGCTTTCAGCAAGTATGGCGGCAACCTCGGCACCGAGGGGTCGGTGGCCTTCCAGTTCAAGCACTGCGGCCAGTTCATCTTCGCGCCCGGCAGCTCTGAAGACAAGCTGATGGAAGTGGCGCTGGAAGCCGGCGCCGAGGACGTGATCACCGGCGACGACGGCGCGATCGAAGTGTTGTGCGCGGCGCCTGATTACGAGGCGCTGAAAGCAGCGCTGGAAACCGCGGGCTTCAAGCCCGAGATCGCCGAAGTGACGATGCGGGCCGAGAACACCATCCCGCTGGCTGGACCCGACGCCGAGCGTATGCAAAAATTGCTCGACGTGCTCGAGGATCTGGACGACGTGCAAGACGTTTTCCACAACGCTGAGATCGGCGAATGAAGATTTTGGTGATCGGCGGCGGTGGCCGCGAGCATGCGCTGGCCTGGAAGCTGGCGCAAAGTCCCAGGGTCGAGAAGGTCTATGTTGCGCCGGGCAATGGCGGCACGGCGCGTGACACGCGTTTGGTCAACGTCGATCTCACCGATATCCAGGCCCTGGCAGATTTCGCTCAGCAGCAAAAGGTTGGCTTGACCGTGGTCGGACCCGAGGGCCCGCTATCGGCTGGCGTGGTCGACCTGTTCCGCGCCCGGGGACTGCGCATCTTTGGACCGACCCAGGCGGCTGCGCAGCTCGAGAGTTCCAAGGCCTTCGCCAAAGACTTCATGCGGCGCCACGGCATCCCCACTGCAGCCTACGCCACGTTCAGCGACGCCGCGCTGGCCCATGCCCATGTCGAGCAGGTCGGTGCGCCTATCGTCGTCAAGGCCGACGGACTGGCCGCTGGCAAGGGCGTGGTCGTGGCGATGAGCCTGGACGAGGCGCATCAGGCGATTGACTTCATGCTGTTGACCGACACGCTGGGTGTTCAGCACAACGCTGGCGCAGACGGTCAAGCCGTGCCTCGGGTCGTGATCGAAGAGTTTCTGCAGGGCGAGGAGGCCAGCTTCATCGTGCTGGTGGATGGCAAGAACGTGCTGGCGCTGGCCTCCAGCCAGGACCACAAACGCTTGTTGGACGGCGACCTGGGGCCCAACACCGGCGGCATGGGTGCTTATTCTCCGGCGCCGGTGGTCACGCCCAATGTGCACGCCAAGGCCATGCAGGAGATCATCCTGCCCACCGTGCAGGGCATGGCGCGCGACGGCATCGTGTTCACCGGCTTTCTCTATGCGGGTTTGATGATCGATGCCAAGGGCCGACCCAAAGCGCTCGAGTTCAACACCCGGATGGGTGACCCGGAGACCCAGCCCATCCTGATGCGGCTCAAGAGCGACCTCGTCGACGTGCTGTTGCATGCCACAGATGGCCGCTTGGACCAGGTCGAGTTGCGGTGGGACCGGCGCGTCGCGCTCGGCGTCGTGCTGGCCGCTGCCGGCTATCCGGCCCATCCCCGCAAGGGCGACGTGATCGCAGGTCTGGCTGCTGACACCGAGGAAGCGGTGGTTTTTCATGCCGGTACCGCGCTGCAAGACGGCGTGTTGCGCGCGACCGGTGGCCGGGTGCTGTGTGTCACTGCGCTGGGCGATTCGGTCAAACAAGCGCAACAACAGGCCTACGAGCACTTGAGCGGTATCCGCATCGATGGCATGCAGTTCCGCCGCGACATAGGCTACCGCGCGATCAAGCGCTGAGAACGGATCGAAGCAAACGCATGGACACCCAAGCCGTTCGCGACTACCTGCTCGGCCTGCAGCGGCGCATCATCGAAACGCTGGAAGCGGCCGAGTTGGCTGTGCACGGTAAGCGCTTTGTCACCGACGCCTGGGTCCGCGCGCCTGGCGAGCGCCTGCAGGGCGATGGCCGCACCCAATTGGTCGAGGACGGCGGCCTGCTCGAGCGTGGCGGTTGCAACTTCAGCCATGTCAAGGGTCCGCAGCTGCCACCTTCGGCGACCCAGCACC
Source organism: Betaproteobacteria bacterium (assembly GCA_010030205.1). Classification (GTDB taxonomy): domain Bacteria; phylum Pseudomonadota; class Gammaproteobacteria; order Burkholderiales; family Burkholderiaceae_C; genus Pseudaquabacterium. The sequence continues at coordinate 3,910 of RGQD01000129.1, forward strand.
GGCCTGAGCTGGCGGGCGCACCGTTCGAGGCGATGGGCGTGTCGCTGGTGCTGCACCCGCGCAATCCGCACGTGCCCACGGTACACATGAACGTACGGATGTTCGCCGCGCTGCCCGAAGGCAAACCGCCGGTGATCTGGTTCGGTGGTGGCATGGACCTGACCCCCTACTACGGCGTCGAAGCCGATGCGCAGCATTTCCACCGTACCTGCCGCGACGCGTTGGTCGGTTTCGGTCCTGACCTTTATCCGCGTTTCAAACGCTGGTGCGACGAGTATTTCTTCCTCAAGCACCGCCATGAGGGGCGCGGTATCGGCGGTGTGTTTTTCGACGACTTTGCTGAACTTGGTTTCGATCGCAGCTTTGCGATGATGCGATCGGTGGGCGACGCTTTCTTGCCGGCTTACATGCCGATCGTCGAGCGTCGGCGTGAAACACCTTACGGCGAGCGCGAGCGTGATTTCCAGGCCTACCGACGAGGTCGCTATGTCGAGTTCAACCTGGTGTTCGACCGCGGCACCTTGTTTGGCCTGCAGTCGGGTGGGCGCACCGAGAGCATCCTGATGTCGATGCCGCCGATCGTCAAATGGCGTTATGACTGGCAGCCCGAACCCGGCACACCCGAAGCGCGGCTCTACAGCGACTTCTTGCCCGTGCGCGAATGGGCGGGCGGCGCTTGAGCGCAGCCCTGCGTATTGGCTTGCTGGGTGGAAGCTTCGATCCGCCGCACTTGGCGCACCTCGCGCTGGGTCGAACTGCGCTGCAGCAACTCGCGCTCGACGAACTGCGCTGGCTGCCGGCCGGTGCACCCTGGCAGAAAGCCGGCCGGGTGATGGCCGACGCCGATCACCGCGCGGCGATGCTGGCGGCGCTGCTGGCAGGCGAACCCCGCTGCGTGATCGACCGACGCGAACTCGAGCGCGCAGGCCCGACCTTCACCATCGACACCGTGCGCGAATTGCAAGCCGAGCGCTCTGGCGTCGAGTGGTTCCTGATCCTCGGTCAGGACCAGTACGCTCAATTTCACACATGGCGAGACGCGCCTGAACTGCTGCGACGGCTGACGCTGGCAGTCGCCGGCCGGGGGGGGCTGGCGCCACAGGCGCCGCCGGCCTTGGCGGGCCTGCCGCAACGCTGCGTGCTGCTGGACATGGCGCCGACCGATATCGCCGCCACCGACATCCGGAACCGGGTCGCCGACGGGCAAACAGTGACCGCGCTGGTCGGTGAGCGCGTGGCAAGCTATATTGAACAACACCAGCTCTACTCACACCAACCACGGAACACCACGCACTGAATGGACATTCGTAAACTGCAACGGGCCATCGTCGATGGACTCGAGGACGTCAAGGCCCAGGACATCCTGGTGTTCAACACCGAACATCTCTCGGCCTTGTTTGAGCGGGTGATCATCGCCTCGGGCACCAGCAACCGCCAGACCAAGGCACTGGCCTCGGGTGTGCGCTCGGCAGTTCGGGCGGCCGGCTTTCCGGTTCTCGCGACGGAAGGCGGCGAGAACGGCGAGTGGATCATCGTCGACTGCGGTGCTGCGGTGGTGCATGTCATGCAACCGGCGATCCGTGAGTACTACCGGCTGGAAGAGATCTGGGGCGGCAAACCGGTCAGGATGAAGATCGGTAGCGACGCGCCGCGAGGTTTGGTCAAGGCCTCGGAGCCCGAGGAGGAAGAGCCGACGGTCAAACGCAAGCCTGCAGCCAAGAAAGTGCCCGTCAAACGTGCGCCGGCCAAGCGAGCGCCGGCCAAGAAAGTTGCGGCCAAGATCGCACCCGTCAAACTGGTCAGCGCCCGCAAGCTGCCTGCCAAAAAGGCTGTCGCCAAGCAGGACGTGGTCAAGACCACTGGCGCAGGCCGTGCCGGTGGCAATGCGGCGCGCGCCGCCGCGGCGGTCGCGAAACTTCCAGCCAAGAAGGCGCCGGCCCGCAAGGCTGTCGTGCCTGCAAGCAAGACCATCGTGGTCAAGCCTTTTGTCCGCAAGACGGCCACCGCGACGACAGCCAAGTCGCCATCGCGCGACAAGGCGACACCGGCGGCGCGCAAGACAGCGCCCCGCAAGCCTGCGCGCGCTTGATCGCTGACCATGCGTCTGGTCTTGGCGGCCGTCGGCCAGCGGCAGCCGGCCTGGAGCCAGGCCGCTTACGAGGACTTCGCCAAGCGCTTCCCGCCTGAGATGCGCCTGGAGCTCAAGGCCGTCAAGGCCGAAGCGCGGACCAGTGCCAGAACGCCGACGCAGCTGATGGCCGCCGAGGCGCAGCGCCTGGAACTGGCTTGCCCCAAAGGCGCGAGGCGGGTCGTGCTCGACGAGCACGGCAGCCGCTTGACGACGCCGCAGTTGGCCGAGCGGCTGCGCTTCTGGCTGGGTGACGGGCGCGACGTGGTGCTGCTGGTAGGTGGTCCGGACGGGCTGGATCCGGCCCTCAAGGCCACGGCCGACGAAACCCTGAGGCTGTCCGACCTGACACTGCCCCATGCTTTGGTCCGGGTGCTGCTGGCTGAAGCGCTGTACCGGGCCTGGAGCGTCACCGCTGGCCACCCCTATCACCGGGAATGAATCTGCTGGGTGAGCAACAGGAGTGAACTTGTCCGACTTCATCTACCTCGCCTCGCAAAGCCCGCGTCGGCGCCAACTGCTGCACCAACTCGGCGTTCGCCATGAACTGTTGCTGCCAGATGAGCAAGAAGACGCTGAGTCACTCGAGGCCACATTGCCGGGCGAGTTGCCGGCCGACTATGTGCAGCGCGTCACAGCGCTCAAACTCAAGGCTGCGCGCGCTCGGCTCAAGCGCCGCGGCCTGCCCAACGCGCCCATCCTGTGCGCTGACACGACGGTTGCGCTGGGCCGACGAATTCTGGGCAAGCCGGCCGATGCTGACCAAGCGCGTGCGATGCTGTCGTCGCTGTCTGGCCACAGCCACCGTGTGCTGACCGCCGTGGCTGTGGGCAACGGTCGACGCAGTTGGGCGGCCGTATCATGGGTTTGCCCCTTTTCGAGACAGCGCAGTTGCTGCGACAGGCTCGCGTGAGTTTCTTGCATTGCGGCGCGCCGCCACCGGAGCTCACCGCGCATGCATGACATCCTGATCAACTGGACCCCGCAGGAAACCCGGGTTGCCCTCATCGAAAACGGCGCGGTGCAGGACTTGCATATCGAGCGTGCGCTCGAGCGCGGCTTGGTCGGCAACGTCTACCTCGGCAAGGTCGCGCGGGTGCTGCCGGGCATGCAGAGCGCTTTCATCGAGGTCGGGCTTGAGCGCGCGGCCTTTTTGCATGTTGCCGACTTGCACGGCGGCGGCCACCACAAGCACGATGTGACGGTGCAGGTGCCGATCGAGCGCCAGGTGTTCGAAGGTCAGACCCTGATGGTGCAGGTGATCAAGGACCCGATCGGCAGCAAGGGCGCCAGGCTGTCGACGCAGATCAGCATTGCCGGGCGCCTGTTGGTCTTCTTGCCGCAGGACACCCACATCGGCATCTCGCAGAAGATAGGCTCGGTCGAAGCGCGTGAGCAGCTGCGCAGCCGCATGCAGTCGCTCACTGCCACGACCGATGGCAGTTCGCCGGGCGGCTTCATCTTGCGCACCAATGCCGAGGACGCCAGCGATGCTGAGCTCGCTGATGACATTGCCTACCTGCGCAAGGCCTGGGCCTCGATCCGCGCCAACGGCCTGTCCAGGCCGCCTGGCAGCATGCTGCATGAGGACTTGAACCTGGCGCAGCGCGTGCTGCGCGACATGGTCAATGACGGCACCCAGACGATCCGCATCGACAGCAAGCTGCAGTTCGACGACCTGAAGGCGTTTGGTGAATCCTATACACCATCATCGGCGTCCAAGCTTGAGCGCTACCAGGGCGAACGGCCGATCTTTGATCTGTTCGGCATCGAGGAGGAGATCGCTCGGGCGCTGGCTCGTCGCGTTGACCTCAAGAGCGGTGGCTACTTGATCATCGACCAGACCGAAGCCCTGACCACGGTCGACGTGAACACCGGCGGCTTTGTCGGTGCACGCAACTTCGATGAAACGATCTTCAAGACCAACCTCGAGTCAGCCGGTGCGATTGCGCGCCAACTGCGGCTGCGCAACCTGGGTGGCATCATCATCGTCGACTTCATCGACATGGTTCGCGATGAACACCAGACTGCGGTGCTGGCTGAGTTCAGAAAGCAACTCGCGCGCGATCGCACCAAGGTCACGGTCAGTGGCTTCACCGGCCTGGGTCTGGTCGAGATGACCCGCAAGAGAACGCGCGAGAGCCTGGCCCACATGCTGTGCCAGCCTTGCCCGACCTGCGAGGGCCGCGGTCAGGTCAAGACCGCACGCAGCGTCTGCTACGACGTGCTGCGCGAAATCCTGCGCGAGGCGCGCCAGTTCAACCCCAGGGAATTTCGGGTGATCGCCAGTGCAGCGGTGGTCGAGATGCTGCTCGACGAGGAGAGCCAGCACCTGGCAGGCTTGAGCGACTTCATCGGCAAGCCGATCTCGTTGTCGACCGAGCCGTCGTTCAGCCCGGAGCACTACGACATCGTGCTGATGTGAGCGGTATGGGTCTCGACGCTCGCCGACTGGCGGGCGCGGCGGGCCAGGCCAAGTCGCAAGCTGCGGTCCGGCCTCATACTCGCCGATCTCCACAGCTTTAGAAGCTGCCCGCTTGGGCTTCGCAAACCTGCGATGCCCGGCTACCAGACCAAGCAAGAATCCATCGCCGTGGCAGGCGTTGCCGACCTGTTGATTCGCTCGCTGCTCGATCGGCAGCAGTATGCCGATCCATTGGGTCACGCCGACCGGCTGGGTATCTCTTCGGCCGCTTGGCCGCTGTTTGGTTTGTTGTGGCCGTCTGGTGCTCACTTGGCGGCGCGTCTGGCGTTGCGTCCAGTGACTGCTGGCGACCGGATCCTGGAGATCGGTTGTGGGCTGGCACTGGCCAGCCTGGTGGGACATAGGCGCGGCGCCGATGTCACGGCCAGCGACTGTCATCCGCTGGCCGGTACATTCCTGCTGGAGAATCTTCGTCTGAACGGTCTGCTGCCGATGAAGTACCGGCACGGCCAATGGGGGGCGCCTCGGGCGTCGCTGACATCCCAGGTGTTGGCAGTTGCACCGGTGGATGGCTTGTTCGACCTGATCATCGGCAGCGATCTGCTGTACGAGCGCGATGCCGGTGGCTACCTGGCTGGCTTTATCGACACCCACGCGGCTGTGGGCGCCGAGGTCTGGATCATCGATCCAGACCGTGGCAACCGGTCGGCATTCAACCGTCAGATGGCTGGCCTGGGTTTTGGGCTTCAGGAGGAACGGCTGAGCGATTCACTGGCTTTGCGCGATGCCAACTTGCCTGCCTACAAGGGGCGCATGCTGACCTACCGGCGCTTGGCGGGGATGGCCCACGGTTGATCGGTACCGCGCGACAGAGGTCCTGTCCAGATCGCCGGCGACTGCCAGCGCCAGGGATCGTGCAGATGCTCAGTCGACCCAGTCCACCGTCGCCGGCAGTTCGGCGCGCCGGGTTCGAAAGCCGTTGGCGGGATGTGCCGTGTCTTCGAAGCCCAGAGAGATGCCGCACACGACGCGCCGGCCCGGCGCCAGTGCGAAGAAATCGCGCACGCGCTGCGGCCGTGAAGCCAGCGCCGCCTGGGCGATGGTGGCCACGCCCACGGCGGTGGCGGCCAGCATGAAGTTGGCGACGTAGGCGCCGCAGTCGACCGCGCCGTAGACGCCCAGTGCTTCGTCCGTCGTGATCATCGCCACGTGCGGGGCGCCGAACAACCTGAAGTTCTCGCGTGACTGGCGCGCCGAAGCCTCGCGGTCGCCGCGTGCAATGCCGACGCTGTCGTACAGCGCCAGGCCGCATTCGCGCCGACGCTCCTGGTAGACGCCTTGGTACTCGCGAGGCCAAGGGAAGTCGGCGGCCGGCTCGCCGTCCTGCGCGGGCGCGAGCATCAGGTCGCGAAATCGATGGGTGGCGTCGCCCGAGGTGATGTGAACGCGCCACGGCTGTGCGTTGCACCAGGAGGCGGTGCGTTGGGCCAATGTCACGATGCGCTCCAGCGTCGCTTTAGGCACGGCTTCAGCCAGGAAGCCGCGGCAGCTGTAGCGCTGTTGCAGCAGGCGGCTGAGTTCGCTTGCATCGGGTGCTGTGCTCATGAATGCCATCCAGTTGTTGTCACGTTTGAACGCTGCCGGTTTCGCTCTGGTCACCGAGGGCGCGCCGTCGATCCCGCAGATGATTTCCAAACCCAGTGCTGCCGCTTGGTGAGCCCTGTTTGCAGCGGCCCGCATCAGGCTGGACAGGGCCGCCAAGCGCACAGACAACTGGATGCTGACGCACCCTGAAGTTCGGCATGAGTCTAGAACTCAGGGGCGCCAGCCATGGGCGGCGCCCCCGACCAGCTGGCGGCGCGCGGTGATCAGGCTGGCGTGAACATCGGCAGCGTGCCGCCGTCGACGGATTTGAAGCAGACCTTCACACGCTGGCCGATGCGCAAGCTGTCGAGGTCGCAGTCGACGATGTTGGTCAGCATCGTCACACCTTCGTCCAGCGTCACGTAGGCGATGGCGTAGGGGATGGGCCCGGCGCGCCGCGTCACGCTGACGCTGTAAATCGTGCCGGTGCCGCTGGCGTCTATCCACTCGGTGTCGGCCAGGCAGAACGGACACAGCGGCCGGGGGTACCAGTGCGGCTCGCGGCAGGCGGTGCAGCGACGCAGGCGCAGCACACCTTGCTTGGCAGCGTTCCAGTAGGTTTCGGTGGCCGGATCACTCGCCGGCAGGGAGATCGGGCGGTCTTGGTGCATCGTGGTCATGTTGTCACTCCCTTTCCATGATCAAGGTGGCGCTGCCATGGCGCGAGCCGAGCAGGCCGCCCGTGCCCTGAGCGAGCGCGAGCGTGCAGTTGGGCACCTGGACCTTGGCATGGGCTTCGCCGCGCAGTTGGCGCACCGCTTCGATCACCTTGGTGATGCCGCCGCGGTTGGCCGGGTGGTTGTTGCACAGGCCGCCGCCGTCGGTGTTGAAAGGCAGCTTGCCGACGCCCGAGATCAGGTTGCCGTCGGCCACGAAGCGTCCGCCTTCTCCCTTCTTGCAAAAGCCCAGGTCTTCGAGCTGCATCAGCACCGTGATCGTGAAGCTGTCGTAGATCGAGGCGTACTGGATGTCTGAGGGCTTGACGCCGGCTTCGGCAAAGGCAATCGGACCCGAGACCGCAGCGCCCGACCAGCTCAGGTCGACCTTGCCGCCGAGCTGGCCTTTGATGAATTCGCCCGATCCGAGCAGGTTGACCACCGGGCGCTTGAGCGCACGCGCAATCTCGGGCCGCACGACCAGCAGCGCACCGCCGCCGTCGCTGACCACGCAGCAGTCGAGCTTGCGCAGCGGGTCGGAGATCATCGGCGAAGCGAGCACATCCTCGACTGTCACCACATCTCGCAACATCGCGTGCGGGTTGTGCTGGGCATGGTGAGAGGCGGCGACCTTGATCCAGGCCAGTTGCTCGGCGGTCGTGCCGTACTCGTACATGTGGCGCGCAGCCACCAGTGCGTACATGTTGACGGTCACCGGGCCATAAGGCAATTCCCAGGGCACGTCGGGCGTGCCCGGGATGGCCACTCGCGGGGCCACACCGCTCGAACCCTCGCTGCGCGGTCGGCCCGCGAGCGTGATCAACGCGACATTGCACTTGCCCGTGGCGATCGCCTGCGCGGCATGCGCCACATGGAGCAAATAGGATGAACCGCCGGTGTCGGTGCTGTCGACATGCTTGAGCTTCAGTCCCAGGTAGTCGGCCATGTTGATCCCACCCAGGCCGGGGGCATCACTCGCGCAGAAGTAACCGTCGACGTCTTGCAGCGTCAGACCGGCGTCCTCCAAGGCGCCACGGGCGCACTCGGCGTGCAATTGCGCCACCGTCTTGTCGGGGGCTTTGCGGGTGGGGTGCTCGAAAGCGCCTGCGATGCAGGCCTGGCGTTTGATGGACATGGCTGATATTGTCGATAAAGGTATTTAAGTATACCGTATACCATTGGTTCAACCATGCTCTATATTGTGTCCGACCACGGCCACGATGCGTAGCCGCCGCAAGCGGTCAGCGCGCCAACAAGGCGTTCACGGTTTCGTTGTCCAGCCCGGCGAGGCTGCGCAACACCGCAGCGACAAGCGGGCGCGGACGATCAACTGCCGTCGGCGACGATTCACCTCTTGGCCTTTACCTCGGAGGGTGAGATCGGCCTTTGGGCGTTGGTGATCGGTTTAGTCGTCCGACCCGCCGAAGCCGAACAGCGCCAACAGGCTGGTGAACAGGTTGAAGATCGACAAGTACAGGCCGACCGTGGCGAGCACATAGTTGGTTTCGCCGCCGTTGACGATGCGGCTGGTCTCGAACAGGATCAGGCCAGCCGACAGCAGCGCGACCATCGCTGAGACCGCCAGGCCGAGTGCCGGCATCTGAAAGAACACCGCGCCCAGACCGGCCAGCAGGGCCACCACCATGCCGGCGAACAAGAAGCCGCCCATGAAGCTGTAATCGCGCTTGCTCGTCAGCACCCAGGCCGACAGCGACAGAAAGGTCGCGCCGGTGGCCGCCAGCGCCAGCGTGACCACTTGCGCGCCGCCTGGCAGCGCCAGCGACTTGGACAGCACCGGCCCCAGCGTGTAGCCCAGGAATCCCGTCAGCGCGAACACCGCCGGCAGCGCCCAGGCGCTGTTCTGCAGCTTGTTGACGGCGTACAGCAGGCCGAAGCTGCCCACCAACATCAGCACCAAGCCTGGCGCCGGCAACTTGGCCGCCACGCTGACAGCGGCCACCGCAGCGCTGAACAGCAGCGTCATCGA